>JAKSJQ010000026.1 GCA_024402115.1 Bacteroidales bacterium | reverse complement strand
ACCATCTCCACCAGTTCTCGATGTACCTCGGCAACAAGTGGTACAGCCTCGAGACCAAGCCAGGCCGCTTCAACGACGAGGATCCTATCGGAGTACTCGACGTGACCATCCTCTCTAATCTCGTACTCGACAAGATTCTCGGAATCAAGGATCTCCGTACGGACAAGAGGATAGACTTCGTAGGCGGTATCCGTGGTCTCGGAGAGCTCGCACGCCGCGTGGACAACGGTGAGATGAAGGTTGCCTTCGCTCTCTATCCGGTATCGATGAAGCAGCTCGTCAACATCGCTGACAGCGGCAACATCATGCCTCCAAAGACCACCTGGTTCGAGCCTAAGCTCCGCTCAGGACTCGCTATCCATAGTCTCGACTAATCAATAGCCAACATAACAGCAGAAGAGGCTGGCCATCATGGTCAGCCTCTTTTGTATTATACATTATGTGCGTATTTGTCCTTTTTACACATTTTACGGGTCGCCAGCCTCTCAAAATGTGTAAAACCGCTAATTTCACACATTTCCCAGAACGAAGCTGATCCTAGACCAAATTACTTAATTAGTCTCGATATCACTGTCAACAGAGCCGTTGTCTCCGACTGTGAATGATTCACCATCTACAATTGGAGTCTCATCTTCATAAGTCAATCCGATTCCTCCATCCACACCTTGGTCACCAACTTTGACTGTCAGTGTAGTCATCTGATTCTTCTTAAAGTGAAGAGATGTTTTTCCAAGAGGAACCTCAGCACCATCACTCTTGGTCCAATATACTGTGAATTCGGTAGTAGAAAGGCCATCATTTTCTCCAAGGTGACTTAATGGATAAGTAAATGCGAATATTCCTTCTGCCTGAGTTTCTGGAGCTTCTACAGTCAAGCCATGGACCGCTATCTTTCCTTCTGTGAGATTTTCAGCTTTGAGCCTGAAACCATAAACAAGCCTTTCCATATTGATGTTAATGGCCTGATCATTCTGTGGGGTGATGTCAATGGTTCTTCCCGCATAAATATCAATTTGTTCATCACGGCCTCTAAATTGATAACTGTAAAAAGTGCTAAAAATAAACTCATTTGTAGGTACCTTCGCATAATCTGTGTAGACTCCCGTAGAACCACCATGTAAATTCTTCAATAACACATATCCACTATTGAGCTTACTTGACTGACAATCTTTGACTGATACTGCATCAATCTTATACTGATAACCCTTCATGAGTCTGACCGATATGTCAGAGGTGCTTTCAAATGACCCATAGGCATAGCGCTCATATGATTCGTTGCTTCCTTCCGGTCGTGAATACACGTTGAAAGCAATGATGTCAACAGTTTGTTCGCCTGCCTTTGTCAATGGAGAAAAGCTCTGAGAAAATTCGCCTCCCAAACCTATTGACATTTCAACATATTCGTTGTCAGATGCATTCTCTTCTTTTTGGCAAGCCGTAATTGCAAGCAGTACAACTGCGAGTACATAAAATAACTTTTTCATTGATTATATAACTCTAATTTTATTACTTTGAAACTATACCATTAATCGCCTACGTTAATGGTTTCACCCTCTTCCATATCTGTATCGTCATAAACGATATTGAATCCTCCAGTCACGTTCTTCTTCGTGAATGCACCGATTGAGAGCGTGTAGAATTTGCTTCCTATGGCACCGTTAGTCATGTCTGACTCATAGATGTCATCTCCGCATATTACGGAAACCTTCCTTCTTGCAGATACCGAACGGGCACCACCGAGGCCGAAGTAGAGACCCTTCGTGCCATGAACGCTGGTCTTGCTGTTCGGATACATCGATATCGTGCCTTCAGTTCCCGTGATGACTATGTCACTCTTTGCAGAATTGATTGAAAGGAATATCTCCGAATACAGATTCTCGATATGAACCTCGTCAATCGTCGTGTTTGCAGGGAGATCGGCAAGGGTGATGTTGATCATACCGGACTTCATGGTGAAATAGGTATCCCCATTGATGAAGTTACCGTCCAGGACGGGCTCAATCTTGGAAACGGCACAGAACTTCGCGTTCTTGTCCGTTCCATCCTGAGACGAGAAGTCCACTTTCGCATTGATGAAGTCCTGCTCCGAAGTATATCCCAAATCCGGATATATAAGGAAGAGCACGTCGCCATCATCGATGTGTCCGGTGACGGTACCGGAGAATGTCGACTTGGTAGCATCCTGATCGGCAGTCAATGAGCCACCCAGGGCCTTCCCCTTGGTAAGGTTGACGACAGATACCTTGTCACCCTTAGTCCATGACATCTTCATCGTATGGGACAGGGTAACCTTAGTTTCCTGCATGACATCAAGTTCTTCGAGCGTGCCGGCTACAGAGAAGGTGTAGCTCTGCACATCGGAAGAATTTTCCTTTGTACAGGAAATTGCAAGCAGCAGTGCTGCCGCAGAAACTAGAATACGAGCCTTCATCTATGACAAATCTCCTCCTGATTCCCATTCACCGCCTTCGCCTTCATTTGATCCCGCGAGGATACATGACTGTGCATCAATTTCAATCACCTTTACATCAGGTGCAGCATACTTCTTTTCTTCCATAATCTTTCTTTTACTTATATTTGATTGTTAATATTCCTAGAATTTTTCTGCCGTGTGGCTATCCAATGCTAAAGTTTGCAGTATTCTTAATTGGTTCCGATCTGTGCATCATCTGTCCCTGCGGTAGTATCAAGGTCAATCGTTTCACCATCAACCATTTCCGGATTGTCGTCAATGGATACAGCAACAGACGCATCAGCTGTGGATGCTTTTATCTTGAGATTGATAGTTGTTATTGTTTTTTTGCGTATTCGGAATGATTTGCTTTCAACAACAGGGATTTTGGTTCCGTCTTCTTTAGTATATACTACTCTAACACCAGCGGTCATAAGAATATTATCGTAAAAAATTTTACTGGGATAATTCTTAATATTTATCCCTGATGAATACGCCGTATTAGGATAAGTGAGATTGAAGCTGCTCGGACTGATACCTGTAAAAGACACAGCAAGATCACCTTCAGTGATTGATTCATCCCATTCAACATTGAATTTTATAGATGCATACACAGCATCCATTTCAAGATTCACAACAAGATTCTCCGAAGGAACGACATCAATCGTTTCACCATAGTAGTTTTCAATAAAAAGAGATGGGAAATCCATATAACTTCTCCATGGATCGGAAGACCTAGAAACAAACTTGTTTGTGATTTTCGAACTGAAGTTATAATAGCTACCATTATTATAATTATCAAGCAGCGAATTCTGAACTCCATTTTTTTCGATATATGCTTCAAACTTATACTTTTTTCCGTCGACCAGCGTAATTGTCGCCTTGGAGATATCATCAAATACTCCATACTCATATTGAGAATATGATCCATTTTCATTTTTCACATATGCCATAATGCCGATGATATCTCCTTCCTCAAAACCGCCCTTCGTCATTGGCTCCTGTGAAATGCTCAAATCTCCGCTCATAGCAAATGAAACAGTGTAAGTCTTAGGTTCATCCAGTGAACCATTTTTCTCGCAGGAATTGAAGAAAATCGCAACTATTGCGAATGCGAGTACATTAAAAATCTTTTTCATGAAGTTGTATTATTTATAATTGATTAAAAGCAATGAGTATCTGACGGAGAACTGGAATAACACAAAAAGCCTGTCTTCCGCAAATACGGAAAACAGGCATATAGTAAGTTATTGAATACTAGATATTTACCCCCCCCCACAAATTATGGGGAGCGGGAATCACGTGAAATGAGTTACTGTCAATGATTACGTGATTCATAACATTAGCAAAAATACTGAATCCCCGACTCAATGTCAATAGTCCGCAGGTAAAATCGCAAAACTTAGCTAGGACTTCTTCGGGAGGCGGATGAGGAATGAGGCTCCGCCGAGGGAGATCGAGCGGGCGTAGCTGATCTCGCCACCGCACTTGTCGATGATGCTGCGGCTGATCGCGAGGCCGAGGCCGGCACCGGCAGACTTTGTCGTGAACTTTGGAGTGAAGAGCTTGGCCTGATTCTCCTCTGCCACACCCGGACCGTTATCTTCGACGACGACATCGTAGTAGCCGTCCTGATTGCTGTTTCGAAGGAGCACGTTCACCATTCCGTGACGGACCTCCTTGCCTTCCTCCGCACACTCCTGCTGGTTGATCTCGATAGCCTGGATGGCGTTTGTTATGAGATTGACAACGACGCGGATAAGCTGTGGGCGAGGGGCCATGATGAGGGCGTCCGGCATGCCGATATAGGTAAGGGTGATGTTCTCCTTGTTGTCGAATATCATCAGCTGTTCCTGGAGCATCTTGTCAAGGTCCACCTCGACAGGGTCCTCAGTATAGAGCTTCGCGAAGGTCGAGAAGTCGTTCGCGGTCTCGGTGAGGATGTCAATCTGCTCGAGCACCACGTTCGAAAGGTCATCGAACTTCTCCGTCCACGCAGGGTCGTTCCTCTGCTTGAGGCGTATCAGACGCTGTATCGCCAGCTTCATAGGTGTCAGAGGGTTCTTGATCTCATGGGCCACCTGCCGGGCCATTTCGCTCCACGCCATGTCACGCTCGTTCTGGGCCATCTTCCTCGAAGACTCCTCAAGGTCATGAACCATTCGGTTGTACGAGGCGATCAGCGCAGATATCTCGTCGTCGTGATCGTACGCGATGGTCTCGAGCTTACCGTCCGCCGCGCCCTGCATCTTCTCGCTGACCTCTGTCAGAGGCGAGAACACGGCATTCACGACCGTTGTCGATATGGTCGCGAAGACGGCAAGAAGGGTCAGGACGATTATAAGGAGGAGCACTGCGTGAGGGACCGCCTCCTGCATGAGACTGCTGCCGCTGGAATACGGGGTGGAGAGTATCGCGACCATCTCGTCCCTGCGGTTGAACACAGGAGCGTAGAGGGCATAGTAGCTGGTTCCGTCGAAGCTCTCCTTGGCCATGTACATTCGCTGGTGCTTGTTCACGACCTCGTCGTAAGCTTCGTTGCTAATCCTGGTGCTGAGAAGGTCCATGTCGAACACGTCAGCGACCGTAGACACGAACACACGGCCGTCCGGGGTGTAGAGGCTGACGTCCGACTTGGTGTTCGCAGCTACCGCGAGAAGGCTGTTGCGGAACTCCTGCGACATCAGTGCACCGTAGTCCGGAGCATCCTGGGCCAGCGACTCGACCATGGTCTGGACAGTGCTGATCTTCGAGGACATCATGTTGTTCGTGTCGGCCCTGTTCCTGTCGAACACGAACTTGATGCTGACAGTCGCAAGGGACGCCAAAGAGACGAAGATAGCGGACATAAGCACCACGTATATCCTCCTGCGGAAGGTATTGTTGGTGACTTCCCTCTTCTTCCTCTTGGTCAGGGACACCGGCATCATCACGAGGAACACGACGGTCAGGATGGTCAGGAAAGACGAGAGCACCTGGAGGGAGGTCCTGCGTGGACGCGATATCACTATCTCCTCATCATCTCCGACGATGTTGATGAAGTGCAGGTCGGTCTTGGTGCGGAAATGCTGCTTACCGGAATTCAGGTGGTCGGCATACCAGTCCGTGAGGACGGTAGGATATGCGTAGGTGCCTCTATATGACACGAGCTTGCCGTCGACATATTTTCCATACGAATACTCATCCGGGATGGACACGTTGCCAGGACGCGCCAGATCCTTGAAGATGCTGTAGAAGCCACTGTCCTCGCGTGCCGACTTTGAGAAGAGCTCCACGAGCATCCTCGTCGGCTCGCCTCCGGCATGGGCATAGGTGAACAGACCTGCATAGCTCGAGCGGCCGTTGTTGTGGTATATGCAGACGAAGTTGGTATAGTCCGCGATAGGGCTTCCGCCCGAAAGCTTTCTGTTGAAGAGCAGTTGGCACTCCAGGTCATTCATGGCGCACGACGATACGGTGATGTCGTATTCGTTGGCAAAGCGCATGAAGTATGTTTCCTTGATGCGGTTTGTCAGGATGGCGGAAGAGCCGTCCACCGCCGTGAGAAGAGCGACGACGTCATCGGTGGCAATTGCCTCCTCGACGCTGCGCAGATGGAGCTCGAGCGCAAGGTCCCTGTCCACGGAGAGCATGTTCGCCCAGACCCCGACGCGCTGCTGTTCCTTGGTGAATCCGAGTCCCGAAGACAAGGCAAAGAGGAGCACGGTCACGGCCGAAGCCGCGATGCTCATCCCTATCGGCGAGATCACCCTGATCTTCTGCCCGCCCTTTCCGCATACCAGAGTCGCGAACTCCTGGAGAAGGAGCATGAGAGAGGCAAACAGAGCCGAATACACCACGAGGGCACAGACGGTATAGCCCAGGCCTTCCTTGAACCACTTGAGTTCGAAGGTGATTCCGGAGTTGTTGATGAGGCTGCACACAGAGCAGATGGCGTATACTATGCCAGCGATGAACAGGCAGAGAGTGCCGGCGGAAACGACGCTGCGTCTGAGTCTTTCCTTCCTTGAATCAGATGCTATCCACTCGTTGAGAGCCTCGCGGACAAGGTAGAAGCCCAGGAACTCCACGATAAGGAGCAGGTTCAGGAGCATGAGGTCTCCGAAGGAGGACCACACCGAGCCACCGGCATATACCGATGGAGAGAAAATCCTGACGTTGTCGGACATCTGGCCGCCCCAATAGCGCGCAAGGAAGTAGAAAATCAGGAAGTTCGCAGAAACCACCAGCCACGGGACAAGCTTCCTGCGTCTCGGGAGATAGAGCAGCAGAGACAGCACTATCAGTCCAAGGCCTATCCAGCGGAGACGGGAGTTCGCGAAGAGGTGGGTGGTGTCCGGAGAAGAGTTAATGATGAGGAAGAGAGGCGTTCCGTTGATGGAAACCTCGGTTCCGGTATATCCGGTCAGCTGCCTGATCGAGTAGAATTCAGGAAGGTGGAGCGCCGGATTGATATCCGAGATCTGGCCGTCTGCACCTACGGAACATATCTGCAGGCCGGCGATGACCCTGTTGATTCCATCGCTGACGGACTTCACTGCGTACCAGTCCGGACCTATGTTCCTGAACTCCCAGCTGTCTCCGATGGTGGCAAGAGGTGACTGAAGTCCATATTCCGGACGGCTGAGACGCTGGTAGGTGAAGTACGGCGACTGGATATTGTCATTCAGGACTATGAACTGGTTGGACCAGCTCTGCAAGGTGTCGAACACATATTTGTAGACGACCTCGTCGTCACGTAAGCGTCCAAGTTGCATCCACCCCGTGGTGTCCGGAGCCATAGCTTCCTCCATCACCTTGTCCAGCGCGGAAAGACGTGCCGTGAGGTAAGACTCGGTCACCTGAGCGACATTGTCAAGGTCCCTCATGTAGCTGCGTGCGCCTATGGCTGCAACGAGAAAGGCAAGGCCGGCCAGAGCGCACAGCATAGGCGCCCAAAACTTACGTACTATGTCCCTGAAGGATCCCATCAATTACTATTCGTGGTGATATGGTTCCCCTCTCATGATAGTGAAGGCGCGGTAGAGCTGCTCGACGAAGATCACCCTCACCATCTGGTGGGAGAAGGTCATCTTCGACAGGGAGATCTTCGAATTGCACCTCGAGTATACCTGTTCGGAGAATCCGTATGCGCCTCCGACTACAAAAACCATGTCATTACCCTGTCTGGAGATATGGTTCTCTATCTTCGACGCAAAATTGATAGAGGTGTACATCTCTCCCCTCTCATCAAGAAGCACGACATGGTCGTCCGGACGAATGTTCTTCAGGATGAGCTCGCCCTCCTTGGACTTGATCTCTTCCTTGCTCAGGGCGGACACATTCTTCAGTTCCGGAATCTCGACCATTGCGAACTTGACGTAGTGCGAAAGACGGGAAATATAGAGCTGCAGTCCCTCCTTCACCCACTTCACGTCCGTCTTACCGACTGTCAGGAGTGTGATTTTCATACAGATAGCGCTTATATTGCAAAGTTAACGATTGGCTTGATATTTGCAAGAAAAGCGTTCGGCAATAGTACCTCAACAATGAAAAGTACAATGAGAAAATTCCTCATACATGCGCTGGCCTTCGCCGCGGTGCTCCTGGGAGCCTCGCTGATGGCCGGCAATACAGCTAATGCGCAGAGCCAGGGCTACGACGTGTTCGTACCTATCGCCAAATATATGAGTCAGGGAGACTCCGAGTCCCTTTCCGCATGGTTCGCAGATAACCTGGAAATCACGGTCTCAGGAGGCACGAGCGACTCCAGCAGGAGCCAGGCGAAGCAGATACTCAAGACCTTCTTCAGCAAGTCGGTCCCAACTGCCTTCAACATCGAGCACACGGCTGCGAGAGGCAACATGAAGTACGCTCTCGGAACGATGTCCTGCGGCGCAGAGAACTACATGGTGACGATTTTCGTCAGCTATCAGAACAAGGGGTATAAAATTCAGCAATTGAAAATAGAGAAGGCCAAGTAGTTTGGCACAGACTTTGAAATAGTTTAGGACAAGGTTAGTTTAGTTGTTAATAATAGGGTTAGCGCCACCTCCGAAGAAATTCGAGGGTGGCGCTTAACTCTTATATAGGTTTCAGTATTTCCTGGCGGACGGCTATTTCCAAGCGAGGGCAGAGGCTCCGAGTATGGCTGCATCCGACTCGTTGAGCTCGGAATAGACCAGCTTGACCTTCCCCTTCCAGACCTTGAGCAAGTTCTCGTTCATCGCCTTCTCGATAGGCTCTGTGAGGAATCTCTTGCTCTTTGCAAGGCCGCCGAAAAGGACTATCGCCTCCGGAGCGCTGAAGCAGACGAAATCAGCGAAAGCGGTGCCCAGCAAGGTTCCCGTGTATTCGAAAATCTTGAGAGCGATGGCATCTCCCTCCTTGGCCGCATGGTACACGTCCTTTGAGCTTATCTTCTCGAGGGACCTCAGAAGCGACGGCTCATCGGTTTTCTCCAGCCATTCGTGCGCAGTCCTCGAAACACCTGTCGCAGAGCAATAGGTCTCCAGGCAGCCTTTCCTGCCGCAACCGCACTGACGTCCTCCGCGCTCCACGCACACGTGGCCGAGTTCACCGGCAAAGCCGTCATGTCCGTATACGAGCTTGCCGCCGATCACGATTCCGGATCCGACTCCCGTGCCGAGGGTGATCATGATGAAATCCTTCATCCCGCGGGCAGCACCGTAGGTCATCTCTCCCACCGCCGCTGCATTCGCATCGTTGGTCATGGACACTGGAAGTCCGCCAAGGCGCTCGGAAAGCATCTTCGCGAAAGGCACCGCAGCATCTGCCGCCCACGCGAGGTTCGGCGCGTATGAGATTTCGCCGGTGTAGTAGTTCGCGTTTGGAGCACCCACGCCTATGCCAAGCACCTGATCCTCCTTCCCTGCCTCAGCAATCACTTCCTTCACGGCCTGTGCGAGCGCATCGATGAATGCGGCAGCATCGCTACCGTAGGTATCGGTACGGATGACCTTCTGGGCGAGGATGGAGCCCTGGGCATCGACCACTCCGAGCTTGGAGGTCTGGCCTCCCACGTCTATGCCGACGACGTAATTCCTTTCCATGGATATTCTAATATACGTAATCCTTGACGTCGGATGCGGTGATGCTCGATCCCGAAAGGATGAGCAGACGTTCCACGACGTTGCGGAGCTCACGGATGTTACCGGTCCAAGACTTCTCCACGAGAAGCTTCATCGCATCAGCGTCGACCTCCCTGCGAGGCATTCCGGTCTCGTCGCAGATCTGTCCGATGAAATGCTTCACCAGGAGAGGGATGTCGTCCTTCCTGTCGTCAAGGCTAGGCACGTTGATCACAATGACGCTGAGCCTGTGGTAGAGGTCCTCGCGGAAATTGCCTGCAGCGATCTCTTCCTTGAGGTTCTTGTTGGTCGCTGCGAGCACGCGCACGTTCACCTCTATATCTTTGTCGCTTCCCACGCGGGAGAGCTTCTTCTCCTGGAGCACGCGGAGCACTTTCGCCTGAGCGGCGAGGGACATATCTCCGATCTCGTCGAGGAAGAGCGTACCTCCGTCAGCCTGCTCGAACTTGCCCTTGTGCTGCTTGATGGCCGAGGTGAACGAGCCTTTCTCATGTCCGAAGAGTTCGCTCTCGATCAGTTCGGAAGGGATGGCAGCGCAGTTGACCTCGATATATGGAAGGGCCGAGCGGAGGCTCTTCTGGTGGAGGCTGCGGGCAACGAGTTCCTTACCGGAGCCGTTAGGGCCGGTGATGAGCACGCGGGCGTCGGTCGGAGCCACCTTGTCTATCATCTCCTTGACATGCACGATTGCCGAAGACTCGCCGACCATTTCCTGGCCATAGACCTTCCTCTTGAGGACCTTGGTCTCCTTGATGAGGGTCACCTTGTCGGTGGCGTTCTTGATGGTGATGAGTATGCGGTTGAGGTCGAGCGGCTTCTGGATGAAGTCGAACGCGCCCTTCTTTATGCAATCGACGGCTGTGGAGATGTCTCCATGGCCGGAAATCATGATGACGGCGGCGTCAATGCCCTTCTCCCTGAACGCGTCGAGAACCTCGAGTCCGTCCATGTTCGGCATCTTGATGTCACAGAAAACGACCGAATATTTTTCCTTCTCGGCCATTTCCACTCCTTTCGCACCGTCTTCCGCAGTATCGACTTCGACGCCTTCGTCCGCAAGAATCTCACTCAGGGAGTTGCGTATTGCCCTCTCGTCGTCGATGATCAGTATCTTCATAAAGCTGTCTTTTATATCTACGCAAATATCATCATTTTTTTCTACATTTGCTATCTTGAACAACACTTGGATGAACACACCAGACATCATAATAGCAATAGACGGTTTTTCGTCTACAGGAAAGAGTTCCTTCGCAAAGCTCGTCGCGAAGGATATGGGGTATCTCTATCTTGACTCAGGCGCCCTCTACAGGGGCGTGACCCTCTCAGCAATCGAGAACGGCATCATCGACGACGAAGGAAAGATCGAGCTCGAGGCCCTCGAGAAGATGCTTCCGACCCTAGAACTCCATTTCGAGAATCACGGAGAAGGAAGCCAGCTCTACAACGGGGAGAGGTGCATAGAGGGAGAGATCCGCACGCTTGCGGTGTCCGACAAGGTCAGCTTCATCTCGGCGGTGGGCTTCGTGCGCGCCTTCGTGGACAGCATACTGCACCGCGCCGGAAGCAACAAGAGGGTCGTGATGGACGGAAGGGACATCGGCACGACCGTGTTCCCTGACGCCGAACTCAAGATTTTCATGACCGCGGATCCGATGGTGAGGGCCGAAAGGCGTGCTGCCGAGATGCGTGCCAAGGGAGAGGACGTGAACATTGAAGACGTGCTCAGGAACCTTCAGGAAAGGGACTACATAGACTCCCACCGCGAGGTATCGCCGCTCGTGCAGGCCGAGGACGCAGTCGTGCTCGACAACTCACACATGACATTCGACGACCAGATGGTCTGGATCAAGGAACTCATCGCAGAAAGATTCGGAGCATAGATGACCGTAGACATTGACAAGAGATCCGGTTTCTGTGCCGGAGTGATCAGAGCCATCACCAAGGCGGAGGAGTGCCTCGCCAGGAACAGCAGGCTCTACTCCCTCGGGGCCATCGTACACAACGACGCGGAACTGCGCCGTCTCGAGGAGAAAGGAATGGTCGTGATCAGCGACTCAGACCTCGAGAACATGCCTGACGCATGCGAGGGACAGACTCCGGAACACCTTCTCATACGTGCGCACGGCGCTCCGCCAAAGACATACGAGACCCTCAGAAGGAAAGGTCTCCTCATCGAGGACTGCACCTGTCCCGTGGTCCTCAAGCTCCAGCAGGACATACGGGCGAGCTGGGATGAGGGCGAAGGCAGGACTCAGATCATCATATTCGGAAAGGTCGGACACGCAGAGGTCCTCGGACTGCTCGGCCAGATCGACGGCAAGGCTCCGGTGATAGAGAACCTCGCAGCCCTCGACGCAGCTATCGCAGACGGAAGGATAGACCTCGGGAAACGCACCGTGATCTTCTCCCAGACGACCAAGAATCCGGACGAGTACGCGCAGGTGTGCGGCAGGCTCGCGGAACGTATGGCCGCAGCTGCCGGCTTGAGTCCTGAAGATTTCGGCAAGAGCGGCAGGCTCACCGTGAAGAACACGATATGCTCACAGGTGGCGACACGCCACGCCAAGCTCGCGGAGTTCGCGTCAGACCACGACGTGATCATCTTCGTCGCAGGAAAGGCATCCTCGAACGGAAAGGTGCTCTGCGACCTGTGCCGTCAGCACAACCCAAAGACATGGCACATAGAGTCCGCCGATGACATTGATCCGAGTTGGTTCAAGCCGTCCGACAAGGTCGGAGTATGCGGCGCGACATCGACTCCGAAGTGGCTTCTGGAGCAAGTGGCACAGAAAATTTTGCAGTTAGAGGACTAATTCGTATTTTTGCGCCCGATTAGGCGCAAGCCTACCTAGTTGATTATCAAATTAAAGTACAGAAATATTTATGGCAACAACAGCAGATTTCAAGAACGGCCTTTTCATGAACTTCAACGGTAAGCCAGTTTCTATCGTTTGGTTCCAGCACGTAAAGCCAGGTAAGGGCCCAGCATTCGTAAAGACAAAACTCCGCAACCTTGAGAACGGTCGTATCCTCGAGAACACCTTCACTGCAGGTGCGAAGATCGAGACCATCAACGTAGAGAGAAGACCTTATCAGTTCCTTTACAAGGACGCTGACGGTACCTTCAACTTCATGCACGAGGAGACCTACGAGCAGATCCAGCTCGCTGAGGATCTCGTAACCAACGCTGACCTCATGAAGGAGGGACAGCATGTCGAGATGATGTTCGTTGCCGACGAGGAGCGCTGCCTCACTTGCGAGCTTCCTGCAAAGGTTGAGCTCGAGGTCACCTACACCGAGCCTGCAGTGAAGGGCGATACCGCTTCCACCTCTGCACTCAAGGAGGCTACCGTAGAGACCGGTGCAATCCTCATGGTTCCTCTCTTCATCCAGCAGGGTGAGCACATCATCGTGAACACTGAGACCCGCGAGTACGACTCACGTATCAAGTAGTTTCGGCGTCCGCTTTTGAGCGAACATATTGCGCTGATTATCAGCGACATCGCATAAGGACGGCTCCCTTTTTCAAGGGAGCCGTCCTTCATATTATATACTGTCAGTCAATGGTTTACGATTGTCACTTCTTCGGGGAAACCACGACTTCCAGGAGTATCGCCAGGAGCTGCACGGTGATGATGACAATGAGCAGGACGTGACAGAGCATGTTGTCCGCCTGCGGGATCAGGAGCAGAGGGATGCAGAGGAACTGCAGCGAGATCACCAGCCACATGTATCTGGACTTTCTTGCCTCCGCCTTCCCTGAGGACACCATATATTCCCTTACGATCGAGAGAATCGCAGCCAGAACGGCTGTCCCCGCCGCAATCCAGGACAGCGGTCCGTTGTCATGCATGTACGCATATATGGCCGGGACAAGGCAGAACAGACAGACTTCCGCCAGCAGTATCCTTACGACATCACGCTTCGCCGCGAAGTGCCATTCCGCATATTGTGCAATCTGTTCAGGGGTCATCTTTTTCATAGATTCCTTAAATTTCATAACTTTGTGTTTAGTGGTTTCCTGACCCAAAGTTTATCAATATTTTATCTGTGGACAAATTATTTTGACGAACACGACATTTTGAAGGACGAACGCGACATAAGAATACTCCACACCTTGATTTCAATCCTGATTGCAATCATCACTTTCCTGCTTTTGGAGTACGTGATTTATGGTCACACTTCAATCTTAAGCATCACGAGATTGGAAGGTGTCTCCGAATATGTCGCAGTTTCTGTCGTTTTCGTGTCATATATCCTGTTATCACTCTGCACCATTGGGGTATATCACGTAAATCAGAGAATTCGCAGCATCTTCCCATCCAACAGATACCGCCAGCTTGCGGAAGTGACTTTCATGTCACTATCCATACTGTTGATAAGTGTGATCATTGTCTCTTCTGTCTGTATAATATTAAGGGTCCAGGAGTCTTTCCCAAACATATTGGTGGGATCCATCCTTTGCCAGTTCATCCTTGTTTTCGCTTATCACTCATTGACTGCACCAGATGAATCCACAGCCATTTCTGCCGGGCCGACAGGGGATTTGACGCATCTGACAGAAGCAAGGAAGAATACGATTCACATCCAACGCGGCAAGGGAACGTCTGTCGTGAACCTTGAGGACACTTGTTATATGTCGTACGACCAAGGTCTCGTATGGTTCTATATATCTGATGGGTCTAGAGGGTCACTATACACTTCCATGAACAGACTGTTTGCAGAACTCGACCCACAGACTTTCGCCAGAGTCAACAGGCAGACGATCATCAACACAAACTTCCTCGGCTCAATCATTCCGACTGAAGGGAGAAACAAGATTCTGAAAATGAAAAAGCCGTACGAAGATATTGAGATCGTCACAACGTCTTCGACGGCTAAGCAATTGCTGTCAAAACTTTAATTTCGGTTGACTTCTCAGTCTCCCAAGGCTACCATATCCAGGTGAGTTTGCGCCAGATGGTTTCGAGCGGGCCGCGCTCGTGCTTGAGGGACCAGAAGTAGAGCAGGGTGAACTGTACTGCGATGATGCCAACGCCGACGAGAGCGGACCAGGTGGTGCCGAGCTTGGTGCAGAGGCTGAGGCCGAAGCCGTAGAACAGAGTGCTGCCGAGCACGGACTGGAGAAGGTAGTTGGTGAGACTCATCCTGCCGAAGAAACATATCTTCGAGAGAGCCTTCATGAAGCCTGCAACCTTGTACCAGAGAAGGACGAATGCCGACATTATCATCGTAAGGATGCAGAGGTTGTGCATAGGTTTGAGGACCTTCGACCATGTTCCGAAATCCACGTACGATCCTGCGACCACCAGGACGGCAGACACTGCGAGCATGATCGCCCATGTACGGAGGTTGCGACCCTCGTCGTAGAAAAGCCTGAGACGGCCGAACAGTATTCCGACATAGAACAGACCGAGGGTCTGGGTGAGCCTTCCGACCATGATGAACCAGCCCATGGTGGTAACGAATCCGTACTTCGCATTTGCCACGATGCCGTCGATGAAGCTTCCGTTGATGTGCGCATCACCCATCTTACCATAGTTGCCACCGACAAAGGAGATGTTCGGAGCCCATCCGGTGAGGTGGGAGATGATCTCCGTCGGCTGGATGAGGAGAATACTCGTAATCACTGCGAGCACTGGCGTGCTGAGATAGCCGGCAGGTATCATCAGAAGGCCGAGTAGCGCATAGGTGGTGAGGATGTCACCATCGTACAGGCAGGTGTTGATCGCACCGAGGGCGAAGAGCAGGACCATTCGCCAAGCGAAGCGCAGCGAGAAGTCGTTTCCCTTCTGCTCCTGATTGTCCCTCATGATGAAGAAGCTCAGTCCGAAGAGCACGGCGAAGATACCGTACATCTTTCCGGAGAGGAGAAGGTTGAGGATATTGAACACCTTCCCGTCGCATGCGAGCTGGTAGGTCGCAGGAGGTCCGAACACATTGAAATGCTCTACCGAGTGGTAGAGGATGATTCCTATCACTGCAAGGCCCCTGAGGGCGTCGGCCACTTCGATGCGGCCGTTCTTCAATCCTTTGGTCTTGTACATGGTATGGGTTTTACACGTTTGAGTTCTAGATGTGCTCCACTTCCGGAGAGAGGACGATACCGAAACGCTCGCGCACGGAGACGATCACTTTGCTCTCGAGAGAGACGATCTCCTCCGGCTCTGCCATTCCGGTATAGTTCACGATCACGAGGGGCTGCTTCGAGTAGACGGCGGCATTTCCGCTGCGGCGTCCCTTCCACCCACACTGCTCGATCAGCCATGCTGCAGGAATCTTCACCACAGGGGTACCGTCCTCGGCCACGAGATCATAATGCGGCACAGCCGGAATCTCCGTCCCATTCTTTGCCGCCATCTCCTTCGCGACTGCGACGACATGTTCATAGGTCTCGACGCTCACGACCGGATTCTTGAAGAAGCTGCCTGCACTGCCGAGCTCGGACGGCTCCGGGAGCTTCTGCTTGCGTATCTCGACGATGGTCTCGCGCACCATCTGCGGTGTCACTGCGGCAAGGTCTCCGCCAGCACGGGCAAGCACGGCCTCGCTGATGTGACCGTAGTCCAGCTTCGGCTCGGCCTTCCTGCTGAAAGCAAAGACGACGTGGGTGATGATGTACCTGTCCTTGTTCTCCGCAGACTTGAACATGGACTCTCTATATCCATATTCGCACTCGGATACGTCGAATCGCACGAAATCTTCCTCCTCGAGGTCATACGCGCACACGGTTCTGATGATATCCTTGGCCTCGACCCCGTATGCACCGATGTTCTGCACGGCGGACGCGCCCACCTCGCCAGGAATGTGGGAGAGGTTCTCCGGGCCCCAGAGACCGCGTTTCGCCGCCCATTCGCAGAGCTCGTCAAACACGACTCCGGCGCCGACGGACACGAGCACCTTGTCACCGTCCTCGCGGAGCTCCTCGATGAAGTTCACCTTCGAGTGGAGTATGGTACCGGGAAAATCCTTGGTGAAAAGGAGATTGCTTCCGCCGCCTATGTGCTTGATGGGCTTGAGCATGTCCTCGAAATCCAGTTCGAAGAGGTCGGCGATGCTGTCGTACTCGATGAACACGCGGCACTGTACCTTCATCCTGAAGGTGTTCTTGCCGCTCAGGTCCTGACTGTAAACTTTTGATATCATACTCCAAAGTTAACAACTTTTCCTTCACCATAAGGCCGATTTTGCTTATCTTTGTAAGACAAGACCACGTATTCATGAGTTCATTCGTAATTGAAGGCGGCCACAAACTCAGCGGCACCATCCACCCACAGGGCGCAAAGAACGAGGCGCTCGAAGTCATCAGCGCAGTACTCCTCACCTCGGAAGCGGTAACAATATCCAACATTCCTGAGATTCTCGACGTGAAGAACCTCATCTCCATGCTAGAGGGCATGGGCGTAAAGGTCACCCGACACGAGAAGGGCGTGTATACCTTCCAGGCTGACGCCATCGACAAGGAGTACATCGGAAGCGATCTCTTCGTGCAGAAGTGCGCAAGCCTCCGCGGCTCGGTGATGGTCGTGGGTCCGCTCCTCGCCCGTTTCGGACATGCATATTTCCCAAAGCCAGGCGGAGACAAGATCGGACGCCGCAGGGTCGACACCCATATCCAGGGTATGGTCAACCTCGGTGCGACCACCCAGTACGACAGCAAGAAGAAGGCTCATGAGCTCAGCATTCCGGAAGGCAGCCACCTCAAGGGCACCTACATGCTCCTCGACGAGGCGTCGGTGACCGGTACGGCGAACATCCTCATGGCGGCTTCCCTCGCGGAGGGCGAGACCACCATCTACAACGCCGCCTGCGAGCCTTATGTCCAGCAGCTCAGCAAGCTCCTCGTGGCCATGGGCGCACATATCGAAGGCATAGGTTCCAACCTCCTCAAGATCCAGGGCGTGCCTGAGCTCCACGGGGCGCAGCACCGCATACTTCCGGACATGATTGAGGTCGGCTCATTCATCGGAATGGCAGCGCTCACCCAGAGCAGCCTCACGATCAAGAATGTCTCATACGAGAATCTCGGCATCATACCTGAGTGCTTCCGCAGGCTCGGAGTCAACCTCGAGCAGCGCGGCGACGACATCTTCGTTCCGGAACAGGAGAGCTATGTGATCGATTCCTTCCTCGACGGTTCCATCATGACCCTCGCCGACGCTCCTTGGCCGGGTCTCACCCCTGACCTTCTTTCGGTGCTCCTCGTGGTTGCGACCCAGTGCAAGGGCAGCGTCCTCATCCATCAGAAGATGTTCGAGAGCCGTCTCTTCTTCACCGACAAGCTCATCGACATGGGCGCACAGATCATCCTCTGTGACCCTCACCGTGCGGTGGTAATCGGCCATGACCACAATTTCCAGCTCCGCGCCGGAAAGATGCTCTCGCCTGATATCCGCGCCGGTATCGCCCTGCTCATCGCAGCGATGTCCGCGAACGGCACCAGCACAATCAGCAACATCGAGCAGATCGACCGCGGATACGAGGACATCGACATCCGTCTCAACGCCCTCGGCGCCAAGATCACCCGTCAGGCATAGCTGTCCGCAGCGGGGAGGTTTATGCCCGATTCCATCTAGGGATGTTTTTCAAGGAATCGTCCCTAGATAGGTGGGAATTTCTCGAAATGGCCTGTTTTTCTTTCTATCTAGGGATGTTTTTTGAAAAAATGCCATGAGATAGAAGCACTCCGACTTCTCCTTGGTCGCACTTGCATATATTTGCACCAGCCGGACAAGAACGGAGGGAAGATATGAAAAAGCAATACCACATCTGCATCACCTCACACGAAGAAGTGATGTTCAGAGACGAAGAAGACTACCTGAGGGGTATCAATTCACTTGCACTGACCTGCATACACATGCAGGACAAAGTATGCACATTCTCATTTCAGACAGACCACATACATTTTGACCTGATATCAGACAGGCCGGGAGAATTTGTACGGCAGTTCAGAACCCGCTACGCCATGTATTTCAACAAGAAATACAAGCGGGCAGGTCCACTTGGCAAACATCTGTATTTCATCACGGAAATAGACGGTGCCCGACACATCGAGGCGGCGGAAAGCTATATCCTGCGGAATGCCGTCCACCATGGGATAGCATCCTCTCCATTCGGATACCCGTTCAACTCGTCTACATGCTATTTCGAAAAAGACCTCTGCCACTCATATCTAGGAGCGGTCGATTTCAGCAGATACAAGAAGGGGATCTTCCTCCCGCATAACAGGGAGTTCCCCAAATCCTATCTTCTGAACCCGCAAGGTATGATTGACCCGAAGCATTTCGTAGAGGTCAATCTGGTTGAGAAGTTCTTCGGATCTCCCAGAGGATATCTTTTCTGCATGACCCGGCTGAGCAGCGAAGAGTGGGAGAAGTCACAGCTGAAAGACGAAAATGGGAAGGAAGCAGTCACCCTCAAGACCATAGAGCGCTCCTTCATAGATATTCTTGACACGATGTATGAGAATGAAAAGGGACGGAACGTCAAGTCTTGTTCCGATATGGACGTGTGCCGTATCATAGACACCAGATATCTGCGAAAGTACAACTGCGGCAGCTATGTACAATTGAGCAGAAGCCAGAAAGAGGCAATCAAGGACGAACTCTTAACGAAGAAAGGCACGACCAAGACACAGATTTACAGATGCCTGGCTCTATCTAGGGACGTTTTAACGAAAAATGCCACGAGATAGGATGGAAAAACGCGAAAAGCCCTGATTTTGCTTCTATCTAGGGATGTTTCTTGGGAAAAGATCCCTAGATAGGTAGAGGCCTACAGCTGCTGCTTGGACTCGTATTCGCGACGGAGCTTCTCGAAGGCGTCTGAGCGCTTGAGGACGAAGTTCGAACCGAGGTACTTGGTGCGTACGTCCTCGTCGGCGGCGAGTTCCTCAGGGGTGCCGCTCTGAAGGATGGTTCCCTCGTAGAGAAGGTATGCGCGATCGATGATAGCGAGGGTCTCGCCCACGTTATGGTCGGTGATGATCACGCCGATATTCTTGTACTTGAGCTTCGCGATGATGTGCTGGATATCCTCGACCGCGATAGGGTCGACGCCGGCAAACGGCTCGTCGAGAAGGATGAACTTAGGGTCGATGGCGAGCGCACGGGCAATCTCGCAACGGCGACGCTCACCACCGGAAAGCTGGATTCCTAGACTCTTGCGCACCTTGTGGAGGTTGAACTCGTCGATGAGTGACTCCAGGCGCTCTTCCCTCTCCTTCTTGGTGTAGTTGGACATCTGCATCACGGACATGATGTTGTCCTCGACTGACATCTTCCTGAACACGGACGCCTCCTGCGCGAGGTAGCCGACGCCCTTCTGGGAGCGCTTGTACATAGGAAGGTCGGTGATGTCCTCGTCATCGAGGAAGGTGCGGCCTGCGTTAGGAACGACGAGGCCGGTAATCATATAGAAGCTGGTGGTCTTACCCGCACCGTTCGGTCCGAGGAATCCCACGATCTCGCCCTGGTTGACCTCCATGGACACACCCTTGACGACAGTTCGGGCACCGTATTTCTTGACTAAGTTCTCACATCTGAGCTTCATCTGGCGTTCTCCTATATGCTGTTTGTTACTATTTCAAAGTTGCGTCCATGTCGCTGATGAGCGACGCGAGTTCAGGGTTGGCCTCCCTCATGGCTGCGTATTTCTCCTCCGGAGTGTAGGCCTCCTTGACCATGGTGCCTTCGTCGGCACGGGCTACGTCGAGCTTGATCGCAGGCCAGCTGAGAAGCTGCTGGAGACGTCCCTCGAGCCTTGAAAGTGCATTGGAGCGTATCCAGTTGACCTGCGCGTCGTTCGCAACGAGGAAGGTCATGTCTATCTGGACGTCATTGTCGACGATCTCGACCTTAGAGGTCTTGATCGCATTGGCAAGACGCTGCTTGTCTGCGAAGAGTTCCGCGCACTGCTGCCATTTCTCGAGTATCTCCTCCTTTCCAGGCTTGTCCGTACGGATTTCGACGACTTCGGTCTCGGCCTTGGCGGTGTCTTCGTTGAGGATGCTGTTGAGCGACATGCTTGCTCCTGCGCGGCGACGGCGAGGAGCGGCTTCTGCTGCAGGGGTGCTAGGCTGGGCTGCGGGAGCTGAGGTAGTTGCCGGAGCCGATGCTGCTGCGGGAGCTGCTGGGCTCGCGCTTGGTTGAGTTGCGGGGGCGCTAGGCTGAGCAGGAGCTGCCGGCTGTATAGGCGCGGCAACTGCAGGCTGAGGAGCCGGCTGCGATGCTGCCGGACGGGCAGGCATTGCTGCGGCTGCAGGCTGAGCGGCCGGTCTTGCGACAGGAGCTGCGGCCGTCACGGATGGCTGAGCTGGCTCCGAGAGAAGGAAGCTCAGGCGCATGAGCGCGAATTCAATATGGAGACGCGGATTCACGCTTGCACGGTAACCCGACTCACACTGCGAAGTGACGTTGAGCGCATCGTAGAGGAACTTGATAGGACAACGGTCAGCCTGCTCCTTATAGCGGAGCTTGAGAGACTCCGGAAGTTCGAGCAAAGCGTCGAGTCCTGCGCTCTTGCTGACCACGAGATCCCTGAAATGAGAGCTGAGGGCAGCCACGAAGTGGAGGGCGTTGAAGCCCTTTCCGAGTATCTCGTCGAACTTGAGCATGGCAGATGCATAATCACCGGCGAGGAAGTTCTCGACGAGGGAGAAGCAGTGCTCATGGCTGAGGACGTTGAGATTCTTGAGCACATCCTCATACTTCACCTCCGTACCGCAGAACGCGACCGTCTGGTCGAAGATGGTGAGCGCATCGCGCATCGCTCCGTCGGCCTTCTGGGCAATCACATGGAGCGACTCGTCGTCTATGGTAATCGACTCCTTCTGGGCAATCATCCTGAGGTTGCGGACTATGTTCTCGACAGTGATCCTGTTGAAATCATAGGTCTGGCAACGAGAGAGGATGGTCGGAAGGATCTTGTGCTTCTCGGTGGTCGCGAGTATGAAGATCGCATGTGCGGGCGGCTCCTCGAGAGTCTTGAGGAAGGCATTGAAGGCCGACTGCGAGAGCATGTGGACCTCGTCGATGATATATACGCTGTACTTTCCGACCTGAGGTGCGACCCTAACCTGCTCAATCAGGGCCTTGATGTCCTCGACGCCGTTGTTGGAAGCGGCATCGAGCTCATGGATGCAGTACGAGCGTCCCTCAGCGAAGGAACGGCATGATTCGCACTCGCCGCACGGCTCCATGTCCTCGCTCGGATTGGAGCAGTTGATCATCTTCGCGAAGATACGCGCCGTGGTGGTCTTACCGACTCCGCGCGGACCGCAGAAGAGATAGGCATGGGCGAGTTGGCCCCTCAGGATGGAGTTCTTGAGGGTGGTCGCGATATTGTCCTGGCCGATGAGGGTTTCGAAATTCTCCGGCCTGTACTTCCTGGCTGATACGATATACTCTGACATAACAAGCAAATATAGGCATTAATTTTGTAACTTTGTCCAGCTATACATAACTATATAGAACGATACAGATATGAAGAAGATCCTTGCCATCATAGCCGCAGCGATACTCCCGATAACGATGTTCGCACAGGCTCAGATCACGACGAAGAAACTCAAGATTGCCGATTTCACCGACAAGACCACCAAGATCGTCCTCACCGGTAACACGATGTTCGACGGAGTATACCAGAAAGTTGCAAGGGAGACATGGACCGTCTCTCCTTATGAGTTCTGCACCCAGAGCGATTTCGAAAAGCTCAAGTCCGACCCTGACTACTACTTCCTCATGATAGTCACAGGCCAGTTCAGGAAGGAATCCGAGCCAGGAATCGAGATGCTCGGCCTGTTCAAGGGCGGGATGGGCTCGGCCGAAGGTGTCAACGAGATGCTTGAGGTTGCGACCATTCCTTTCCGTGCTGTCGCAGACCCTGAGGGAAGGGAGTACGTGATGCTTCCTGCCCTGCTGAAGGTAATCCAGCAGCTCACCCTCGACTGCATGGAGAAGGACATCAACAGCTTCACCGGACTGAGCAACTCGACAAACAAGCTCAGCAGCACGAAGCAGATGAGGATCGCAATCGCGAACGAGGACTGCTCGGACGAGATCAACAACAACTACAAGCTCATCTACGGCCGCAACGGCATCGAGTTCATGGACGTCGAAGACGTTGACGACCTCATGGACGAGGGTGCTGCAAACACACTCGTGAGCTACACCGTGGCCCCTCTCGACGCCGTGGTCGGCTCATATTGCTACAAGATGCTCATCAACTGCGAGGACCATACTCTCTATATGTATCGCAGGCACAGAATAGGAAAGAAATCCCCTAAGGGCCTCCTCGTCGAGGATTTCAAGAAGATAGAATCCGCAAGACAGTAATGAAGACAGGAAGGGCAGCCTGCGGACTGCAGTACGGCATCAGGCGCAGCCACTCTTCGGCGGCATATTGCGCGCTCAGTGTAAAGTGCGGCACGCGCGACGAGGCTGGCTATCACAGCGGCATCGCCCATTTCGTCGAGCATACCCTTTTCAAGGGAACCGCCCACAAGTCGGCATCCGTGATCAA
Source organism: Bacteroidales bacterium (assembly GCA_024402115.1). The sequence continues at coordinate 6,100 of JAKSJQ010000026.1, read as the reverse complement.
CGGTTACCTCGACAAGCTCGGCGGAGAGCTCAACGCCTATACCACCAAGGAAGAGATCGTGCTGCATGCCACCGTCCTCAAGGAGGATCTCAAGAAGGCCGCAGGACTACTTTTCGAGCTTGCCACCGAGCCGACCTTTCCCGAGAAGGAGATCAGCACGGAAAAGGGAGTGGTCATAGACGAGATCCATTCCTACAAGGACTCCCCTTCCGAAGATGTATACGACAAGTTCGAGGAGATGCTCTTCGAGGGTCATCCCCTGTCCAGCCCGATACTCGGAACAGCAGCCTCGGTAAAGAAGATAAGCAGCGAAGAGCTTCGCTCCTTCGTGGCAGAGAAGTTCAGTCCGGAGCGCATCGCCTTCACGGTCGTCGCCGACGAGGACGAGGACAAGATAGAGAAGCTCATACTCCGTCTCGTCGAGAAGCATTTCCCGGATGCACCGGCATATTCGGCAGGCGAGGCCGCAATACCGGCCGCCTTCGAGCGCAGCAGCGATCGCTTCGACAAAACGGTCAACAAGCGAAACCACCAGGTCAACTGCGTCATTGGAAACACAGCACCATCGCTCTATGAGGAGAAGGAGCGCATAGCCGCCGTGCTGCTGAGCAACATACTCGGAGGTCCGGCGACCAACAGCATACTGAACTCCATCCTCAGGGAGAAGAACGGTTGGGTATACGGTGTCGAGTGCACCTTCACCCAGTATGCAGACTCGGGCATCATGGCCATATATATGGGCTGCGACAAGGAGAACCTCGAGAAGTGCCTCGCCGTCATCGATCGCGAGGTCAGCAGGATACAGAACGAGCCCATGTCCCCGGCCAGGCTCAAGGCCGCAAAGAAGCAATTGCTCGGACAGCTGGCAATCAGCAGCGACAACGGAGAGTCGCAGTGTCTGAGCATGGGCAAGTCCCTTCTAGCCTATGGAAAGGTCTCGTCGACAGGGCACAACAGCGAGCTCGTGGAGCAGGTAACGGCAGAAGAGCTCATGGCCGTCGCCAAGAGAGTTTTCGGTAACGGGAAACTCTCCAAACTCATCTTCATATAGGATATGGAAGCAGCAGACAGATACATACTCGAACATTCATCGGCGCAGGACGAGGCTCTCGCATGGATCCAGCGCCAGACCAACATACGCACCAACCACGCCAGGATGCTATCCGGCGCAGTCCAGGGCAGGTTCCTCAAGATGATAACCGAGATGCTGGACGCCCATCACATCCTTGAGCTTGGAACCTTCACCGGCTACTCCGCTGTGTGCCTTGCATCAGGTTTCCGCGAGCCGGAGAAATCACACCTCGACACCCTCGAACTGAATGACGAGCTCGAGGATCTCATTCTCGAAGGCTTTGACCGCGCTGGTCTCGCGGACACGATATCACTGCACATTGGCGACTGCAAGGAAACCCTCCGCAGCTTCCATGAGCAAGGACGCGAGGGCTTTTATGACCTTGTCTTCATCGACGCCAACAAGCGAGAATATCCCGAGTACTACGACCTCGTCTTCGACCTTGTCAGACCTGGCGGATGGATACTCGGAGACAACGTGCTCTGGGACGGAAAGGTATGGGAAGAGCCCATGCCTCAGGACAAGCAGACTCTCGGCATAGCGAAGTTCAACGACATGGTCGCAGCTGACCCGCGCGTGGAGTCCGTGATCCTCCCTCTGCGAGACGGACTCAACATCATACATAAGCTGTAGGAGGCTCAAAAGTTTGTCTCCAGTAACGCATTTCCCGGAAGGAGCACAAAAGTGCAGATCGGCTTCGCTCCGCTTCGCCGACCCTAGTCCGGGCAAATGCACTTTTGTTGCTTCCTGCCGAGAAATGAGCATAAGGTCCCAAACATAGCATATAGGACAGAAAGAGGCTGGTCAACAAATCTTGACCAGCCTCTTCCAAATATTTCGGAATCGGAATTAACCGATCTGGGCGCCGTTAGCGAGAGTCTCCTGTGGAGTCACGAAGCGCATCTTGCCGTCACCCTGGCGAGCCATGAGTATCATACCCTTGGACTCGATGCCACGGATCTTGCGAGGGGCGAGATTTGCGAGTATGCATATCTGCTTTCCGACCATCTCCTCCGGAGTATAGTACTCTGCGATACCTGAGACTATGGTTCTCTTGTCGATTCCGGTGTCGATAGTGAGCTTGAGGAGCTTGTCAGTCTTTGGCACACGCTCTGCCTCGAGTACGGTCGCAGTCCTGATATCCATCTTCTCGAAATCCTCGAAGCTGCACTCCTCTTTCTGCGGAGCGACGACCTTAGCGGCCTCCGCCTTTGCGGCAGCCTCGCGCTCGGCACGGATTGCGTCGAGACGGTCGAGCTGAGCCTGGATGGCATCGTCCTCAATCTTGGCGAAGAGGAGCTCTGCCGCACCGACCTCATGTCCTGCGGCGATGATGTCGGTATTTCCGAGCATATCCCAGTTGAGGCACACGCACTTGCCATTGCCAGGACATGCAGAAGCTGGCTGAGGAGCATCTGCAGACACGGTATGGAGAGCTGCGCCCTCACCTGCCTTGTATGTATTCACGGTCTCCTGCTCACCCTTGCGGTGGTCAACACCTGCACAGATGCATACGCCGAGCATCTTGCGAAGCTTCTCTGCAGCAAACGGGGTGAACGGTTCGAATGCGATGGCGAGATCCGCGCAGATCTGCATGCAGACGTTGAGGATGGTCGCCGTGCGGTCCATGTCGGTCTTTGCAACCTTCCATGGCTCGGTGTCAGAGATGTACTTGTTACCTACGCGGGCAATGGACATTGCGTCCTTGAGGGCCTCACGGAAATGGTAGCCTTCGAGGTTCTTCTCGAGAGATGCCCTGAGCACAGGAATCTCAGCGAGGGTCTCCTTATCCACGTCGAGAAGCTCTCCGCAGGCAGGAACCTTGCCGCCGAAATACTTATGGGTGAGGACTACCGCACGGTTCACAAAGTTACCGAAGATAGCCACGAGCTCGCTGTTGTTGCGGGTCTGGAAGTCCTTCCAGCTGAAGTCATTGTCCTTGGTTTCCGGAGCGTTGGCGGTGAGCACATAGCGCATCACATCCTCCTTGCCAGGGAACTGCTCGAGGTACTCGTGAGCCCAGACTGCCCAGTTGCGGGAAGTCGAGATCTTGTCGCCCTCGAGATTGAGGAACTCGTTTGAAGGGACGTTGTCCGGGAGGATATATCCGTCGCCGTATGCCTTGAGCATTGAAGGGAAGACGATGCAATGGAAGACGATATTGTCCTTGCCGATGAAGTGCACGAGCTTGGTATCCTCGCTCTTCCACCACTTGTTCCATGTCTGAGGAAGGAGCTCCTGGGTATTTGAGACATAGCCGATAGGAGCGTCGAACCACACGTAGAGCACCTTGCCCTCTGCGCCCTCTACAGGCACAGGAACGCCCCAATCGAGGTCACGAGACACTGCGCGAGGCTGGAGGCCACCGTCGATCCAGCTCTTGCACTGGCCGTATACGTTGCTTCTCCACTCCTTGTGACCGTCGAGTATCCACTCGCTGAGCCACTTCTCGTACTGGTCGAGAGGGAGGTACCAATGGGAGGTCTTCTTCTTGATAGGCTCGGCACCGCTGAGCTTCGACTTAGGGTTGATGAGCTCCTCCGGGCTGAGTGTGCTACCGCACTTCTCGCACTGGTCACCGTATGCACCCTCAGCACCGCACTTAGGGCAGGTTCCGACGATGTAGCGGTCTGCAAGGAAGGTCTTCGCCTCAGGATCATAGTACTGCTCTGACTCCTTGGTGATGAACTTTCCCTCATCATAGAGCTTACGGAAGAACTCGGAGGCATTCTTGTCATGCACCTCGGAAGAGGTACGGCCGTAGATGTCGAAGTTGATTCCGAGACCGGTGAACGAATCCTTGATGATCTTATGGTACTTGTCGACGATATCCTGTGGAGTGCAGCCCTGCTGGCGAGCCTTGATGGTGATAGGCACACCGTGCTCGTCGCTACCGCAGATATAGAGGACATCCTCGCCTCTCATCCTGAGATACCTCACATAGATATCCGCTGGGACATAGACTCCGGCGAGATGGCCGATGTGGACTGGGCCGTTCGCATAAGGAAGGGCGCAGGTCACGAGTGTTCTTTTGTAATTCTTGCTCATATAATATTGCTTTCTTGTTATCAATTCCTACCGAGTGTCGTATTCAGTTTCCTTCTCATCTCGTTGAGATGGGCGATCTCGGTCATTATCATCATGGCATCGACATCCGGATTGCGGAGCTGTGCCTTGTATTCTTCCAACTGCTTGTCAAGCCGCCTGACATGGTACAGGAGTATAGCTCTTGGCACCTGCTGCACGAGTATGGTCATGGGCTTGGTCATCGAGTTCCTGAGGTTCTTCTCGGTCAGTTCGTATCTAGACGCGGTGAGCTCCACGACAAGGTTGACAATCTCCTGATCCTCCCCGGAAGTCATTCGCCTGAGTATCTCATCCTGGCTGAGGCCCTCGTCGTAATACTCGAAATAGGAGTCGTAGGCCCTTCTCCTTGCGCCGTCCTCGAAGAGCGCATCGTCGTCCTGGAGTGAAGAGTCTATGAACTCGGCGACCGTCATCGGAGGCTCTGTGTAGTACTTGCTGTCGCGAGTGAATTCCATGAGGTCGAGTCCGCTGGTGAAGATGAACTTCAGGAGATCCTTCTCCACCGGCTCGAGTATGGATGGCTTGGCGACGGTCTTCTTTCCGACAGCACCGTCAAGATGGACGGTACGGATCTCGGTCTGCTCCTGGGCCTGAGGGTTCTGGGCGTTTCTTCTTTCCTGCTCGGCACGTTCGCGCTCCCACCTTCGCTTGTCTTCCTCCAGGACGCCCTCATGGGTCCTGTAGACCCTGTTGGAGAGTATCTCCTGGGCGATTCCGAACTTCTGGGCGCAGCTTTCGGTATAGACCGCTCTCTTTACCGCATCAGGGATGAGGGCAATCGTATCGGCAACGTCGTTGATGAGCTCGGCTTTCTTGAGCGGGTCGTTTCCGGCCTCGTCGAGGAGGAGATCGGCCTTGAAGCCAATGAAGTCCTTGGCATTGTCGGAGATGAACTGCCTTACCTGCTCGAGAGTATGGGTCTTCGTGAAATCATCGGGATCCATTCCGTCAGGCAGGAGGACGACCTTCACGTTGAGTCCTTCCTTGAGCACGAGCCCTATGCCCCTGAGGGCCGCGTGGATTCCGGCAGCATCACCATCGTAGATGATGGTCACGTTGCTGGTGAACCTCTTGATCAGTCTGATCTGGTCCACAGTGAGGGAAGTACCGCAGGATGCCACGACGTTGGTCAGTCCAAGCTGATGCATCGAGATCATGTCCAGGTTTCCCTCGACGAGTATACAGCTGTCCTCCTTGGCTATCTGCTGCTTGGCAAACCAGATTCCATAGAGGAACTTGCTCTTGTCGTAGATGTCCGTCTGAGGGGAGTTGACGTATTTCGCAACGGTCTTGTCGCTCCTGAGCGTACGGCTGCTGAAGCCAAGCACACGGCCGCTGACCGAATGCAGAGGGAAGGTCACCCTCTCGTGGAAACGGTCGTAGATCTTGCCTTCCTCGGTCTTGATGCAGAGTCCGCTCTCGACGAGGTACTCCTCCTTATGTCCGGCAGCGCGCGCCGCATTGAGCAGTGCATACCTGTCGGTAGGACACCAGCCGAGTCCGAACTTGCGTATGGTCTCGTCCTCGAGGCCGCGGCTCTTGAAATAGGCATATCCGAGCGCCCTGCCCTCGCCCGATTCGAGCTGCTGGGCGAAGTAGTTCTGGGCGAACTCCGATACGATGTAGAGACTCTCGCTCTTCTGCCTTGCCGCGATGGTCTCTGCGCTCTCCTCCTCTTCCTTGATCTCGATGCCATATTTCTTTCCGAGGAAACGGATGGCATCGGAGAAGGTCATGCGCTCATGGTCCATCAGGAAGGACACGGCAGTGCCGCCCTTCTTGCAGCCGAAGCAGTAGTAGAATCCGCGTGCAGGAGATACGGTGAAGGACGGGGTCTTCTCGTTGTGGAAGGGGCAACATGCAAGATAATTGGCGCCTTGTCTCTTGAGAGTCACAAAGTCGCCAATCACCTCTTCCACCTTCACGGTGTCGAGTACCCTG
>JAKSJQ010000025.1 GCA_024402115.1 Bacteroidales bacterium | reverse complement strand
TGGACCCGTATCGAGGAATCATGCGGCGAGGACGGATATCTCACCGCGACCCTCGGATATGCTTTCGTGGATGGTCTCCAGAGCAAGGGCTTCGAGAACGGAGTAGCTGCCACAACCAAGCATTTCCTCGGCTACGGCGGAGCAAACACTCTCTCATGGAAAGAGATGTATGAGGAGGTCCTTCTCCCTCACGAAGTCATCGTCCGCAAGCTCGGCAGCGAGTCGCTCATGACCTCATACAACAAGTTCCGTGACGAATACGCAGTATGTAGCGACACCCTCCTGAACGTGAGCCTCAGGGGCAATCTCCAGTACGAAGGAACGGGTATCAGCGACTATGGCTCAGTCCAGCAGGACAGCCATGAACGCAGTCCGGAGTTCCTCAAGCAGTGCGCAATCGACGCTCTCGTGACAGGAAACGACATCGAGCTCTGCTCTCCTACCAGCTACCAGTACATACCGGAGCTCGTAAGGGAAGGTCGCATCTCGGAGGATGTGCTCGAGAAGGCGGTGAAGCGCGCCCTCATGATGAAGGCACGTGCCGGTCTGCTCGATCCTGAACCGAAGCTCTATGCCGAAGGCCCGCTCGACCTCGACTCGAAGGATAGCCGCCAGCTCGCATACGACATCGCAAAGGAGTCCATGGTGCTCCTCAAGAACGACGGAATCCTTCCGCTCGCAAAGGGTAAGAAGGTCGCAATCGTCGGTCCGAATGCAAACTCATACTGGAGCATGCTCGGCGACTATACTTTCCAGTCGATGCAGCTCTTCTTCCACCGCCACGAGGTTGACGCGGCTTCGCTCAACGTTCCTACTCTGCTCGACGAGCTCACCAAGGGTTATGAGGGCGAGATCACTTACTCACGCGGTTGCGATTGGAGTTCACTCAACGACATCAAGATTTCTCTAGGAGGTGACGCACGCATAACCCAGTTCGTACGCAAGATCGAGTCTCCGGACCCTACCGATTGGAAGGCCGCGATCAAGACTGCGGCTGAGAGCGACGTGATCATCGCTGCCATGGGTGAGAACATCTACCTCAGCGGAGAGAACCGCACACGCAACGGCATACGACTTCCTGGAGATCAGGAGCAGTTCGTGAAGGAGCTCGAGGCGACTGGAAAGCCGGTTATCCTCGTAGTATTCGGAGGACATCCGCAGGTGATCGACGCGGTTGCTGACGGCGCAGCTGCAATCGTACAGGCTTGGTTCCCTGGCGAGGAAGGCGGTCATGCACTCACCGATATCCTCACAGGTAAGGTCAACCCTTCAGGAAAGCTCTGCGTAAGCTATCCTAAGACCGAGGCCACCGAGCTCTTCTGCTACAACGAGCTTCCTTCGCAGGATCTCGTGGCATATCCTTTCGGCTACGGCCTCTCATACACTTCTTTCAAGTATAGCGACATCAAGGTACAGCCTTCAGCGAAGACTTCCGACAAATATCTCACCGTCAGCTGCACCGTAACCAACACCGGTTCATGCAAGGGCGACGAGGTAGCTCAGCTCTATGCACTTCCTCTCAGCGGACAGCCTCTCAAGCCTGTCCAGCTCAAGGGATACAAGAGGCTCAGCCTTGCTGCCGGAGAGAGCGCCGAGGTCAGCTTCCAGGTAGCTGTAGACCAGCTCGCATGGTGGAGCGAAGAGGGCGGCAAGAGCGTATGGACCGTATCTCCTGGCGACTATGCATTCGCAGTTGGAGGATCATCTGCAGACCTTGATCTCCGCGGCAATTGTACCCTCAGCGGCAACCCTGCAAAGAAGGCGCTCCGCGACGAGTACTTCGCCCTCGCGAGCGTAAAATAATAAGAATAGATATGAAAAAGATAGCAATGGTAACAGGTGCCACCAGCGGCATCGGAAAGGCGTGCGCAAAGAAGTTCGCCGAGGGAGGATACGACCTCATCATCACCGCCCGCAGGGCTGACATGCTCGCTCAGGTGAAGGCCGAGCTCGAGAGCGTCGGTGCCAAGGTCATTGATCTCGTGTATGACGTCCGCGACGAGCAGGCATGCAAGGATGCGATCGCAAGCCTCTCCCCTGAATGGAAGAACATCGACGTGCTGATCAACAATGCCGGTCTCGCACTCGGACTCGAGAAGGAGTATGAGGGTGATTCCGAGGACTGGAACACCATGATCGACACCAACATCAAGGGCCTTCTCTTCATGACTCGTTGGGTTGTTCCCGGAATGGTAGAGAGAAATTCAGGCCATGTCATCAATATAGGAAGCGTCGCTGGTGATGCGGCTTATGCCGGTGGCAACGTCTATTGCGCGACTAAGGCTGCGGTGAAGGCTATCACCGACGGTCTCCGTATCGACGTCGCTGAGACAGCAATCCGCGTCACCAACATCAAGCCTGGTCTCGTGGAGACAAATTTCAGTACGGTTCGTTTCCATGGTGACAGCGCTCGTGCAGAGAATGTCTACAAGGGAATCACTCCGCTTTCAGGCGACGACATCGCAGATGTTGCCTTCTACGCTGCATCCGCTCCTAAGCACGTCCAGATCGCAGAGGTCCTCGTCCTCGCCACCCACCAGGCGAGCGGCTCCGTCGTCTATCGCGAGAAATAAGCCTATTGAGTTCTAGAAAGCATATCGGGAAGGCTGTGTCATGTCTGGCAGTGTTGCTTGGCATGAGCGCCAGCGTATATGCTCAAAATGAGAAGGTCGTCACCTCTGACGAGAATCGACAGGAGACCGTACTGGAAGACGACTTTACGGCTATGAGTGACCCGGCAGTTCTTTCAGACAAAGTCCTTGAGAAGGATGTCATGGAAGCTGACAACTTCGAAGCCAGAAGACAGCCCTTGCCTGATATCGAAATAAGCAGGATGCGCGATTCGTCGCTTTCCAGACCATCTTTCGCTGAGAAGATACAGATCACGAACACGGAGGCATTCATTCCGAGCCCAGGATTGAAGCCTGTGCCATTCATCCGCAATTATTATGGTTCCGGAACAGTATGGTCTCACGGCAACTTCGGGATCATCGGCAGCAGCAGCTACCACGAGCATCCCTTCCTTCTTACAAGCAGGGAGGCAGAACTCGCAGCAGGTATGAATTTCGGCAAGCTGGGCATAGTTGCCGGAGTCTCGGCCACCAACTATGCAGGAATGTACATTCCGAACATGTATCAGCTCGGAGTCGGAGGACAGATAGCCTACGGGATAACAGAGAACATAGGAATAGTCGCTTACGGCCAGTTCTATGACAAGGTCCCGTACGTGACGATGTCTGCCTACCCTTTTGTCAATACTTCCCACTATGGTGGATACATCAGCATAGCCGGTGACGTTGTAGGAATAAACCTTGGAGCCGAGCGCTATTTCGACCCGATGTCCCGCAGCTGGGAGACCCTGCCTATTATAACTCCTACGATACGAATCGGAGACAATGCTACGATAGGAATTCCGATCGGAGGCCTGGTGCGCGGTCTGACCAGTGAAATCCGCATGAGGAACATGCCACCACCACCGTCGAAGGCTGCTCCGCATCCGGCGCCCGCCAACACACCTCGCCACCTACACAGATAGAAAACAAACACAGATATGGGAGAATTAGATAGAACAATTTCGCTTGCCATCAACAGCCTGCACTGCCCTGCCAGTGACGCATTCTGGATATTCTTGTCTGACAGATTCACGACTGCCGTGATATACATCATCATACTCGGAATCATGTTCTGGAAACTCGGATGGAAGAAGGCTCTGCTCATGCTTCTTACGACTGCCATCATCCTCGGAATCGAGGACCAGATCTGCAATATCATCAAGGACGGCATCGCAAGGTTGCGTCCCGGCAATGACCCTATCATGCTCGAAAGAGGTCTCCACCTTCCGATTCCTGCATCAGCAAGGCATATCTATGGATTCCCGTCAGCCCATGCAGCCAATGCTTTCGGATTCCTCACATGCGTGGCATTCTTCTTCCATGCCCATCTCAGAGGCAGTCTAGACGGTCTTTCCAATGGTCACCATCACTGCCTCAAGTCCCATGGAGGACAGCCGGCAGCCGCCCCGGTAAATGCGAAGGACGCAGCCGCAGCAAAATGGACAGTAAGCGTCCTCTGCGTATGGGCGGTCCTCATCTCCCTGAGCAGGGTCTTCCTCGCAAAGCACTATGTCGGCGACATCCTCTTCGGAGCCTTCCTCGGCTGGCTGCTCGCCATCATCGGCTGCCACATCGCCATCATCCTCTGGCGAAGATTCGCCAAGAAATAAGGCTTACTGCTGCTCGCGGAAGCTCTTTATAGCATTGTCGACGACAGCGAAGTAATGCTCGTAGTCGGCAGGATCCACCTTTGGATCAAGATTGTTCTGAGTGAACTCCCTGTACTCCTCGAGCACGGCTATCGCATTGTCGATCGAGCCATAGCTGCGGTAGAGCGACGCTGCGAATACGGCCACGCTGAGGTTCGCGTATGCCTTATTCCCGCTGAGGCCGTTCATCGCGTAGGCATAGTCATCCACGAGTTCGAAGGCTTCATCGATCTTGCCCTTCGCAGCCAGCATCTGGCCGTAATCAACGGCAATGGACGGGAAGGTCTCAGGGATGTACTCGGTATCCCCCACTGCATAGTGCATCGTAAGGCTCTCCAGTGAATACTCGAGAGAGAGCAGTCCGAGATACACGTCGTCCGCAGTCTCCTTCGGTTCGAATTCATAGATCATAGGGCCGATGACCTGATCATAGAAGATATAGCGGTAGGTCGAGTGCTTGAGATAGATGATGAAATTGCCGGAATTGTCGTCCGCCGAATAGAAATTGTAGGCATCCTTGAACTGCCCGTCGTAGCAGAGATCCCTGAAATGGGTCCATGCGAGGGCCGCTGAATCAGTTGCATGCCCCACTGCATTCATATCCTCTTCGCTCAGGGCAACCTTCGGGTCAAGCGGCTCATTCGCGATCGCGGTCATGCAGGAATCGATATGATATACCACCGACTTGAAGTATGCTGGATTGATATAAACATAGTCCACATCCTCAGCTTCCTTCTGCCTGCAGGATACCACAAGAGCGGCAACGACCACTGCAAAAAGGACTGCAAATTTCCTGATATCTGATTTCATGGTGCTTAGGTGTATCTGGTTTGATACAAATATAGCTCTTTTCGGAACTATTTTTGTAAATTTGTGGGTTACAAATTTTAGACTCAATGAGTGAAATCAAGCCAGTGTGCGATCACAATCAGTCTATAGACTGCCCTTGTCCGAAAAACTGTCCCCGGCATGGGAAATGCTGCATTTGCGTAGCTCATCACAAAGAACATGGCAAATTGCCTGCATGCCTCAGAAAATCGGCGTTTCCATATCTCGACAATGCACCTGTCTCTGCTACCGTATGCGACAGAGAAGGCATAGTACTATACCAGAATGCGACATCACTGAGCCGTGAGGGCGACGTACGCGGAAAGAATCTGTACGGGTGTCACAGTCCAAAGAGCCAGGCAATGATAAAAGCGATGATGGAAGCCGGGCGTTCTAATCACTACCAGACTGTACGCCTGGGCAGTAAACGCTGCATACACCAGATTCCATGGTACGAGACTCCAGGTGGTCCGGTTTCAGGATTGATTGAGATGGTTTACGATCTGCCTGAGGTCGTGCCTGTGCTCAACCGTGACTAGAATGGGTGAATACACGATACATATCAAGCCCTTCAACCAGCTTGCCATTGATGAGCTGTATGAGCTTCTACGAGTGCGTTCAGAGGTCTTCGTCGTCGAGCAGAACTGTGTGTATCAGGACCTGGACGGAGACGACCAGGCAGCAATCCACGTATGGTCTGAGGTTGATGGCAAGACCAAGGCTCTTTGCCGCGTCTGCCCTGCCGGCACACACATGGAGCAGGTCTCAATCGGTCGTGTCATCACCACAGAGCGAGGCAAGGGTTATGGCCGGCAGATAATGCTCGCCGGCATTGAAGTTGCAAAGTCATACTTCAACCCCCATCAGATAGACTTGGAAGCGCAGGAATATGCCAAGGGATTCTATGAGGGCGTAGGATTCCGTCAGTCTTCGGATAGTTTCATACTGGACGGGATTCCTCACATCAGGATGACGATTTTATTAGAACATAATGACCTTGATAAATGATAAAGATATTGGACAATCTCTACGACAAGAGTTGTAACATCTACACACTGAATGACTTCAAGCCTGTGGTCGTGGACAGGAAATACCTTCAGGGACTTGGAGTTGACACAGAGGCTTCAGACCAGACCGTTGAAGCTTTGGAGAAAGGCTCGGTCATATTCAGCGGCCGCATCGAGGCGAAAACCTTGATACCACGTCCGCACGTCACAATAGAGAACTGTGACCCCGACAAGATCGAGACAGAGATTCACAATTATACAGGACGCTGCCCTACCCTCACCTTCGAAGTGAATCCGGTGCGCGGCTGCTATGTCGGATGCCAGTACTGCCTTGTGACAGACGGCGTGCACGAGCAGGAACTCGTGGCGTATGACAATTACCATCTCTACGTGAGGAAGCTTCTCGAAGAGATGAATGGCGACGTAACCGTCCCCGTGACGAAAGAAGACCTCATTGAACGCAACAGGCTCCTAAGGGAACTTGCAACGGCGATCGAGGAGGCACCTCAGAGGAAGAAGGAGATCGAGCAGCAGATCGTCGAGCTCAGCAAGGGCAAGAACTGGAACCACTACTATTATTTCTCGCCGAAGACTGAGGCGCTGCAGGAGCCTACACTCCAGACAGGAATCGCACACCGCATACTCCACGAGTTCATCGATCATTTCAAGAAACATCCTAATTCCAATGCCAGACTCTTCATTGCGAGCAAGGCTGGTGCAAAGCATCTGCTGACAGAATACAATGGAGAGACCATAATTGACCTTTTCGCTCAGCTCAAGGACAAGATGCAGTTCAACACCAGCGTCTCGATCATGCCGACGGAATTCAGGGACATACTCGAGCCGAACGCCGCACCTATCGAGGAAAGGCTAAAAGCCGTGAAGCTCTGCCAGGAGCATGGGATACTTGCAAACTCGGCTCTCGTCCAGCCCATCTTCACTCCGTACCTCACCGACGAGCATATCAGGGACTTCTTCACAAAGCTCCGCGACGCGGGCATCGTGAACTACAAGCCGGAGTTCCTCACCGCATGCATGGAGAATCTTGCCATGCTCGGCCAGTGCCTCGGCTACTTCGACAAGAATCTCGAGAAGTCTCTTTACCAGGACTATATCATGCCGTCAAATGCGGACCACCGAAAGCAGCGCGGACGCACCGCACCGGACAGAGCGCTCTGCGTAAGGGAGCTTGACCACATCATGGAGATCACCAAGAGTCTGGGAATGACCACGAGCATCTGCTTCTGGGTCAGGAAACAGCTCGAGATCTCTCCGTCGATGATACCTATCATAAACGAAAACGGTTTCCAGTGTCTCGGATATCAATCGCGTCTCTTCAAGGGAAATGAGTAGTTTATCGGAGATATGCGATGAGCTTTGGGGTGCCCGCACCGACTACTACCTCAGGTGGTACCATTCAAAGCCGCTTGTGATCACAGACCAGAGGCGCGAGGAGCTCACCAGGCTCCACAGCGTGCTGTACAAGGCCTGTGAATATCTCGCACTGAACTACAGGGACTATACCGACAGCTGTCTGAGGCTCTCCCGGAAGGAGACGGAGATTCTCGAATATCAGAGCAGGAAGCCATTCCGTGCGGGTGCATGGCGCCCTGACTGGATAGTATCTTCGCAGGGAGACATACTCATCTGCGAGATAACCAGCCGTTTCTTCGGACACGGCCTGTTCATGAGCTATTATTCGGAACGCGATGCCGCCAGATTCGGACAGGGAGGTTCCAGATATGAGGAGGTCATCCGTCACATACTCGACCTGCCTGGAGACGAGGAAGAGATCTTCGTTCTCAAGAGCGCCGACAAGACCAGCGCCATTGCCATGTACAAGCCTCTCTACGAGCGATTCGGGAAGAAGGTGACGGTACTGGAGGCGGACGAAGTCGAGTCAAACCGCAGCGCATGGGAGGGGAAGTGCGTGATAAGCGCGCTGAACCAGCATGACCTGATGTCCCTCAAGATGGACACGCTCAAGGCTCTCGTGGACTCGGGTATGATCAACGACTTGCGTACCATACTTCTGCTTCACGACAAGCGGTTCATGAGGCTCTGGTTCGAGGACAGCTTCACGGAGCGTTTTCTTTCCCCGGAAGAGGCAGACTTCCTGCGCAGTCACGCCATAATGACCTGGCTCCCAGGCGACGCCGAAGCCTTCGAGGATGCCAGGGCGCACAAGGACAGATACATACTGAAGCCGTACATGCTCGGAAAGAGCGAGGACGTATATGCAGGATGCATGACATCAGAACAGGAGTGGGAGGAGATATGGAAGACCAAGGACATGGGCGCTTTCATCCTGCAGCCCTTCGTGGAGCAGCGGACCTTCCCCCAGGACTGGGAGGGCCGGCATTTTGATGAATATATCTGCGGCATGATGCTGTGCATCGATGACAGATACTATGATTCCGGCATGGTCCGCGCATCCAGCGCACCTGTGACGAACAAGGTCGACGACCGAAAGATGAGCGTCGTTCACAGCTCAGACATGAGCATCATTGAAAAAGGACACCGACTATGACACTATCTGCAAATCAGCCGTACTTCATGCCGTATCTCGCATACTGGCAGTTGATTGACTCTGCGGATCTGTTCCTCATCGGTGATGACTACAACTATATCCGGCACGGGTGGATAGGCCGCAACCGTGTCCTGGTGGGAGGAGAACCGGCCTATGTCGGGATCAGCATAAAGGGAGCGAGTCCCAACAGGCTCATCTCCGAACTTGAAATCGCAGATGTCAACGCATCCCAGATACTGAACATACTGCGCCACAACTACTGCAAGGCTCCGTTCTTCGACGAGACCATGGGGCTGATGGAAGACATTCTGGGCTTCCCGGAGCGCAACCTTTCCGCATTCCTCACGCATTCGATCGAAGAGGTATGCCGGCACATAGGAATAACGACAAGGATAGGAAAGACCTCCGACTTCGACACCTACGGCAGGCTGAAGAAGGAGGACAGGATATATGAGTACTGCCGTCTCACGGGTGCAGACACCTACATCAACGCCGTGGGCGGGCAGGAGCTGTACAGCTATGACGACTTCATGAAGCATGGCGTCAGGCTCAAGTTCATAAACTCGCGTCTTCCCGAGTATCCCCAGCGCACGGAGAGTTTCGTGCCGGGGCTCTCTATAATGGATGTGCTGATGTTCAACTCCAGGGAAGAGATTTCCAATATGCTCACACAATACAGCCTGATTGAGAAATGAGTATGATTAAAGTCACCACTCCCCTTCTTCCGGACCTCGACGAGCTCCATGAGCTGCTCAAGGAGGTATGGGAAAGAGAGATGATCACAAACTGCGGTCCCCTTCACGAAAGGCTGGAGAATGAGCTGTCCAGGTATCTGAAGGTGCCGCACCTGAGCCTGTATGCAAACGGGACTCTGCCCCTGCTTGCGGCAATCAGGATCCTTGGGCTCACCGGAGAGGTCATCACCACGCCGTATTCCTTCATCGCGACATCGCATGCGATATGGTGGAGCGGTCTCAAGCCAGTCTTCGTGGACGTCGACCCTGCTACCGGATGCATCGATCCCGATAAGATTGAGGAAGCCGTCACCCCGCGTACGAGCGCAATCATGGCAGTGCATGTGTACGGCAACGTCTGCGACACTGCCAGGATAGAGGAAATCGCACGGCGCCACAGTCTGAAGGTCATCTACGATGCGGCTCACGCTTTCGGAGTGGAGAGAGACGGCCGGAGCATACTGACCGAGGGCGACATATCGACACTCTCCTTCCATGCGACGAAAGTCTACAACACGGTCGAAGGCGGAGCGCTGGTGACACGCAGCAGCCAGATCAAGGACACCGCCGACCTGATGCGCAACTTCGGATACGAAGACGAAGTGACGATATCGGAAGTGGGAATAAACTCGAAGATGGATGAGATCAGAGCCGCATACGGACTCATCACCCTCCGCAAGGTCCAGGACGCAATTGCCCGCCGTCAGCAGGTTGCTTCGCGATACAGGGAGACTCTTGCCGGCATTGAAGGGATCAGGTTACCGGATGAGCAGAAAGGAATCAGGAGCAACTATTCATACTTCCCTATCTTCGTAGAGAGTTGCTACGGGATGTCACGAGACGAACTCTACGAAAAGATGAAGTCTGGCGGGGTGTACGGCAGACGCTATTTCTATCCGCTCATAACCGACTTCCATCCATATTCCGAACTTCCTTCAGCAAGACCGGACTATCTCCCGGCCGCAAGGAAGCTGGCGGATTCAGTGATCTGCCTCCCGATTCACCACCAGCTCACTGAGTCGGACATCGACAAGGTGATAAGACTCATAAGACCATGAAGGTACTCGTAAAGTGCTACACATACAACCATGAGAAATATATAGAACAGGCTCTCATGGGTTTCGTGATGCAGAAGACCGACTTCCCTTTCCTGGCATTGGTGATAGACGACTGCAGCACGGACGGCAACACGGACATTATCCGGAAATATGAGAAGAAGTACCCGGATATCATCAAAGGCATCTATCTGACCGAGAACCACTACTCCAAGGGCAGGTCGACTGCGGCATATACCGAGCCGTATGAGAAAGAGGCTGATTACATCGCCCTCTGCGAAGGAGATGACTTCTGGACGGACCCGCTGAAGCTGCAGAAGCAGCATGACGAACTTGAAGCGCATCCCGAATGCACGATATGCTTCGGAAGGGTCAGGAAGGTCAGGGCTGACGGAAGCAGGATGACGGCCACAATTCCCAGATTCTTCAGGTTCAGGAGCAGTGAAGTCAAGCTGGAGGACCTGATGAGGATTAAGTTCGGAAAGGGACATAGCACGTTCCAGACGAGTTCCTTCTTCTTCCGATCATCCATGGCTAGAAAGAAGGAGGAACTGAAGAGCACGCTTCTTTGCAACCTCCCTTACGGAGACCTTGGCGTGATGCTCACCTGCCTTATACACGGAAACGGAAGGATGGTTCAGGACGAGATGTCCTGCTACAGGGTACTCTCGGGAGGATATATGTCGCATGCGAGGAGCAACCCCGAATTCGGCATTTCAGAGCTTAACAGGATGCTGAGGTCCATGCAAGACTTCAGAGAGTATTTCGGAGACCGATTTGGCCGTGAAATCTCCCGACAGGAACAAAGGTGCAAAAGGAAGATCGACAAGATTTTAGTATCTTCGCGGCGAAAAAATAACGAACGATGATAAAGAACCTCATATTCGACTTCGGCATGGTGCTGGTCGACTACAGCTTCGAAGGATTCTTCAAGCGCCATATCCCCGACAAGGAAAGATGCATGGCCTTCGCAAAGGTATTCAACACCCCTGAATTCCAGGAGCGCATGGACCGTGAGGAGCAGCCAATCGACGAGATCATGGGCGAAGTGCTCGCAGAGAATCCGGACTTCCTCCCGGAGATGATGATGTTCAAGGATAACTACCCCGACATCGTGATCGGAGAGACCAAGGGCATGAGGGAACTCCTCACGAAGCTCAAGGCTGAGGGCTACAAGCTCTACGGACTCACCAACTGGTGCAGCAAGGTCCACCTTACCATGGCCCAGTACGACATCTTCAAGCTCCTCGACGGACGCGTCATCTCATCAGAAGAGAAGGTGGTCAAGCCGGAGCCTGAAATCTACAACATACTCTTTGAGCGCTATGGTCTCAAACCGGAGGAGTGCGTTTTCACCGACGACCGCCCTGTCAATATCGAAGGCGGACGTAGGGTCGGTATGGAAGGAATAGTATTCCAGAACGCGGAGCAGTACGAAGCCGAGCTTCGCAAGATCATCGCAAGTCGCAGATAGAATCAGCCGTCTCAGCGAGCGAGCTTCATGATATCTGACGGATTGAGGTACTTCTTCGAGTATCCCTCGGTGGTCACGCGTATGATGGCACGGCACATCTCCGTCATGCTGTTGTAGTTCTTGAGGATTCGCACCACAGGGTACATCACCATCGCCATCTTCTGGGCTCTCAACTGCTTGTTGGTCTGGCCCTTGTATGGGAGCATGAGCATAGGCCTCCAACCAAAGGCATGCTTGAATCCCATTCGCAGGATGATGTTCTCCGTCGCGCTCTTGACCTTCTGCCAGTGCTGTTTTCCCTTGTCGGTCGTGCCTGCTCCTGAAACATAGATGAAGGTCATCTGGTCCTTGTTCGGCATGATGCTGGCAAAGTAGGTAGGTATTTCAAACGATATGCGGTCATAGACATCCTTCGGAGTGCCTACAGAGGTGATTCCTGCAGCAAAGAAGCATACATCATAGCCCTCAAGGCGCGGATCTCCTTCCTTGATGTCCATCAGGTCCGGTACGATCAGTTCCTCGAGCTTCGCATGCGAATGGCCGCAAGGGCGCCTGCCTATGGACAGGACCTTATCTATCCTTCTGTCGTCGAGCATTGCCAGAAGCACGCCCTCTCCCACATATCCGGTAGTCCCGGTAAGAATTGCTTTCATAGTTTCAGTGTTTCTTAACAGATATAAGATCTGCACTATAATTCATATACGCACTTGCCCTCGAAGTAGGTATTAAGGACCTTCGTGTCGTGGAGTTCGTTGACGTCGCATGTAAGCACATCCTTGTCGATAAGGATGAAGTCAGCATACTTACCTGGAGCGATTGAGCCTCTCTCAGTCTCTCGGCAGAACTGATATGCGCCCTCGATGGTGAGTGAGCGGAGGAAATCGGCGCGGTTGCGGACGCACTCCTTGGTGTCGAATGGGTTCGGGCAATTAACCTGATCATTTACGAGAACACCGGTACAGGCAATCTGCATGATACCGAATGGATCCCTCGGCGAGCCGGAAGCAGCTGGAGAATCGGTATGAATGGTAGTGTGAATACCATGATCGAGGAATGACTGGTATGGATATGCCTCATTGTAGTATTTCTCGTTCATTGCATTGGATGACTTGAAGTATTCCAATGTCGACTCATTCATCCAATGCCAATGAATACCGCTGACACATAAGATGTTACATTCTGCCAGGCGGTCAAAATCCTCAGGGGCTACCGTACGCATGTGAACCATCTGGTTGCGTACTGGTTCAGGAGAGAAATGCTCCTTCTTGTTTGCGTTATATGCATTCTCATATGCATCCATCACATTATGGATGGCACCGTCACCCATGGTATGAACATGGACCATAAGACCTGCCCTGTTTGCTTTCAGAGTGATGTCTGTAAGTTCTTCCACACTCCAGATAGCCCTGCCGTTGCTACCATCGGCAGCAGGTATCATATTGTAACCTGTTCCTGTCTCAACCGTACCGTCCTCAAACATCTTCAGGACGTTTGCATTCACATGCTTGCTAGCGTACTTCTTGGAATCAATAGCCGCCTGAATTCCCTTCTCTGTCTCTTCTGGACTAATGTTTTCAATCTCGTATGAAAGGGCGATGTCGACAGTAAGCTTATCCTGCTTGTCCATTTTGTTTGCTGTCTCAAAAAGGCCCATACCCACCTGGTTACCCCATGCTTCGAATACCGCAGTATAGCCCATTGAGTTCAACAGATGCTGAATGTCATCGATAGCTTTGACCCAGATATCATCTCCACCAGCAGAAACGCATGCATGAGAGCGGACGTATGTGCCTGCCTGCTCTCTTAGCAGACCGGTTGGGTATCCATTCTTGTCGACGTCGACGAAACTCTTGTACTTGAAATCGTCACGAACCTTACCGTTCTCATCAAGGATGCCGGAATGATTGAGGCTATATGAGTTGACAAGGCCTTTATGTCCTTCCTGATCAGAAAGATACACAGGGATATCTGCAGCGATCGCATCAAGCTGTTCTTTGGTCGGGAAGTCGTGGTTTCTGTCCAGATCAGTATAACTCCAGCCGAAACCATATACATAGCTAGGATTGACGTCTGTCAGTTTCTTGACAAGTTTCTCCAGGATATCCTTACTGCTGTCCTTAGGACTTAAAGCAAGTGTAGTTGGCGAATTGTGCTGGAAACCTGACACCAGATAGTGGCCATGGCCTTCAGTACATCCGGCCATCACCATTCCTTTGCCTGTATGATTGATAATCTCAGTATTCTCTCCAATATATTTCTGTGCACTGATACTGTCACCGACGAAGACGTACTTTCCATCCTTAACCGCGAACGCCTCGGCCAATTCCTCAGACTCGGAAGTGAATATCTTGCCGTATACGACCATGTCTGCTTGTACATTACTGCTGCACGCAGAAAAGGTAAACGCAAGCGCAGAAGCGCTCATACACTTTAAAAAAACTTTCCGTAACATCGTTCTTGTAGATATCAAAATGTAATTCCGTAAAGTTACACAATCTTTCCTATACATCATACGCCAACCCCTGATGGATTGGCGTATGACGATTAAATTCTAGTACTTCTTGAAATCGTACTTCGCACGGAGAGCTGCCTTCTCTTCCTCAGAGCGTGAAGTGAAGTATGCCTTCCAGCCTGGGCAGAAGTTGATGTGCCAGCGCCAGATTCTACCTCCGAGCGATTTAGGGTTCTTGTCATGCTTTGCCCTCATCGGACAAGTCTCGCATGGGTAAGTTTTCTTTTCTTCCATAGTGTGTAATATTATTTGAGTTTCTTGAGAATTGCTAGGAGTTGGACGGCCTCCTCAGGGCTGATCGAGACGCAGCTTGCCATCTTCATCGGCACATCAGCGGCCTTCTCCTTGAGAGCCTCGCCCTGCTCGGTGATGGTGACTTCCACTACCCTCTCGTCCTTAGAGCCACGGCTGCGCCTCACGAGTCCTGCCGTCTCCATCTTCTTGAGCATAGGAGTCAGAGTTCCGCTGTCGAGGCGTAGTATCTCGCCAAGCTTACCGACAGTAACGCTCTTATGCTCCCAGAACACCATCATCGCAATGTACTGGGTATATGTCAATCCGAGTGGATCAAGGAAAGGCCTGTACTTGCGTACGACTTCCTTGGCTGCCACATACAGTGGGAAGCAAAGCTGGTTTTCGAGCTTAAGCGGATCCATTATAGATATTTTTTGATTTCTGATTCGAGTTTCTCTGGAGTAGTCATAGGCCCGAAACGACCTACGACATTACCCTGCCTGTCAACGAGGAACTTAGTGAAGTTCCACTTGATAGCGCTTCCGAAGGTACCTGTCTTCTGCTCCTTGAGCCAGGCGTAAAGAGGATGTGCGTTATCGCCGTTGACATCGATCTTTGCGAACTGGGTAAAGTTCACATTGTACTTGAGGGAGCAGAATGAAGCAATCTCCTGCTCATTCTCGGGTGCCTGATGCGCAAACTGGTTGCAAGGGAAGCCGAGGATCTCAAGTCCCTGCGCGTTGTACTGCTCATGAAGTTTCTCGAGTCCATCGTACTGTGGGGTGAAGCCACATCTGGTGGCAGTGTTCACGATCAGCATTACCTTACCTTCATATCGAGACATACTGACCTTGTTCTTCTTCATATCCAGTACGTCGAACTCGTAGATTTTCATAGCTCCAAAATTTTAAATTGCATACAATATTATTTTATAACGCAAATATAGACAAATAATTTAAAATGCTGTATATTTGGTGAGAAATCTACAGAAGAATGAAAAGCTTACTCATCAAGGATACGACCTTCGAGGAAAGGTCACAGATAGTCAAGGAATGTCTCGGAGCTGACATAGACTGCGAAGGAATCGACCTCGCAGACATGTATGACGACTATGTATACGGACTGAGGGAGCTCGCGGACATCAACCGCGAATTCAGCGAGCAGCACGCCGGAGAGGTCCTTGCCGGAGAACTCGCCAAGAATCGCAGCTGCCGCATGTAGGCCCGAGAGGCTTACTTTACAGTTACTACAGTAACGCCGGCAATTCCCGGATTCCAGGTGCATGAAACGGCGAACACCTCGTCGATTTCCTTTCTCACGGCATCACGAAGTATACCGTCTCCCACTCCGTGTACAACGTTTATTCTTATGCCCCTGTACTTGAGGTTCTGACGGATTACCCTCTTGAAATATTCTATCTGGAAAGGTAGTTCGAAGCCTTCCGGCGCATCGAATCCGCCTGGTATGCGTTCTATGTGAAGATCCACAGTTATCTCGCTAGGAACGCTGACTGATGGCTTCTTTGCTTTCTCCTTCATTGGCTTCGCACTTCCGGCACGACGCATCAGCTCACGATCTTCTGCGGGATCGTTAACGATGAAATCATTCAATCCTGCAGTGAACAGCAGGCCGTCAATCTCTATCTCGACATGGTCCTTATGGACGTGACGGAGCATTCCCCTGTCATTGGAATCCATCAGCGTCACGACACTGCCTGGCTTCAGGCCTGAATTCTGCGGATTGATAACGGGAGTCGGCTTCTTTTCCAAATCTTTCTTCAGGCTCTTCAGTGCCTTGAAGTCTTTCATGCTTCCCATAGGCTAGATCTTTATACGTCCGTTACGAATCATTTCATCCTGATTTTCGAAAGGGATCACAGTCTTCAGTGCGTCAATCACGATATTGAGCATCTTCTCGTGGATGTAATCCTTCCTGATCACGAGGGAAATCTTCCTGGTAACCACAGGATTGACTATAGGGCGCAGATGCTTCTGCATGCTCAGCAGAATCAGACCCTTATGGAGTTCCGGAACAATGGTAAGTCCTCCCATCTCATTCACGATATAGATAAGCGTACCGGCCCTTCCACCCTCGTACATCTTATCGTAGCTGAACCTCTCTCCTGGTGCCAGCATTGAGCGGTCGAACTGTCGGAGACCGTCCTTCATGATCCATATCGGATGGTCCAGAAGCTTGGAAGAGGTCAGCTCTTCTTTCTGATAAAGCTCATTCGTAGGCGACACGTATGCGAGGAACTTCTCATGGTAGATAGGAATCTCGAGAAGATCCGGAGAATCGACCGGAGATACGAGAAGGCCCATATCGATCTCTGCTTTCTTGAGCTTGTCGATGATGGTGCCGGTGAGCATCTCCTGAATCTGAGGATGTATCGCAGGATAGTTCTTTCCAATATGCGAGAACAGTCCAGGAGTAAGCACAGGAGCGACCGTGGAGATCATGGCTATGCTCACGTTTCCCGACGCGAGTTCCTTCTCAGACTTGGTAACCTCGACAAGCTGACGAGTTCCATAAAGTATCACGCCGGCCTTCTCGAGCACTTTCCTGCCTATTTCTGTCGCCCTTACCGGATGCGATTCCCTGTCGAAGATCTGAACATCGAGTTCTTCCTCCAATTTCTTTATCATCAGACTGAGTGTCGGCTGAGTCACTCCGCAGGCCTCGGCAGCCTTGCCAAAGTGCTGATACTCATTGACCGCGATGATATATTCCAACTGCTGTAGGGTCATCTTAATAGATTTTATCAATGCAAAGATAAAAATTATTGGATTGATAAATGCAAAAGTCCACCATACTTTTGTGCCCGGCAAAAGAAAAAACGAAAATAATGAGAACAACGATCATATTCAGATATGTCGGACTCACGCTGGTCATGGTGGCCACGCTCATGCTCGCATCGGCGCTAGTCGCATTCCTGATGCACGACAGGGAGAGTCTCATTCCCCTGCTCTACTCGGCATTCATCACCTTCATAGTCGGAGGCTACCCTCTCATCTTCACCCGCCACGGCAAGCACGTCTCCAAGGCCGAAGGATACCACGTTGTAGTGTTCTCATGGCTCGCCGCCTGCATCTTCGGAATGCTGCCATATCTCTGCTTCGGCAAGGAATTCACTCCCGTCAATTCTCTCTTCGAAAGCGTATCGGGATTCACCACCACCGGCGCTTCCATACTCGACGATATCGAAGCCGTACCGGCCGGACTGCTCTTCTGGAGAATGGCAACCTCATGGATAGGCGGAATCGGAATAGTCGCTGTCTTCTCCCTCTTCGTCTCCAAGAGCCACGACGACAGGTCTGCCCTCTCAGGTTCCGAAATCTCTAACATCGCTTCGGACCAGACCACCCGCAGGGGCAAGAACATCGTACGCATGATGCTCGTCATCTACACCGCCCTCACCACTCTGTGTACCCTTTCGCTCCACTTCACCGGAATGGATTGGTTCGACGCAATCACAAACGCAATGTCGACCTGCAGCACCTGCGGTTTCTGTATCAAGAACGCAAGCATCGCAGCCTATGACAACGCAGCATCCGAAATCGTGCTCATCGTCTTCATGATAATCTCGGGCGTCAGCTTCATCCAGATATATTCGCTGCTCTTCACCAAGGACAGGCAGCACGCAAGGTTCGAGGTCACGAGGGTATACCTCCTGATGATGCTCGTCGCAACCCTCGGGCTCACGGCCGACCTCTTGTTCGCAGGAAAGTATGACAGTTTCCTCTCCGCTCTCCGTCCTGCCGCCTTCCAGGTAGCATCCTTGACCACCACGACAGGATTCGCAACCGCGGACACCAATGTCTGGCCCAACCTCGGCAAGGGAATACTCGTCGTCTGCTCACTGATCTGCGGATGTTCAGGATCCACCGCCGGCGGCATCAAAGTCGACAGGATGCTGATGGTCGCGAAGAACTGTAAGAACGAGCTTTACCGCATCAGAAGGCCTCATGCCATCCTCGGCATCAAGATGAACGGCAGTTGGGTCAGTGAATCAATGATACGCAGCGTCAACACCTTCATCGTGCTCTACCTTGTGATCATCATCCTCGGCACGCTCGTGAACATAATCGGAGGCCTCGACCTCACCACCGCCATGAGCGCGTCCATAGCATGCGTGGGCAACGTCGGTCCAGGATTCGGCGACGTCAGCTCGGTCGGTAACTACACGGACTTCCCGGCTGTGCTCAAGTGCACCAGCATGGCGCAGATGCTGCTCGGACGACTCGAGATCATCCCTATCCTACTCGCTTTCGGTCGCTGGAAAGAATAGATTCCGCGTCGCCGGTCTTGGGAATGAGTCTGATAATGTCTATATTTACAAGACTCATCAAATCACGAAGTGACATGGCCAAGTACGACGCAGAAATCATCGACATGAGCGAGTATGAGCGCTCAGGCGAAGGTGCAAACGGCGAGAGCTACAACCACAAGAGCGATCCTCTACTGATGGTGAAGCTCTACGGAAGTTCCGCAGACACCGATATCGTATACAATGAGTACGAGAATGCCCGGAAGGTGCATGAAGCCGGCATCCCGTCTCCCGAGCCAGGATGCTTCATCACCGACGGCAAGGGTCGCTACGGAATCAAATTCACCAGACTTACCAATAAGGTATCGTACGCACGCGCGATAGGAAACAATCCCGAGGAGGTTGAGAAGTACGCACGCATGTTCGCGGCCATGTGCCGGAAGTTGCACTCGACCCATCTCCCTGCAGGTTCGTTCCCATCGGTGAAGGACCAGTACCTCGAGATGCTCTCGAAGAACCATTTCTGGACCGAGCAGCAGAGGGAATTCATGGATAAGGTGATACACTCGACTCCGGACACCGACACGGCCACCCATGGTGACCTCCAGTTCGGAAACCTTCTTCTGATGGACGGAGAATCATATTTCATCGACCTCGGCGACTTCGCGATCGGCCATCCATATTTCGACCTCGCGATGGTACTCATCTGCTGCGTGCTCAACGACGAGTCCTTCATCCAGGAGTTCTTCCACATGAGCGCCGCGACCGCCAGGGAGTTCTGGAACTATTTCGTGGACTCTTATTTCGAGGGCAAGCTCACCACGGACGAGGCTTACGAGCTTCTCTTCCCTTATGCGATGGTGAAGTGCCTGCTGATCGAGAGAAACCTCAAGGGCAGTCTCGACAAATTCCATGAACTCTTCCGTGAACACTACGGCTTCTAGAACGATTATAACCGATACAGAAATGGCAAACCTTCCACTTGATACCTCATTTGTCGACAAGGCTATCCACTTTGCCGTAGACGCCCATGCCGGTACAGAAAGACGATGCAAAGGATATCCATACGTCATACACTGCCTCGAGGCCATGTCCATTGCCGCAACGATGACCAATGACAAGGACGTGCTCGCTGCCGCTGCCATCCACGACACCGTAGAGGACACCGGCATCACTATGGATGACATACGCAGGGAGTTCGGCGAGAAGGTCGCATACATAGTCTATGTGGACACCGTAGCCGCAGAGGAAGGAGACTGGATCGCGCAGAAGAAGGTCGCGATGGACAAGATACAAAATGCCAGCCGCGACGCAAAGATTGCCGCCCTCGGAGACAAGCTCTCCAACATGCGCGGCATCGCAAGGGACTACAGGGTCAAAGGAGACAAGGTGTGGGACATGTTCCACGCACCTGGTGGCAAGCCAGACCACATCTGGCACTATCAGGGACTCAGGGATGCCCTCAGGGAACTCGAGGACACAGAGGCGTTCAAGGAGTTCTCAAGTCTCATTGACGAGGTCTTCCCCCAGGAATAGACCCCATCACTAATAGTAAAACTCAGACCTATAGATAGAATGAAAGATTACGGACTGGATCTCCATTGCACAATGCTGATGGAGGATTATATCGAGAGACTTCCTGCGCTCAGGAAGATACAGGAAATTGTGGTTGGCAAGCTCAACGAGTGCGTCAAGGAAGCCGGACTGTATGTAGACGGCGTCGCCTCCAGGATTAAGGAGGAGAAGAGCCTGGCAGGAAAGCTTGCGAAGAAAGGCTACAAATATGCGACCCTGGACGACATTACTGACCTCGTAGGTGCCCGTATAATCACTTTCTATACCGACGATGTGGATAAGATCTCCTCGCTCGTGGACAAGTATTTCGACGTGGACTGGGAGAACAGCGTGGACAAGAGAAAGAGCCATGAGCTGGACAGCTTCGGATACAATTCCCTCCACTATATCTGCAGGATTCCGAAGGCCATGTACTACGACCCCGAGCACCCCGAGATCAACGAGATACGTTTCGAGATCCAGATGAGGACAGCTCTGCAGCACGCATGGGCAACAATAAACCATGACATAGGATACAAGACTGACATCGAGATCCCACGCGAGCATCTGAAGAATCTCTACAGGCTTGCAGGCATGCTTGAGCTGGCCGACGAGCAGTTCAGCTACATCAGGACAGCGATCAACAACTACAGGCGTCAGGTACAGAGTCTCGTTGAAGGCGGAAAGTTCGACGAGGTTCCTCTCGACGGCGACTCGCTCCACAGCTATCTCGAGCTCAAGCCTTTCGACAAGCTCGACAAGAGGATAGCCGCTGTCAATCAGGCAGAAATACTTAGCGCGCCGCTCGATCAGTACTTATCAGCATTCACCTTCCTCGGGCTCAAGACTCTCGGAGACCTTGACAAGATGATCAAGGAATACAGCGACGACGCCTTCGTACTTGCTTCAAGAATGCTCGGAAGGACAGACCTCGACATCATCTCATCCAGCATCGGTGTCCAGAACCTGTGCTACATCAAGGTGATCAAGGATGGCGCCGGACTTCTCGGAATCAAGAAGCTCCTCGAGGTTATCGAAGGCCAGACATCAGACGACATCGAGGAAAGAGCAAAGCTCATCCTCGATGACGCGAAATCAGTCCAGATAGGCAGCTAGACTCCCTACTCGAAATCGAAAAGGGTGTTGAAACCAGTTATGGTGAACACCTGCTTCACGCTTGGCGACACACCCTTGAGGGTGATGCTGCCGGCTTTCTCAGAGGCTGCCTTGCGGAGCGTGAGGAGAAGACGGAGTCCGGAAGAAGAGATGAATTCGAGACCGCTGCAGTCGAGGACGATGCTCTTGTCAGCCTTCTCGATAAGAGGTTCCATATCCTTTGCGAACTGAGTCGCCGCAAGTGTGTCAAGACGTCCCTGGAGAGTTCCAGTCACGACATTTCCGTTTTCGTTGATAATAAGATTCATATCGGTTTTATTCTACATTTTCATTGTGAGTGTAAGCCTGTTGTGACCGTCCCTGGTCCTCTCGTAGCTCACCGTTTCCATAATATTGCGCACCAGCATGATGCCCAGACCGCCGATAGGCCTGTCCATGGCATCGAGAGTGATGTCCGGATCCTCATGCGCGGTAGGGTCGAATGCGACACCCTGGTCGTCGATGACGAAGATGAGGTCACTGCCGACAATGCTGCAGCTTATGTCCACAGGCATGCCCTCCTTGCCGGGATATGCATAGTTCATGACATTCACCACGGCCTCCTCCATCGCGAGATGGAGATTGAAGAGCTTGTCTTCCGGAAGTCCGACTTCGGAAGCCAGCATCTCAAGCCACTCCGCGAGGTTCGGAACATTCTCGATGTTGTTCTTCAGATGCAGCACAGGAAGGCCCCTGTATTCAATGACGAGCATGGTGATGTCATCGCTCTGCTCAGCGCTTCCCGCATAGTCCCTGACCATCCTGTACACGTGGTCGACATAGTCTTTCACGGTACGGGCGTTGTTCTTGCGCGCGTGAGAGAGCGCCTTCAGGGTAGCTTCCTCACCGAAGAGATTCTTGTTCACGTCCTCTGCCTCCGTCACGCCGTCCGTATAGAGGAAGATGGCGTCACCCTTGCCGAGTACGGTGTGCTCGCTCTCGTATTCGAAGCCGTCGATCACGCCTATCGCGATATTGACCTTCGGTGTCGCGTAATGAACGTCGACACGTCCCTTATCCATCACCCTCCTTACGATAGGAGCGTTATGGCCGGCGTTACAGTAGTCGAGTTCACCGTTGCTGAGGTCGAGAATTCCAAGGAACATCGTGCAGAACATGTTGTGCGTATTGTTCTCGGCAATGGCGATATTGAGCGATGACACGATCTCGGCAGGGTCATCTGTATGGAGCGAGATATTTCTGAACAGAGACCTCACGACCACCATGAAAAGGCTCGCCGGAACACCCTTACCGCTCACGTCACCGATGCAGAAGAAGAGCTTGCCGTCGCGGATGAAATAGTCATAGAGGTCTCCTCCGACTGTCTTCGCCGGCTTGAGGAAACCGTAGATATCGATATCCTTTCGTTCAGGGAATGCAGGATAGAGTTTTGGAAGCATACCCATCTGCACGGCCGACGCGATAGTAAGGTCACGGTCTATCACGGCCTTCGATGTCGTCACCTTCTGGATACGGTAGAACAGGAAGCCGAAGCACAGGAGCATGAAGAGCATGCTGAGCGCCGCTATCACTGATGTCGTGCGTCTCATGTGGTTCACGCCTCTGTAGATCTCGCTGATCGGGCATTCAATCGAGATGGTCCATCCCGTACGCTGGATCGGTGCGAAATAGAACATCGCCTCTCTCTTGGTTCCCTTGTTCACAAGATAGTGGCCGCTCTCATGCCTGGTCATCCTGTCACGGAGGCTGTCCGAGCTCTGATACATGGAGTACTGCTCGATCTCGCCTATGTTCTTCAGGATATAGCTCTGGTTCGGATGGGAGATCACGTTGAACTCACGGTCCACAAGCGAAACCTCCGAGCCCATGATCGGAGTCACCTCGTCACACTTGTTTCGGAAAGCATCGGTATTGATGTCAAGCGCAAGCACACCTACTATCCTGTCTCCGAAGCCATGGAGAGGGACACTGAAGCATGCCACGACCTCGCCCTTGCTGGTCTCCGCGAAAGGACGGCTCCAGTACGGGCTGTTGGTGTTGCGGGCTTCCTTGTACCACTCTTTCTGGCGGAAGTCATGTATCTCTCCGAGACTGATCCGTTCATTCCTGCCGCTGACGTTGGTCACGTACGCAGCGAAGCCATACTCACCCTTGGTGTCAGTATAGACGAAAGGTTCGAAACCTACGGCCACACCGCAGATATGCGGGTTGGTATTGATGAAATGCTCGAGTATGTCGAAAACCTCCGACTCGGAAGGAAGCACGAAAGACTTGGGGTCGATGGTCACGAACCCGCTGCCGTCCTCATTTCTCACGGTCGAAGAAAACTTGCTGCTCAGGAGCGTGTATGCGACATCCTCAACCCTCTGCAGCTGGCCGTCCACATAGTTCTGGACAAGGGTCACCGCCTGATTGACCTTCTGGTCCGTCTCTGCCTGGACTTCCTGACGTGCGAGATAGATTGTCGAACCGAAGCCGAAGGTGAATACTATCGCACCTATGACCACGGTAAAGAAGGCAAGATTGGCGAACAGGCCGAGTTTCAATTTTTTGATCATTCCTTACTTAATGTATCTGTTGACAATATCCTTTGCGAGAGTGAAGCTTGTGTCGAGCACGGCATACGACACCCTCTTTGTCTTTTCAGAAGCCTTGTCCCACGGAACCGAATACTGGGTAAGCTTCATCTTCATGGACGCATTGCGGTCCTTCCTGATGGTCTCCTCGTCGCTTGGGCTGTATCCGAGGAAGTCGTGAAGAGCCTGCTGCTTGAGGTATGAGGTCCTGACAAGAACATCGAGGAGATCGGCTGTCTGAGGGTCTGCATGCCCGTATCCCAGATGGTCCACATCTCTCTGTGCGGTGATATCGGCTATCTCAAGAAGCCTGTCCTTGTCGCCCTTCCTTATGCCGGCAAGGTGAAGGAGGGTTCCGATATAGTAGGTCTGGGACGCGCACTGATCCTTTCTTCTGTGGAGCTCGTCAATGGAGACCACAGGATCGACATACCTGTCCTTGTATTTCGCGATTGAGAAATCGCTGATCCAGCACTGCTCTGCGTCCATTCCCTGATTGCGTCCCCTGATCATGTCGAACCAGTAGTTGAACTGCTTGAACGCATCGAGGACGTCAGACTTGAGGATGATCTTCGTATTGAAGATATCGCTTACGCCGCCGAACGGCACAATCTCGATTCCGCTGCTGCCGTTGTTGTATTCCCCGGCGAGCGCCTTGATCAGGCTCTCGTACTGAGGAGAATACACTCTCACATAGATACGTGTATTCACGAGCGGTGCGGTGCGGTACTTGAGGAGGTGTCGGTAGATCTCCCTCGTGCAGCTGAGGTCATTCTCGTCATCTCCGAGTGAGATGCAGATGCAGTTGAGGGAATCCGCAGCTTCGCGAAGCCTGTCCCAGAACTCGACGGTGCCTATCTCGGCATGGAGGTCGTCCACGCAGCCGGAATCAAGGATAGCCGGACATGAGCGGAACATCTGGCCCTTCATGGCCTCGAGATTGCGGTCATAGATGGAGATGTGCCTTGGCACAGGCTTGTCGTCAGTCCCGATGAATGAGGAGAACTCATACATGAATCGGAGCATCTCCTTGCCGGTGCTGCCGAAACCGAGCAGCCATGCGTTGAACTCCCCCTTCACCCTGCCGCCGACGATGGACTCTTCCGGATAGGTCGTGACAGGATGGGTGTCGGAATAATGCATGAGCGAAGCCACCGCAAGCTGCGAACGGTCCACGAATACGGCCTTGACCTTGCCGTTGTCATCTCCGCGCAGGGCGATTATCTCCTCAACTGAATGCCTCTTCGCACTCTCTCCTGCAAGGATATAGTACTTGATTGTCTTCACCTTGCTCAGATCGAGCCTGATGCCTGTGAAGAAAAGCTCCGCAAGGGACATGTTCTGATCCTCATCATCGGTGAAGAAGTGCAGATACAGCATGTTCGACGACGAGAGTATGCGGCGGATCCTGGAGTATTTGTTCTTGTCCCTGCGTGCCGATTCAGAGCTCACATAGACGAGCATGGCTGAATCTATGGAGTCGACGAGGCCCTCTACAGAGGTGCCGTGGCTGTTCATCGTCGCAGAGTTGATCAGCTGGGAGACTTCCAGCTTCTCGCCCATCGAATGTTCATTGGACTGATGCATGAAGATGATCCTGGCGTCAGGGTTGGATTTCCTGATGTCCCTGGCAAGACTCATCGAAGGGGAATTGACGCCCATGAACACATAGGTGTCCTTCCTCTGCCTTCTGCATCTGATATCCTCGGTCAGAAGCCTGACAGAGCTTCTGAGCCTGTATCCGATAGTGTTGAAGATGAGTATGGCACTGAGGAACAGCGCGCTGAAATGCGTCACCGCGAATACGGTCATGTAGAGGGCGCTCTCCTTGTAGTGTCCGGAAACCTCGATGAGCTCATTCTCCGACAGGAACATTCCGAGCGCAGCCTGCATCGCACGCAGAAGCAGCGCAGGAAAGCTCTCGGCGGTTCCCTCGAATGAGAATCCGAGCGCATAGAGGCATATTCCAACGCCCCAGATCACGAGTGCCAGGGATATCATGTGGGAAGCGACATACTTCATGAGACGCTTCCAGTTCAGCATGACAGCGATTATAATGACTGAAAGGACAACGGCCTGGATGGCCCAGACATGTCCATATTCAGCAAGGGATTCAGAAAACGGCATGATATATTGTATAAAGTCTCTGCAATTTATGAACTATTTCTCTAGATACCAAGACGCCCTCGCACGTATGCGACGCTGGCCTCGTATTCCGCGTCGGTATCGAGATGTTCTATGATCATCGGCATCTGAGGATTCTCCGAGTCTGCAAGACGCGCATAAAGTTCGAGATCGAGACTTCCCTCCCCGCAGGCGCACTCCTCAAGCTGGAAGGTATACTCCTCCTTCAGCCTGATGTCCTTGAGATGGCAGCTCACAATCCTTCCCCGGAGCTTGTCGAAGCACTCCAGCAGGAACTCGTCATTGTAGAAATATCTCTGCGGAGAAGTGATCATGTTCACGACGTCAAGGTGCGCCCCGAACTGCGGACGGTCCACCTCCTCCATCATGAGCATGTACTCGTCCGGACTGCTCGGAATCATCCAAGGCATCGACTCGATGCTGAACTTGGCAGTCTTGGGATTCGCGGCATCGATGATCTCCTGGATCTTGGCGATCGAGAGCTTCCACGCCTCCTCGCTGAAATTATCCCTATATCCACCATCCCAACGTGGGCCGTACGGAGTTCCCATCACGTTCACGCAGCAGCGCGCTCCTATTGCATCCGCCATGCGCAGCTGACCTATCGCGTAATCTGTCCATTTCTTCCTCTCGTCGAGATCCGCAGCGAGGGTATTCCTCCACACGCCGACCTCAGCGATCACGAGTCCGGCCTCATCCGCGGCCTTCTTATATGCCATGAAGACATCCTCTCCTGCGAGGTAATCCACCGGAAAGTTGACCGACTTGAGGCCCAATGCGACATGCTTTGCAGCCCACTCCTGGGGAGTGCCGTGGCTGAGTGATGATGATATGCCCAGTAACATCAGAAACTTCTTTTATGGATTACACTTGGATCGAATTCATCGAGCTTTCTCACTCCTGTCTTGGCCATGATGCCCGCGAGTTCCGCGTTCATCTGCCTTATCCTCGCCTCTACGGCGTCAGGACCGTCCTTGAGGAAGCCCATAAGGTGTCGTCCCACGGATACGGCCGTCGCTCCGAGCGCAAGGCACCTGTACGCGTCGACACCGTTTGCTATTCCGCAGTCCACGAATACTGGCATCTCGCTCCCGACAGCCTTAACTATATCTTCGAGCACCATCAGAGGAGGTACCGCATAAGGAATCATACCATGGTGATGAGAGACTACTATTCCCTTGCATCCGGCCTTGAGGCACTTTTCTGCATCGCGCACACTGAGTACGCCCTTCACTATGAACGGTACACCGGCAGCCTGAACGAATTCTGCAAGTTCCTCGGTGGACTTGCTCTTCAGAGGGAACCCGCAGCAGTTGTCGTATTCTCCCTCGGGAGTAAACGGGTGGTCGATGTCCATTCCCACGGCTATGCATCCGCACCTGACGGCATGCTCTATCTTCTCGAACACGAGCTTGTTGTCAGCATGGGGCTTGATGACCTTTACGGTCTTGGCTCCGGTGGAGAGCACTCCTTCGAGCTCATCCACTTCGCCCATTCCTACCCAGTGGAAGGCATTCGCCTGCGCCGCACCTTTCGCATATACATTCATTCCGTCCGGGACGGTATTGTACAGATGCGACAGCGCCGCCGTCATTATCGGCGTATCGAATACATGACCATAGAGTTCAAGCCTGGTCGAAGGTATGCATGAATCGAGGTAACGCGGCTCCAGCAGCAGGGAGTCGAAATAATCTCTTGTGATCTTATCAGAATCTGCAGTGTATCCCATAGTTTTTTCGGGGTTCAGATAAAGGATATACCTATATCAGTTTGTCACAAATATACAAAAAAAGGCGACGGCATTAACGCCATCGCCTTATATTCATAGTCTCCATCCAGCAGTTCCCGCAAGGTCGCTGCCGGAGGGAAAGCCGTCAGACTACCTGTCGCGGAAATCCCACTTGCAGTTGTCGTCGTTGAAGTTCCATGCACCGAGAGCGACAGAGCTGTCACCGGTGGTGTAGAGAACAAGGTTCTCACCCTCATGACCAGGGACTGCCTTAGGCATGATACGGAAAGTACCGTCGACATTCTGATCGATTCTCCAGAGCTGCTCTGGAGCTCCGGTGAACTCAGGAACTGAAGTAAGTTCGCAGTCAGCGGTGGCAGCGAGTGCACGGTTGGTACCCTCGATGGTAATCTTGTAGTATGGCTGTCCGAGATATCCGCCATACTCACCTGCAGCTGTAACAGTCCACCTCTGGTTTGGATGGAACATGTAGTCACAGCACTGGATGTCGATATTGCCCTCAGGCCAACCTGCGATGACATCCTCAAGCTTCTGGTTCTCGAGAGCCACGAGTGGTGAGTTGTCTGCGCCGAAGCCGAACATACGGCCGGCGGTCCTCACGTAGTCAGTAGCGATCTCAAGAGCGTAACCACGTCTCTGAGACTCGATCTCGTAGGTGCCCTCCTTGAATGGATCGCCAGCGACTGGCCAATCGTTCTTCCAAAGGAGTGGGAGGATACCGATTACGAAACGTCCGCTTCTGTCGAAGTCAGCCTCGAAGTGGCAAGACATCTTCTCCACGCCTTCGTCCTCGATGGTCTGTCCGAAATGGCCAGGACCGGTGACGCGGTTTCCTGCAGAGAGAACCATCTTACCGCCACCCTGAAGCATGTCACGGCCGATGTTGTCAACGTATGGTCCCTGTGGATTGCGTGAACGGCCGACAACGATGTTATAGGTAGAGTTGGTGCCGTCGCAGCAGGTTCCGTGGGTTGCGAGAAGATAATACCAGCCGTTCCTGTACATGAGAGCGGTAGCCTCGCAGTCGATAGCCACGTCGACTGCCTCGTTGCCAGGCATACGGTCGCCAGTCTTAGGGTCGATCTCGACGATGCGGATGGCACCAAAGTAAGTACCGTAAGAAAGCCAGAGACGTCCGTCAGGGCCCATGAGGAATGCAGGGTCGATTGCCCAGCAGTCATCATCTGCACCTGCCCACGCTACGAGCATTGCGTCTGAATATCCGAAATCAGGTGAGGTATGGTCAAGGGTCTTGGTCCACATGTTGATGATGTTACCCTTGGTCTTACCGTCAGTCTCAGGGAAGGTAGATGAGTATGATACGAGATAGCGGTCACCGATCTTGATCACGTCCGGTGCCACACCGCCACCGATACGGACTGCACCGGTGTGCCAGGTGTAACCATCCTCTGACCAGCTTCCACCGCTTCCGGTACCGAATGTATAATACTTACCGTCGCACTTTACGATGGTTGATGGGTCGTGTACATAGATATCGCCGGTGATCTGTGCATTGGCAGAAATTGAGAGGCCGGCAATCATGGCTGCTGCCAAAATGAATCTTGTCTTCATAATTTACTGGCGATTACTGGTTAGACACTTTGAGATTGGTTACAGGCTTGCCCTTCTCGTCGAGGAAACGGACGCAGAAGTCAGACATGCCAGGGCCGTTGATAACGACACCGCGAACGATGTTCTTACCTGCGTGAAGAGTGATCTTCTTTGAAACCACATCGTCAACAACCATACGGCGGTCGTTTGCAAGAATGAGAGCCTCCTCACCGTCAACCCACCACATAGAACCTGAGTTGGAGCCGACTGCCATGCGGACAGTCATATCCTTGTCACACTCGATGACAGTGACGGCAAAATACTTGCCCTCGGTTGGACGGAGTCCGAGACCGGTGGCGAAGCGGTAGAGCTTGACGTTCCAGCGCTTGCTGTCGAGGCAGTGCCATGTACGGGTGGTCTTCTTGTCGAGCTTCACCTTCTGGCCATCGGTAGGGACGATAGTCCACTGGCCAGGGAAATGCTCGGTAGCGAACTCCTCGCGGAGCCAGCTGTCGGTGAACATATCGTTGCTCCTGAGTTCAAGCTTGTCGATAGGCTCGAGGAGAGACCACCTGCGGATGAAGCCGTCCTTGTCTGGAGTTGCGGGAGCAACCACTACAGGCTTCTTTGACTTGGTGGCAGGATAGACTGGAGTGAAATAGTCATCCAAGGTAGGGTGAGTTACATTCTGCACTGACGCTGGGGTAGGTGCAAAATTAGGCATAACTTCCGGAGCGCGGCGAGGCTGTGCTGATGCAGCGACAGCGAAGGTCAGCGCAAGGGCAGCTACTGAAAGTTTGATAAGTTTTGTGTACATGATGTAATTTGGTTAGTATCCTTAATATCGCAAATGTACCCATTTTTGCCATAAACGAGTAACATTTTTTGGATAAGAGATATAAATAATCAGCATTTCGGACGGCAAAAAGATGCCTTTTTGCATCCAGGATCGATTCCGGAATGGAGCGTCTGTTCATATAAACATGTCTATTTGATATATTTGCATCCAGATTACATACTGAGCCAGAAAAAAAACACATATACCATGAAAAAAGCTTCCCTAACTGCAGCATCATTGTTCATTCTCGGGGCAATCGCATCAGCTGAGCCTGTCCGCTTTGCCAGCTTTCCGTCCCTCTCCCCTGACGGCCGCCGGATCTATTTCTCCTATGACGGAGACATCTGCTCCGGTCCCGTGGCAGGAGGCCTCGCAAGGACCG
>JAKSJQ010000024.1 GCA_024402115.1 Bacteroidales bacterium | reverse complement strand
ATATCGTGATTGCGGGTATCGTTCCCATTGTGGAATCAACAGGCGAATTCAAGGTGGTATCTACAGTCTCGTCTCTCGGCAGGCATAAAATCTCTGCCTTGGATTATGACATAATGATCGTCAACCCCGCTTCCGACGGTCTCGAGCTCATGGAGAAGCTGGCACAGGGACAAGACAGGCACAGGGTCGTTCTTCTTGCACACGAGAGCTATCCTAAGCACATAACCGGGATGTTCAGCAATTTGATATCCCTTTACGACTCAAAGGCGAGGATCCTCAAGATCCTGCGCGATGTATTGGTAGAAAGAAACGACGCAAGGCAGAATGACGAACTGAGTCTGCGCGAAAAGGAGATTCTCACTGCCGTGGCCAAAGGAATGACCAACAAGGAGATTTCCGACGCATTCAACATTTCAATCAATACCGTTATGACACACCGGCGGAACATCTCGGCGAAGCTTGGCATCAACACCATCTCCGGCCTTACCGTTTACGCCGTTATCAACAAATTGATTGAGATATGATCTTTAGTTTTAATGGTATTGTACTCGGCGTCGCCGCTTTCCTTGCAATCGGTATCTTCCATCCGATTGTGATCCTGTCGGAATATCATTTCGGCGCACGATGCTGGTGGGCATTCGCGGTTCTGGGAGTCCTTTTAGCAGGGCTGTCCATGCTTGTTGCCCATACCATTCTCTCCGCATCTCTCGGAGTG
This sequence comes from Bacteroidales bacterium, assembly GCA_024402115.1. Next base: position 30,171 of record JAKSJQ010000024.1, on the reverse strand, counting down.
ATAGCCTTCAGCTGCTTCTGGTCCATCTATGAGCTGTTTGAGCAGGAAAAGCGCGTAAAGAAAGGCTGGTTCCCCGAAAATCCGAACAAGAAGCACACGTCCTAGCCTATCTTCCCGCAGGTATAGCTCAGCATGACGGGAGTCATACGGCAGGCATTGGTTGCGGTACATACAGAGCCATTTTTAGTGCATCTATATGGATTCACGTTCTTGTAGCGAACCCACAAACGCTTCCACCCTCTTGAATTCCATTAAAATGGTTCGCTGATTCTTCGTACATTTGGACTCTAATCCAAAGTTGATGCAATTCAGGACATTCCACGGCCTATCATTGGCGATCTCGAAGGCAGACTCAAACAGAGTATGCTATCTTCTCGTGCCTGATTTGGATATGAATGGATTGATGGAGTACATTGACAAGGCCGGGAAGGAACACGACTGTTCTATGGTCGTGCTGTCCGTCGCCGACTGGAACGATGACCTTACGCCATGGCCGGCGCCGGGAGTATTCAAAGAGAAAAGGCCTTTCGGAGGCAAGGCCGAGATGTTTCTGAACGAACTCCTCAAGTGCATGGGCGACATTGAGGAATCATTGGGGTTAACCTGTCCGGAGCGCCATCTCATAGGAATCTCTCTATCCGGACTGTTCGCGATTTGGACACTGTCGAAGACAGCTATCTTCTGCGGAATCGGGTCGATTTCCGGTTCTCTGTGGTATGACGGCTTCGTGGAATGGCTAGGAAAGGCAGAGGTAAGAAATCCATCCGTGAAGGTGTTCATGTGTCTCGGAGAAAGGGAGCGCCTCTCAAAGGACAAAAGGATTTCCCAGGTTGAGACTCTTACCCAAAATGCCGCCGATATCCTGAGGGCGCAGAATATCGAAGTCGACTTTCGACTCGTTGAAGGCACGCACTTCTCCCCTGTGGAGCCAAGGATTGAACTTGCCCTGCAGGAATTGCTCTAGGTGCGTATTTCAGAGGGTCAACAAACTAGCAGCGGCAGGAAATATTTGCGAGCAGATTACTTAAGAGGAATGTATCCGCTTTCGTCGATGATGGAGCGTGCAGATTCGGATTCGAACCAGTCATAGATCTGGTGTGGGATGGACCTGGCCGGCTCGTCTGCGCGTATCGCCGCATATATCTGAGAATAGAACGGATAACCGCCGGACTTTCCTTCCACTGATCTCATTATGCCTTCCTGGCTCGGCTTGACACCGTCAATCGCTATGACCCTCACGTTGTAAAGGTCCCTCACCATACTCTCACAATAGAAATACGGCGAATATCCGATGCCTTTCGGATCCTGAATTATCGACAGATACGGAGATAGCATATTCAATCCTACCATCTCAGGCCAATCGAGCATCTTCTTGCCCTTCATCACCATGGTCTCCATCTTCTCCTGGCTTCCGGAATCGGGGTCTCTCATGTAAGGATGAATCTCCATATCGGCACCTCCGACCTCCTTCCAGTTCGTGATGACCCCGGTATATATATCCTGAATCTGTTCTATGGTCAGTGATTTGACCTTGTTGTCCGGATGGACGAGGAACACCATTGCGTCCCAAGCGAGAGGCTTGGTCTGGACCTCCACACCCTTCTCATCCGCATACCCGAGCTCATTTCGGGAGATGTCGCGGGAGTCGATTATCAGGTCGGTCTCTCCGTCGATAAGGTTGACGTAAGCACCATGTGAACCGCTACTTCTGCTCAGCTCACGGAGTTCATAAGCCAACTTCCCATGCTCCGAGCTGCCTTGAGTTATACCTTTCGGCAGAGTCCAATAGATATGATAATAAGAACCGGTGACAATGTCCGGGCCCCAACTATACGGTATGTCGAGAATATTGTACATCACCAGGTCGCGCAGAGGAGACGTACTGGTGGAACAGTCGATGAACGGGAAATTGCTGGTGGAAAGCCCCTTCGTGTCAATCATCTGTCGGATTTCCCTCCTCCTGGCATTATAGTCAATATTCTTTTCTCCACCAGTGTTGATCTTGTCGCATCCCAAGAACATCGGGATGGCCAGCAATAATACGAGAATCTTCTTCATGGCTATGGCTGTTTATCTGATATCTCGCAACAATGATACAAAAAAATAAGAGCCCAGCCAAATGGCTGAGCTCCTTTATTTTAGGCGGCAGGACGAAACAGTCCTGCGAGATGTTCCTATTTGAAGATACGCTGAGCGAACTCGTAGAGGCTGCGGCGCCAGGTGTGCCACTCGTGAGCGGTACCATCAGAAACGTAGCTGACAGCGTTGACGCCCATCTTTCTGAGAGCCTCCGCCTGCTCTACGGCATTACGGTTCTCCTTGCTTCCTGTACTCATGAAGATAAGCTTGGCAGTCTTGTCGAGTCCTGCCTCCTTGACAGCCTCGGTAGTCATGCTTCCGCCGCTGAACATGCCGATGTAGGCGAACTTGGTCGGGTTGGCAAGGGTGATGCGGCCTGTCTGGCCACCACCCATGGAAAGACCTGCCATACCGCGGTGTGCAGCATCGGTATATACACGGAATTCCTTCTCCACCATAGGGATGATGTCATTCAAGAGAACCACCTGGAACGCGTCGTTTGCAGCAGCGCCCTCAGCAGGAGCGTATTTGCCTTTGAGATGGATGTTCTGGCCCTGGCCGTAATCCATGACGATGATGAACGGAACAGCCTTCTTCTGTGCGATCAGGTTGTCCATGATCTGAGCGGTGTGGCCCTGTACAGCCCATCCGTACTCATTCTCGGCATTACCGTGCTGGAGATAGAGAACAGGATACTTCTTCTTTGGGTTCTTGTCATACTCGTTTGGAAGGTATACATGGCAGTGACGCATGCTCTGGGTCGCTTCTGACCAGTAGTATTTCTCAACGATGGAGCCCTGAGGCACATTCTTGACCTGCCAGAAATCCATATCATCAGAAGGGATCTCGATACCGCTGCCCCAACGGCCTGCGCCGAAGAAAGACACCGTACCTGGATCAGGCATGGCAGAACCGTCCACAACGAGCTGGTAATAATGGAAGCCGACGTCCTGAGGAGCCGATGTTCCTGTCCACAGACCTTTTTCGTCTCTGGTCATCTCATAGCGTACACCTCCGATATCCAGCAGTACGGAAGTCGCTGCAGGAGCATTGAGCTGCGTACGCACCGCACCCTCGGAATTGACCATAGGATACTGCCTGCCGGGCTGGTTCGTAAGGTTTGACTTGAAATCCTCTTTTGCAGAGAAAGACGGAACGACAGCATTTCTCTGAGGCTGGGCTGAAGCATTGACGGCTGCCGCCATCATGAACGCCACGAAAGGAATAAGGAGTTTTTTCATAACTGATACTGTTGGTTATTAGAGTAGGCAAATATAATAAAATAATAAGATTATCTTTGGCTCCGCGAACATCCCCGTCAAGAATCATACATGCAAGCCAGAAACGCCATACAGGAACTCAGCCGCCATTCCATGCTCCTCCGCATGGAGTATGAAGCCGAGAAGGAGGCATATCTGAAGCAGACAAAGGAGATGGGGGTGCCGCGCAAGGTCAAGCGCGGAATGTGCTGGTATCCCGTCCGCATAGGACAGAGCTATTACAATTCATTGAACCAGCTGGTCGTGGAGCTCCACCGCACCCAGGACAGGGACATCGAGCACAGTTTCGAGTACGGCAAGCCGGTGACCTTCTTCACATGGAAAGGCGACGGCTCCGAGGTCAAGTTCCTGCCCATAGTCGCAACCGTCAGCTATGTCGACGAGGACAGGATGGTCATCGCCCTGCCCCAGAAACGAGGCTATGCGGACATCGTCTCCTCCGAGAACCTCGGCGTCCAGCTCTACTTCGACGAAACCACCTACAGGCTCATGTTCGAGGCCCTCAACAGCGTCATCGGCGCGAAGAAGGGCCGTCTGATGGAGCTGCGCGAGCTCATCTACGGAAACGCCCCGTTCAGGAAGCTGAATCTCGAATACACACATTCCCCCGGCCTCAACCCCACCCAGGAGATAGCCGTCAACGAGGTGCTGAAGGCCAAGGACGTCATGGTGGTCCATGGTCCTCCGGGCACAGGAAAGACGACGACCCTGGTCGAGGCCGTCTATGAGACGCTGCGCCGCGAGTGCCAGGTGATGGTATGCGCCCAGAGCAACATGGCCGTGGACTGGATCAGCGAGAAGCTGGTGGACTCCGGTCTGAGCGTACTTCGCGTGGGTAACCCTACCCGCGTGAACGACAAGATGCTGTCCTTCACTTATGAGCAGCAGTTTTCCGACCACCCGGACTACCCACAGCTCTGGAGCATACGCAAGGCCATCCGCGACTTGCAGAAGAACAAGAACAAGAGCGAAGGCACCCGGAAGAAGATCATGTCCCTCAAGGACAGGGAGACAGAGCTCGAACATCATATCAGGGAACAGCTCTTTGCCCAGAACCGAGTCATCGCCTGCACCTTGTCCGGCAGTGCGAACAAGGTCCTCGACGGCATGAAGTTCTCGACACTGTTCATCGACGAAGCCGCGCAAGCCCTCGAGGCCGCATGCTGGATTGCTATCAGCAAGGCCGACCGAGTCATCCTAGCCGGCGACCATCAGCAGTTGCCTCCGACCATCAAGTGCTACGAGGCTGCGCGCCAGGGATTGGACCAAACGCTGATGGAAAAGATAGTATCCAGCCACCCGGAGAGCGTCTCGCTGCTGCAGGTACAGTATCGCATGAACGAGGATATCATGCGTTTCTCCTCCGACTATTTCTACGAAGGAAAGGTCCAGTCTGCTCCGAGCGTGAAGTCTAGATTCATACTGGACCCGGAGATCGATGATCCCGTAGTATGGGTCAACACTGCAGGAATGGACTGCAACGAAGAGTTCGTGCAGGAGTCCTTCGGAAGGATCAACAAGCCCGAGGCGGACCTAAGCATCCAGCAACTCAAGGATTATTTCACGAAGATAGGTCCGAGGCGCATAATGGAAGACCATGTCGACGTCGGCATTATCAGTCCATACAAGGCCCAGGTCCAGTACATCAGGCAGAGAGTCAAGTCTGACCCATTCTTCAAGCCATACCGTCACCTTGTCACGATCAACACCGTGGACGGATTCCAGGGTCAGGAAAGAGATGTTATCATCATATCTCTCGTCCGTGCCAACGAAAACGGCGAGATAGGCTTCCTGCGAGACCTCAGAAGGATGAACGTGGCCATGACCCGTGCACGCATGAAGCTGATCATCATGGGAGACGCCTCGACGCTGACGCGGCATCCATTCTACAGGAAGCTCTACGAATCGATTGCCACCGCAGCCACAAGGGTGGAACAGGACTAAAAAAATGAGGCGATGACTCTGAGTCACCGCCTCGTTTTATATTATCTAGACTATCTACTACTTCTTGAAGTCGCGAACAGTATAGTATACATCCTTGCGCTGGTTGTCCTTGTCGAAAAGGAGTGGGAAGTTGTTAGCGCCAAGCCAAGAAACTGAGTCATTTACGTTCCAGAAGGTAACGCAAGAGAAGTTCTTCTTGTACTTGCGGATGATCTCGAAGAGGTCAGCATACTTCTTCTGCTGCATAGCCTGGATCTCCTCGGTGTATACCTGGCCCTCGCCACGGCTGAACTGGAGCTGTCCACCAGCTTCCTCGTTGATACGGATATCGAACTCGGTGATCTGGAGGTCGTCTACGAGCTCAAGATACATCTGGATAGCCTTCTCGAAGTCCTCGAGAGTAGGGTTGTCGTAGATGTTGTAGTGGCCCTGCATACCGATACCGGTGATAGGCGCACCCTCTGACTGGAGCTTCTTGACCATGTTGTAGATGTAAGTCCTCTTTGCAGGAGTCCATGCGCTGTAGTCGTTGTAGAAGAGACCGCAGGTAGGATCAGCCTCGTGAGCCCAGATGAACGCGTTCTTGATGAACTCGTCACCGCAGAGCTGGTAAGCCTGTGACTTGCGGAATGAATCCTCGTAAGAAGCCTCGATGTTGTCTGAGTCGCTCATAGCCTCGTTGACTACGTCCCAGCAGTAGATGACATCCTTGTAACGGTTAACAACGGTATTGATGTGAACGCGAAGTGAATCGTAGAACTCCTCCTTAGAAGCTGCGACATACTTAGGAACCATAACGGTCTCCATCTGAGGCATCTGGCCTGGCTGGAAGTTCTGAGGACGTGGGCCACGGCGGCCGAATACCCTCTGCTCAACCTTTACGGTATCACCCTTCTCGTCGAGCTCGACGATAGGATTTCCGTTCTCGTCATGAGCCTGGAACATCCATGTTGCGAACTGGCTGTGCCATACGAGGTTGTGACCACGCATCTTGATGCCGTGCTCGCGGCAGAAGTTTGCGATCTTATCTGCCTCCTCGAAGTTCCACACGCCTGGAGCTGGGTGGAGCTCACCTGGCTTCATGCAGTTCTCAGCAGTGATGCTGTTGAACTCCTTGAGGATGAGGGCTGCAGTAGCAGAGTCGCTGACATTACGTCCGGTAACGGCAACACCCATCTTGAAATAATTCTTGTAGGCATCCTTAAGACCTGGGTCCTTTGGGCCACACGCGCTCATGAGTGCAGTCGACGCAATGAGAGCGAAAACAATAAGCTTTTTCATGTAGTTGTGAATATGAGTTGATAATAATAAGTCCCAATCAATCAAACGACAAAGATAATCAATAATAATTAGAAGCCAATAATTGTTATCTTTGTATTTATGAACGCACTTAACAATATTCTCGACGCCATTTCAGGATTCCTCTGGGGATGGCCGATGATCATCATGCTGCTCGGAACACACCTGTTCCTGACGGTGAGACTGCGCTTCCCCCAGCGCCATATTTTCAAGGCAATCAAGCTCTCCGTGCGCAAGGACAAGGGCGCAGAAGGAGACGTGAGCCAGTTCGGAGCTCTTGTCACCGCCCTCGCCGCAACTATCGGAACCGGTAACATAGTCGGAGTCGGCACCGCAATCGCGCTCGGAGGTCCGGGTGCCGTGTTCTGGTGCTGGCTTACCGGAGTGTTCGGAATCGCGACCAAATACGGAGAAGGACTGCTTGCGATCAAGTACCGAGTCACCGACGAGGACGGCAAGATGCAGGGAGGCCCGATGTACGCCCTTGAGCGCGGTCTCGGACTGAAATGGATGGGCGTGCTCTTCGCCCTGTTCACCGCAGTAGCGTCCTTCGGAATCGGCAGCACCGTCCAGGCGAACGCTATCAGCACCATGACCCACAACGTCTTCGGCATCGATCCAGTCGTGATCGGCGGAATCATCACGATACTCGCGTCCATGGTGATAGTCGGCGGAGTGAAGAACATCGCCAAGGTCTGCACTGCCCTCGTCCCATTGATGGCCCTTCTCTATGTGCTCGGATGCATCACCATACTGTTCATGAACTCCGCATACGTAGGACCGGCGGTGAAGCTCATCGTCAGCTCCGCTTTCAATCCATCTGCGATAGGCGGAGGAATGGCAGGCGGCGGACTCATGATGGCCGCAAGGTACGGAATCGCGCGCGGTCTGTTCAGCAATGAATCCGGACTCGGATCCGCACCTATCGTAGCGGCAGCGGCGCAGACCAGGAACCCGGTGCGCCAGGCTCTCGTATCCAGCACCGGAACCTTCTGGGATACCGTCGTCATCTGCGCAATTACCGGAATCGTGATCGTCAGCAGCATACTCGCCTTCCCGGACATCAGTTTCGAGAACGGAGGCGTGCTCACGACCATGGCCTTCAGCAAGATCCCGTACATCGGTTCCCCTCTCCTTGCGTTCGGTTCGCTGACCTTCGCGTTCAGCACCATCCTGGGATGGAGCTACTATGGAGAACGTGCAGTCGAATACATGGCAGCAAAGACCAAGATACGCGAGAAGGTCGGCATGAAGGCCTTCATCAACACATACAGGGCCCTTTTCCTCATCACCGTCTACCTCGGTGCAGTGGTGAGCCTCGACCTCGTATGGAACCTCGCGGACATCTTCAACGCCCTCATGGCAATCCCTAACCTCATCGCGCTCATACTCCTCAGCGGAGTGATAGTGAAGGAAACCAGGAAGTACCTCTGGGACGGAGACATAGACAAAGACTAACCGGACTCTGCCGGGATAATCCCCCTCGAAACCGATCACACCATCTTCCCGATGACCGCGATATCGGCATCGGGGAACATCCCGTGAATATGATCGATGATCTTCTGCCTGGACTCCTCCGGAGTTCCGAGGATGGTCTTTTTTACCACAGGCTCATCATCCATGAACCTCTTCGCCCATGACGGCATGTCATCTTCTGCCTGCACGGCTTCAGCCGAAGTGCCGGCATTGTCGAAGAACTGCTCCGGAGTCGTGTTTGAGCTGGTCTGCCAGCCAGAATAGACGAGATTCGGTCCGCGGTAGACCCTCTCTATGTCGCCGACGAGGCACCATGTGCCCATCTGGAGATAGGTCAGGACGGTATCGGATATGCTCTTCTTGACAGTCGGAACAAGCATTTTCTTGTACGCCGCACCAAGACTTCTGATCTGCGCGGGAGTGACGCTCTCGGAAAGTATCATCCTCAGCTGCTTGGATTCCAACGCGCCGCTCTGGCGGATCGCATCGAGAGCCGGCTTTGCCAGCATACGCATCAGCTTTTCATGCTTGCTGGTGGCCTTAGTCCGTGGTTTCTCCCCCAGGGCGACCCTATACTTGGGAAGACTGCGGCGGTAGTTCATAAGTTCGCGATACCACTCCTCCGTAGCAAAAGCAGCCCTGTCGCCGAACATCTTTCCATAGGCTATGCCGTCCCTGACGACCTCGATCTTCCAGTCCCAAGGTCCGAGCACGCCGTCGACATCGAACCAGCAGCCGGGGGCCGTCATCTCCTCGATGGACCATCCTGCGACGGGATTTCGGAAGAAAGGGATGATACCGAACTCCCTCACCACGTCTATCATCGCCTCCGGAGAGTCTATGATTTTCCTATGTTCTGCTGATTCCATGTCGCAAAAATAGCAAAAATTGCTACATTTGAATTCCATATACAACCAACGCTGATAATAACACAAAAGAACGATATGAAAAGAATGAATCTGCTGGCAGCTCTCGCATTTCTTGCACCAGCATGCATCTATGCCCAGAACAAGCCCTACATGCAGGACCTCTCCTACTATGTAGAAAATCTCGAAGTGTTCGGAGAGGGCCAGGAAGAAGGCAGGGCCTTCCACATCCCAGAGACAAACATCTCGCTCAACGGAACCTGGAAATTCTTCTACACAGACTGTCCGGCTGAGGTCCCTCAGGATTTCTTCAAGCCCGGTTTCAACGACCGCAAGTGGTCCAATATAAACGTTCCATCCAACTGGGAGATGGAAGGATTCGGCCAGGCCGTGTTCCGCAACGTATCCGCACCATTCCCTACCAACACTCCTCAGGCAGCAAGGGATGCTATGATGAAGGCTCGCGGTGGTCGTCCTTGGGGCGGTGGAAACGCAGCACAGGCACCTGTAAACCCTTATGCCGTCACTCCGCCTAACGTTCCGATGGAGGTGAACCCTACCGGCGCATACAGGACTTCATTCAACATTCCATCATCGTGGAAGGGAGATCAGATCTTCCTCCGCTTCGAAAAGGTTGCCTCAGCTTCCTTCGTATGGGTTAACGGCGAGCAGGTCGGTTACAACGAGGGTGCGCAGGAGCCTTCTGAATACAACATCACCAAATATGTGAAGCCAGGCAAGAACACCCTCTCAGTGCTCGTTCTCAAGTACAGCGACGGATTCTACCTCGAGGGTCAGGACTACTGGAGACTTGCAGGTATCTTCGATGACGTGACTGTATACTCAAGCCCTGAGACCCGCATCTGGGACTATCAGGTAGTCACCGATTTCGACAGCAGCTTCACTGATTCGAACGTCGAGCTCGCGATCGACCTCAGGTCCTTCGGCGCAGCCGTAGATGGATATTCTCTCAGCGCAGAGATCAGCAAGGACGGCAAGTCTGTCGCAAAGATGGACAAGGCGGCCCTCGCCGTACATGCCGGCGGCACCAACACCGTGCACTTCCGCGCCAAGGTCGCTTCTCCTCTGAAATGGACCGCAGAAACTCCTGAGCTCTACACCCTCACCATGACTCTCAAGGATGCTTCCGGCAAGACCGTGGACAGCATGAGCAAGAAGATGGGATTCAAGAAGACAGAGATCAAGGGCGGAGTATTCTACCTCAACGGCCAGCCTATCAAGGTAAACGCCCAGTGCTCCCACATGCAGCACCCTACCCTCGGCCATGCGATGGACGAGGCGACAGTCCGCAAGGACATGGAGATTCTCAAGCAGTTCGGATTCAACGCTGTGAGGACATCGCACTATCCTCCAGTGAACGAATACCTCGACCTCGCAGACGAATATGGCCTCTACATCATAGACGAGGCTGGCGTAGAGGCACATGCTACCGAATGGGTATCATACCTTCCTGAATATATCCCTATGTACCAGGAGAGGGTGCGTCAGATGGTGCTCCGCGACCGTAACCACGCATGCGTGCTCTTCTGGAGCGCAGGAAATGAGTCCGGAGAAGGTCCGAACATCGGAGAGGTCGTCAAGGAAGGACGCAAGTACGATGCGACCCGCTACTGGATGTACGGAGGAAACGCTCCTAAACACGCAGCAGAGGACATCGTTGGTCCGAGGTACCCAATGCCTATCGAGCATGAGCTCTCCTATGGAGCTGACACTTCAGACCCAAGACCTTCATTCATGGACGAGTACCTCTCTGTCGCAGGAAACGGCGGCGGCGGATTCGATGATTTCTGGAGAGAGATCTACGACCATCCTTCCCTCCTCGGCGGTGCCGTATGGGATTTCGTCAGCCCTGGACTTCTCGAGCCAGTCAGGACACTCGAGGACAAGTCCCCATATTCGACCAAGGCAAACATCATGGGTAAGGCAAAGCTCGTGAAGGGAAAGACCGGCCTCGCAATCGATCTGGACAAGCAGGATCAGTGGGTACAGGTCTACAGAGGCGACAACCTCGAGATTTCCGGCGACAAGCTCACCCTCACCCTCGACATCTACCCTCGCAAGCACAACAAGAGCGGCGGATATATGATCACCAAGGGTAACAACCAGTTCGGCCTCAAGCAGTCAGGAGCCGACAAGATAGAGTTCTACATCGACAACGGCTCGAAGGTAACCCTTTCTGGAAATCTCCCTTCAGACTGGGAGAACAAGTGGCACAATGTGACTGCCGTTTACGATTCTGAGAAGATGAGCATCTACATCGACTCCAAGGAGGTTGCCAGCCAGCCACTCACTGGAGCAATACGCAATCTTCCTCTCGGAGTCTGCATCGGACGTGATGAGGAGAAGAACGGCCAGGACACCCAAGAGTTCATCGCTGACGCCCTCATCGACAATGTCGGAATCTTTGCCGACGCAGTCACTCCGGACATGGGCTTCGACCCTGCAAAGTCTGCACTCTGGCTTGATTTCGAGAAGGAGACCAACGAGGGAACCTTCTACACCTGGGGTCTCGGTGCACGCACCTACGGCAGCATCTGGCCAGACAGGACCATCCAGCCTGAGATGTACCAGATGAAGAAGAGTACCCAGCCATTCAACTACTCTCTCCTCGACCCTAGGACAGGAACCGTTGAGATCATCAACCGACTCGCCTTCGTGAACGCATCGGCATACAAGACCACATGGACCATCACTGCTGACGACAAGGTAGTGGCATCCGGAACCCTCGATCTCGACATCGAGCCTCTCCAGAGCAAGGCATACAACATTCCTTACACCAAGCCGGCGATCGAGGCGGGAAAGGAGTACAGACTCAACATCAGCACAGTCCTCGCAAAGGATGAGATCTGGGCAAAGAAGGGCCATGAGGTAGCATGGGAGCAGTTCGAACTCTCAGAGTGGAACATCCCTGCCGCTCCTGCAGCAAAGCCTGCCGGCAGAGTGACCATGGAGAAGGCTGACGGCAAGGTCGTGGCAAGGGGCGCAAACTTCGCCTACACCTTCGACGAAGTCAGCGGAGAGCTTTGCGGAATGCAGATTGACGGTAAGGAAATGCTCACCGAGCCTCTCAAGCTCAACGTATGGAGAGCGCCACTGGCCAACGAGCTCGACGGTTGGAACAACCTCCCATCACGCGCAGCCATCCTCAACAACAAGCCTGGATACGGTGCCATCGGACACAGCAGCGTCGTCGCTACCATATTCTATTCTGCAGGTCTCGACAAGGTCGGATACAGGCCAATGTCTGTCAAGGCACGCGAGATCGACGGTTCGGTATATGTCGACGTCAGGGAGTACGCTCTCTTCGGCGCAGCGACAGAGCGACAGCTCGATGCATATATCACCGGCCGAACCAATGTCGGAATCGAGAGCGTCTACTCGTACAAGATCGATGGCGACGGAACCATCACTATCAACCACCTCATCAACCCGGAGGGCGACGTACCTGCATGGTTCCCACGAATCGGAGTCACCATGTCTATCAACGGCTCGCTCGGAAACGTGGAGTGGTACGGTAGAGGCCCACAGGCTTCATACCCTGACAGGAAGACAGGCTACCGCATGGGCATCTACAAAGACACCGTAGAGGACATGTACGAGCCTTACCTCGTCCCTCAGGATTACGGCCTCAGGATGGACAACAGGTGGGTACGCTTCACCGACGAGAGCGGAAAGGGCCTCGAGTTCAGGATGAACGAGCCATTCGCATTCAACGCATATCCGTTCACCACCGAGAACCTTACCAGGAGCATGTACCAGTACCAGCTCGAGAAGAGCGGTGACATCACCCTCAACCTCGACTACGCGACCAGCGGCGTGGGATGTACTGCACGCTCGATCTTCGACGCCTACAGGGCATACCCTATGGGCTACCAGAGAACGATAACCATCACTCCAATCAAATAATAGAAGGAAGCTCAATCAGGGGAAGGAGTAAGGTACTCCCATTTCAGAGAAGGAGTGTCCTTCAGCGCGAACACATGCATCAGCTGGTCGTAATGGCCGCCTGCATGTGTGAGCAGGCATTCCCACCACCATCTGTCGAACTCCAGGACGGCCTCATCCTCGTGTGCCCTGAGCATCATCGAGGTATCATGGAATCCGTCGCCGGGAAGCACGCCCTTGCGGAGGAGGAAAGTCACCGCCTTGCAGACCACATTGAGCGGTTCGAGTCCCTGCCGCCACAGCTTCCATGCATAGCCGTATACCGAGCGGATGCCTGGGTGCTGAAGGTCGGCATATACCACTCCCCTGCGCTGCATTTCCTTGCACTGCTCATAGATGCTGTCGCTCGTGATGGCACGGTCGCCATCCACCCAAAGGCTATACTCATAACCCTCGAGCACGGACTGAGGATTGACCTTAGGAATAACCGCGTTCAGACGCTCATCGGGCCATGAGATCGGCAATTCATCGATATACCATGCCCCACAGAAGTCAGGCATGTCGCCCTTCTTCGTGACGAAGCAGATGAAATCGAAACCCTTGGCCTTCCAGGCCGCGGCATTGTGGGGCTGAGCCGGCATCGGCCCGCCTTCCGGTTTGAATGTGTAGATTGCGATTGTTCCCATAAGAAAAAAAGAGGTCGCCTAGACCTCTTTATTTTTTACCACTGACTCGTAATATGAAATATAGTCGTCTTTCTGAGGGCTAGCCATCCATGCCATCGCTGAACGAGGGTGATCGTTCTGGGATCCGGTGATCATATAAGGGATGAAATAGCCCCAGTCGATCTCCTTCTTGAGAGGATTTACCTGATCCTGGATGCACTGGATGATAGGCTCAAGCTTGTACTTCGGATTCTTGAGGAAAGAAACGAGGAGCTCCAGAGGACAGTTACCGGCACCACGTCCGATTCCGAGCATTGTCGCGTCAAGCATGTTGGCGCCGCCGATGATGCACTCGATGGTGTTCGCGAAAGCGAGCTGCACATTGTTGTGACCGTGGAAACCTATGGTCTTGCCTGGGAGTGCATTGATGTACTTGGCCATGAGGCTATGGATGTCCTCCGAGTAGAGGCTACCGAAGCTGTCGACAAGGTAGAAAGTACCTACCCTTGAGTTTGCGACGTCTTCGAGCACCTGGTCGAGAGCCCTGTCGTTGACCTTGGAAACGGCCATGAGGTTGATGGTGGCCTCGTAACCCTTGTCCATCACATGGTGTGCAAGGTCGATGGCCTTGTCGATCTGGTAGTCGTAGCAAGCCACGCGGAACATATCGATGACGCTCTCAGACTTAGGACGGATGTCATCGTACTGGATACGTCCGATGTCTGCCATCACTGAAAGCTTGGTCGAGGTGTTGTTGTCGCCCACGATCTCGCGGATCTCATCCTCTACGCAGAACTTCCATGGTCCGTACTCCGGACGAGGGAACTGATCAGCACTGCTGATGTAACCGATTTCCATATAGTCGACGCCGGCCTTGACATTGGCCTCGTATACGCTCTTGACAAATTCCTTGCTGAACTGCCACTTGTTCATCAGACCGCCGTCACGGACGGTACAGTCGAGAACCTTGATCTCTTTCCTAAACATATTATATTAAGTTCATTATTTTCTTTTCTTCCTCGATGAAATAGCGGATAAGCCTGTCGTAGAGTTCCTCTACCACGTCGGGATCAAGTCCGGCCTCCTCTGCCCACTTGCGGCGGTCGCTGATGGCAGCATTGCGTCTGTCCGAAGCCTCTACGCTGCTGGCGGTCTTCTCCTTGTATTTCACCACTTCCTTCACATATTCGAAGCGCTCGCTCAGAAGGCGGATGATAACCTTGTCGATATTGTCGATTTCGTTTCGCACCTCAGAAATGTTGGTGCATTCAGAAGGTAATCTGTCGTTGATTTCAAGCATTGCGCAGTTCGTTTTGGGGAAATGAGTCGTGAAGGTACGGAGCTTTCGCCCAAAAAGCAAATTTACTGACAAAAAGTAAAAAGGGCCCGACGTTAATGTCGAGCCCTCTGCATGTCATGAAAAGCCGTGATTACTTGGCCCACTCGGCTCCTTCCGGGGTCCTTCTCCACTGGAAGTATGAGTCGAGTACCCACATCGCATCCTCGCTAGGCACGTCGATCATTCGAGACTCGATGCCCTTGAGGAGCATGGTCTGCTTTGCCACAGAGAATGCATCCCACTGAGGGAGGCCCTCGCCGTTAGGGTTGCCGTACTTCGCGAAGTTGATCCAGTAACGGAAGATCTGGTCCTCGAGGGTCTTCTCGATCTCGTCCCTAGACTTCATAGGATTGAGCTTATGGAACACGTATTCCATCTCGCTGCCATGAGGAGAACCGTAACCTGCCCTTGGAGAATCCTCAGGATACTCTGGGTGCTGGTCGAAGTAATAGAGATATGCTGGAGAATGGCCGGTCTCGGTCTGGAGCCTTGCCCATGCCCAAGTCTGCCATCCAAAGGCAGCGTCACGCATGAGGTCGCGTGCTGACTTAGGCACTGCGTTCTCAGTCACAGGATAGACCTCGAGGAGAGCGTCTGCGAACTTGCCGTAACGCTCCTGGACGCTTGCGATATGGTCCTGAGGATTGCTTGCTCCACCGAAGCTTGCTCCCTCGTCAGAGTTGTAACCGATGAGCACTGGGATGTCGTTATAGTTGCCAGCCTCGTACATCTTATACTGGTCGTCCGGAATGACATAGCCATCAACGATTGGCCAGCCGCCGCCAGGAGTCAGGCCTCTTGACATGAGCTTCTCTGCAGGGAGAGCCCTGAGTTCCTCGAGAGATGAGCAGCCGAGGTCTTCCATGATTCCGAGACCATCCTGCTCTGCATCCTTGAGAAGGCGCATATTCTCGCCTGGATAGGTCGTAGGGCGTGCTGGGCCGAAGGATCCGCCGCTCTCGGAGATTGCACCTGAGATAAGGCCCTTGGTGAGAGGAGATGCACAGAGCATGCTGACTGCGATACCGCCGGCAGACTCTCCGAAGATGGTGACCTTCGATGGGTCGCCACCGAACTTCTCGATATTGTTGTGGATCCACTGAAGCGCAGCCACGAGGTCGAGGATACCGTAGTTTCCTGATACATGGTGCTCATCCTCCGCGCTAAGCTCAGGGTGAGCCATAAAGCCAAGCTTGCCGAGGCGATAAGGGATGCTTGCATATACGACGCCGTTCTCAGCGAACACCTCGCCGTCGAAGAGAGGATCAGAGGTTGCTCCACCGGCGAAGCCGCCGCCATAGATCCAAACGAACACCGGAAGCTTGTCCTTGGTGGTCTTCGCCGGAGTCCATACATTGAGGTAGAGACAGTCCTCGCTGCAGTTGCTGTTGCCACCCTGCATTGCGGCAGGTGCAAATTCATTTGTCTCGAGGATGCCCTCCCATGGAATCACTGGCTGAGGAGCCTTCCAACGGAGTTCACCCACAGGAGGCGCTGCGAATGGAATACCCTTATAGATTGCCATGGTCTCGGTGAGTGTACCCTGGATGGTACCACCGGTCACCTTCACCTGATCGGTGATTTCGTTGCCCGCGCATGAGCAGAGCAGCGATGCGAGCGCGATGCCCGCGAAAAGAAGTTTGCGCATGATGATGAAGTATCAAATATTTCGAGTCAAAGTTACATATTTATTCAAAAATAATTCCACCAGTCCCCCTCCCGCAAGCGTTTTCCAGTGTATTAATCTGCTATTTTAGTGGGGAATTTTTCTTATTTCGGCACAGGTGTTTGCAATCTCTGAAGCTTGAAATAACTTCGTTAAAAATCACGGACTGATAATCAAATCAAAACGAAATGAAATACTATTCCATCCTCATCGCTTCTCTGCTGCTGTTGGCAGGTTGCTGCCAGAATTCAGTAGTGAAGACAGGCCCTATTATCTCAAATGAGAGAGAGACTGCCGTACGCACTGCATCTGGCATGGTCGAGGGCTATCTCGACGACGGCATCTACACTTTCAAGGGCATTCCTTATGCAAAGGCCGAAAGATTCATGCCTCCTCAGGATCCAGACACATGGATCGACATACGCCAGTGCAAGGTCTACGGTCCGAAGGCGCCACAGAACGGTACGCTCGTGTATGACAATTCGCCTAAGACAGACTACAACTTCGGTTTCCAGTTCAACATGGAAGCTCAGGACGAGGAGAACTGCCTCGTTCTCAACGTCTGGACCCCAGGCATCAACGACGGAAAGAAACGTCCTGTGTTCGTATGGTTCCACGGTGGCGGTTATGCCGGCGGCTCAGGAATCGACCTTCCTTGCTATGAAGGACGTTCTCTCGCAGAGAAGGGCGACATCGTAGTCGTCACCCTCAACCATCGTCTCAACGTGCTCGGTTACATCGACCTCACCGCTCTCGGTGGCAAATACTCACAGTCCGTCAACCTCGGACAGCAGGATCTCGTGAAATCCCTCGAGTGGATCAACAAGAACATCGCCCAGTTCGGAGGTGACCCAGGCTGCGTGACCATCGCAGGCCAGTCAGGCGGCGGAATGAAGGTGTCAAACGTGATGGCAATGCCGTCTGCGACAGGTCTCTATCACCGTGCAGTCGTGCAGTCGGGAACCATTCTCACCGCAGGTGCCAAGGCTGATGCCCAGAAGCTCGGTCTCTATACCGTGGAGGAGATGGGACTCACCCCTGAGACCATGGACAAGGCTGCAGACATCCCGTATGCAGAAGTCGTCGCCGCAGGTGACAGGGCTCTTGCCCGCTGCATCGCCGAGGCCGGCGGAAACGGTCCTCTCTTCGGCCGTTACAGCTTCGGCTGCGTGGAGGACGGCGAGATCATCTGCCAGCAGCCTTTCGCAAACGGTGCCCCTGAGATCAGCAAGGACGTACCTATGCTCATCGGAACCAACCTCAATGAGTTCACATACGCGAACGACGTGGAGCACTCTGCAGCTGAGGTAAAGGAGCTTCTAAGCAGGAAGCTCGGCGCAGAGAAGGCCGAGGCATTCATCGCAGAATATGACAAGGTATACCCTGGTCAGCCTGACAAGTCTATGCTCTACAGCGAGTTCGGTGCCCGCGGAAGGGCTCTCGAGCAGGCTAGGATCAAGAATGAGCAGGGTGGTGCGAAGGCTTATGTATATCTCTTCACATGGCAGTCACCAGTCGCAAACGGCGCACTCGGAGCATGCCACGGCATGGAGCTTCCTTTCATGTTCAACAACGTCAAGCTCCAGAGGGAGATGACCGGTGCGACCAAGGAAGCCTACGAGCTCGAGGACAAGATCACAAATGCGTGGATCGCGTTCATCAAGACAGGAGACCCTAATGCCAAGGGACTTCCAAAGTGGGACCACTACGACGAAAGAGGTGCGACCATGATCTTCGACAACAAGTGCGAAGTCCGCTACAACCACGACGAGGAACTTGTACGTCTGGCAAACTAGCCATCATTATAGTGTTATTAAAAAATTTGGTCATCAAGACCCTTGCCACGTGATGTGTCAAGGGTCTTGGCTGTTTTATGACAATTTTTGTCTATATTTGAGACATAATCCTCTCCATTATGAAAAGAACTATCTTTCTCGCAACGCTTGCAATACTCTTCGCCGCAAATTCGTCAGACGCATTTGCCATCACTCCGGCAGCTGATTCCACCGACGCATCAATGACCTGGGTGTTGGAATCCAAGACCATCAAGCTCAAGGGTGAGAAGAGACGCTATACCGACGTGAAGACCATACAGGTACCGGGAAGTGCAGGCACCCTGTCCAAGGAATCGCTTGCGCTGGGCGAGTACTACGGACGCATGATGAGGGACAGCCTCCAGCTCGGAAAACATGGATTCCATGAGCTGCAGACCTATTATGCGATGCAGCTCGCCGACCACAGGAAGAGAATCCAGGAAGGAACGGACAGCTACCCTGTCGTAGGAGCAGACAGCTTCGACCCGGCTGCGCTCAAGTGGAAGAAGGCGCTTTTCGGCCTCGAGGTCGGTCTTCACGAGACCAACCACATGCCGCTCGGTTTCATATCGGACTACACGCAGATGGTCATGGGCGCTACCCTTGACATGTCCTTCATATTCGGAAAGTTCATAGTAAGGCCGTCACTGATATTCGGCTCAGGCAAGATCAAGGAAGGAAGTCCTTATATTGGAGGCGGTCCGGAGGGCTTCGAGAGCGTCATATCTTCAATGCTGTGGTTCGTCAGCCCTGAAAAGTACAGCATGACAGGAACCAACTCCCGCGTACCTTTCCATTCTGCAATGCTGGATCTCGGATACGTCGCCTTCGAAAGGAATGGCTTCAGCATCTATCCTTACGTAGGTTTCGGTACCGAATGCTGGAACTTCTGCAAGACCGTCGTGGTTCAGCCTGCCGATGACTTCTTCCCTGAAACAATTGCATACGAGCCAGCGCCGATCAGGGCCTATGTCGTAAGCGAGGGAATCGGTTTCTCTTACGAGGCACACAAGACCACATATATGGGAAAGGGCAAGCCACATTACTTGTCTTGCCCTATCCATGCCAGAATATATACTGATCAGATTTTCAATCAGGCGACCGGTGGATTCTCACCTAGCGTCAGCTTCTCGCTGGGAATCGCTCTACACTATCATCAGATAAAGGGAAAGCACTAGTTTTTCTTTCTCTTGGGGTTGGTCGGGAACCAACCCTTTTTTACGCGCTGCTCCTGCTGCACGAGTTCGTAGATGGACCAGAAGCAGCTGAAGCCGGCAACGCCGAGCACCGACGCGAGGACAAGATTTGCCACGAGGAAAGAAGCCACGCAGAATCCGACGCCTATGATGGCGAAGAACCACCAGCATTCCTTACCGAAGTGATATTCCGCCTTGATTACAATAGGATGGAAGACACCTATCAGAAGAAAGGCAGCTGCTCCGAGTATGATTCCTGACCAGTTCATTTATTGATTTTGGACTCTGTGATGATCTTTGAATTGATTACCCGCCGAAACGGGGCTGCAAAGATAGAAAAAACTTGTATATTTGAAAAATTAGATAGACTTCAAAGAATTCACGATGGACACTTCGTACACATTTGACGCAGCCAAGACTGCGGAAGAACTCATCCAGTGGGTTAAGGATTATTTCGAGCAGGCCGGTCCTGCCAGCACGGCGATTCTCGGCATGAGCGGAGGAAAGGACTCGACCGTCGCGGCGGCAATACTGTGCAGGGCACTCGGCCCGGACAGAGTCATAGGCGTATCCATGCCTCAGGGATCCCAGTCCCTCAACGACGCCGACAAGATCTGTGATTATCTCGGTATGAAGATGTATACAGTCAACATAGGAAAGGCATGTGACGGCCTTCTCGAGGCCATCGCGGAGGCTGGCGAGGAACTCAGCAAGGCCAGCATCATGAACATTCCTCCGCGCGTGCGCATGACCACGCTCTACGCCATCGGTCAGACCAACAACTCGCGCGTTGTCAACACCTGCAACCTTTCTGAGGACTATATCGGATACGCCACGAAGTTCGGCGACGGAGCAGGAGACTTCTCCGTTTTCGCAAACCTCACCGTGACCGAGGTGCTCGCCATCGGAGACTATCTCGGCGTCCCTTACGCATGGGTACACAAGACTCCGGACGACGGCCTCCCTCACAGCTGTCCTGACGAGGAGAAGATTGGATTCTCATATGCTGAGCTGGATATCTATATCCGCACAGGAAAGGCTCCTGAGGGATATGTGCATGACAATCCTGAAGAAGGTCCAAAGGTCGAGAAGATCGACCGTATGCACAAGGCAAACCTGCATAAGCTCCTGCCTATGCCTTCATTCAAATTCCTGAACTAGGCCCGTCAGCTACTTGTTGTAAGTGTGGAGGCTATTCTGGGATGACGGGAGGTAATTGACTCCGTACCAGGTTATCTGCATCGCGAGGAAGGACACCAGTATTGCTACGATGACTGCGATATCGTTCTTCCTGCGAGGGATGTGCGTACCCACGAGGGTGAGCATCCATGTCACTGCAGCCCAGTTTTCCTTAGCGTCCCAGGTCCAGTACTGACCCCATGCAGCCTTTGCCCAAGCTGCGCCGCAGAGCATTCCTATCAGAAGCAGTGACGACGCTGTGACGAGCAGCTTGCCCGAGAGCTCGGACGGAATCCTCTTCACATAGCGGGAAAGAATGCCGCTCAGAAGCGAGATCGCCAGCACCGAATATGCCAGCATATAGATTATCACATGCGGGATGAACCACAGGCTGCGAAGCGCAGGCATGAGGGTTCCGAAGCTGATGCGAGCCACCGAAATCGATGCGAAGATACCCGCAAGGACTATCACCACCGGAAGTACGGCCTTGCTATGCCATGCCCTGCGGACCTCGAGGATGGCTGCAAGAGCCAGGATAGCCATGCCAAGGAACACCAGCGGCAGCCACGGATCGCGAACCACCTTGATTATGCTGTACTGCTGCTCATACCTATCGTAGTCGGACTGGTAGAAACGGTAGCCCTTGTAGCCCGACGGATGGTTCACGCTCGTGCGGAGTTCCTTTCCTCCCACCGTCAGCGTGCTCGTATACTGCTTCGGGCTGGTTCCGTTCTCGTAATAGTCTATCGTGAAGTCCTTGAGCTGCACTTCGAACGGCAGAGGAACAATCTCTCCATTCGCCATGTACGCGATGTTCGTAGGTTCATCCTTGCTCACCACCATCTGGGAATCCAACACGTCCGGCGCTCCGAAAAGTCCACCGAAAAGGATGAGAAACAGTCCGGTATGGCTCAAGGCCGCAGTGATGGACTTCTTCCGTATGTCCTTGTATGCCGTAAGACCGAGTGAGAAGCTCAGCAGGAGCACTATCACGACGAAAGGCCAGCTGCGGTGCAAAGGAATGCCCCAGGTGCCCTCCACTGCCATCAGCACGAGGGTTGAGAGCATCAGCACGACTGCCGTCCACATGTTGGTCGCGAAGCGAGCGATGCGCGAAGAATCAGCGCGAAGCCCGAAGACTACGACGGCAATCAGAAAAGCGGCTGCGAGAATGAGCGACAGCGGTGATGCAAATATCTGAAGGTCTACCATAAGTCCAGTCTAAAGAATTGCATGGAAAGAAAAATGTCTACCTCTCTCCATAAGGACAAAAGTAGACATTTTCCGTCAAACTATACTAATGCATCATTTCTTCGCGGACTCGACCAAGGCCCTGTATTCAGAAGGAATGACCTTGATGAAATCCTTGAGGGATGCGTCCCAGTTGTCGAGTATCTCCCTCGCGAGCTTCGATCCTGTATGCTGGGCATGGGCACGAATCATATCATGGAGTTCCTTGACATCCTCGCGGTTCTCCACGAGACTGAGTTCCACGAGGTCCATGTTGCACCAGAAGTCGAAGTCGTGCTTGCGGTCGAGCACATAGGCGACACCACCGGACATTCCGGCAGCGAAGTTCCTTCCGACCTGGCCGAGCACCACTACCCTACCGCCGGTCATGTATTCGCAGCAATGGTCACCGGCACCTTCGATGACAGCCTTGGCACCAGAGTTCCTGACAGCGAAACGCTGTCCTACTCGGCCGTTCACATAGAGTTCGCCCGAAGTTGCGCCATAGAGTCCGGTATTTCCTGCGATCATGTTTTCCTCGGCCTTGAATGTGCTCCTTGCCATAGGCACGATGCTCACGACGCCACCGCAGAGACCCTTGCAGAAGTAGTCATTGGTCTCTCCCTCAAGCCTGAAGTCCATACCGTTGCAGAGGAAGGCAGCAAAGCTCTGTCCTGCCGAGCCGCGGAACCTGACGTTCACGGTCGACGCTGGAAGACCCTCAGCACCGTAGCGCGCTGCGATGACACCCGAAAGCATGGTTCCGACGGTCCTGTCGGTATTGTGGATATCGTAATCAAGGTTAGTCTCCACCTTCCATTCTACCGAAGGATGAGCGGCCCTGATGATCTCCTGGTCGAGAACCTCTCCTATCTCATGGCTCACGCTGCCGTCGTAGCAACGGGATCCGGTAGTTTCCTCCTGATAGAGAAGCTTGCTGAAATCGAGGCTCGCACCCTTGCTGCCAGCATCGCACGGTCTCTTCACTATGAGATCGCTACGTCCTACAGCCTCCTGGAGCGACCTGAGGCCCATCTGAGCGAGATACTCCCTTACCTCGGTAGCGAGGAAAGTGAAATAGTTCTTGAGGTGCTCCGGCTTGCCTGCAAACCTCTTCCTGAGTTCAGGATCCTGAGTACATATACCTGTCGCACACTTGTTGGTGTTGCACCTGCGGCACATAAGACAGCCCATCGCGATCATAGGAAGAGTTCCGAAAGCGAACTCCTCCGCACCGAGCAGAGCCATCATCACCACGTCGTGACCAGTCTTGAGCTGACCGTCCACCTGGAGACGCACGCTGCCACGGAGATTGTTCCTCATGAGAGTCTGCTGGGCGTCCGCGAGTCCAATCTCAGGGCTGATACCGGCATACTTGACACATGAGGTAGGAGCTGCACCCGTACCACCGTCACCGCCGGAAATGACGACGACGTCTGCCTTTGCCTTCGCAACGCCGGCAACGATGGTACCGACACCCTGCGAAGCGACGAGCTTGAGGCTGATCTTCGCATGAGGATTGACGTTCCTGAGGTCGAAGATGAGCTGTGCAAGGTCCTCGATAGAGTAGATATCATGGTGAGGTGGCGGCGAAATGAGGGTCACGCCAGGGATAGAATGCCTGGTCTTCGCAACTACCTCGTCAACCTTGAATCCAGGGAGCTGACCACCCTCTCCAGGCTTCGCGCCCTGAGCGACCTTGATCTGGATCTCCTCTGCGTTCACCAGGTACTCCGCAGTGACGCCGAAACGTCCGGAAGCCACCTGCTTCACCTTGCTGGAGAGCGATACTCCGTCCACGGTTTCATGGTATCTGCTGCTGTCCTCTCCACCTTCACCGGTGTTGGACTTTCCTCCGATGGCATTCATTGCGAGAGCAATGGTCTCATGAGCCTCCTTGCTGAGCGCTCCGAAACTCATCGCACCGACGATGAAATGCTTGATGATATCCTCTACAGGCTCGACCTCATCAATGCTGATAGGCTTCTTCTTGAAATCGAGGAAATCCCTGAGGAAGATGTGCTCCTCCTTGTTGTCCACTGCCGCAGTGAACTCCTTGTATGCATTGTAGTCACCTGTCCTGACAGCGTTCTGGAGAAGCTTTATGATCTTCGGATTCCATGCATGGATGGCCTTAGGGGCTGCAGGAGCCTCGTCCGCGTAAGCCATGTCGTGGAGCTTCACAGCATCAGCCGCAATCCTATCGAGTCCGATTCCACCGACAGGAGATCCGGCTGAAGTGCCGAAATACCTGCTCAGGAGAGAATCCGAAAGGCCGATGGTCTCGAAGGTCTTGCAACCTCGGTACGACCTGATGGTGCTGATACCCATCTTTGCCATTATCTTCTTGAGACCCTTGTTGATCGCCTCGATGTAGCCGTTCTGGGCGGACTCGTAATTCATCTGGATGGCACCGGCGCTCACGAGCTCGTCTATGATTCCGAACACCATGTACGGATTGACACCGGAAGCACCGTAACCGAGGAGGAGCGCCACATGCATGGTGTCCCTGACCTCGCCGCTCTCGACGATGAGGGCGGTCTGGACACGCTTTCCGGTCGCGATCAGATGGTGATGCACCGCGCTGAGCGCAAGCAGTGCCGGAATCGCGGTATGTGTCTCATCCACGCCGCGGTCCGAGAGTATGATGTAGTTCACGCCTTCATCCACGCATTTCTCGCACCTGTGGCAGAGACTCTCGAGGGCATACTCGAGATTGCCGGTGAAGGTCGTGCTGACTTTCTGGGAGCTGAAGCCCTTGTAGCCGAGAGAGCAGAGCACCTCGAGCTGGGTATTGGTGATGATAGGCTGCCTGAGCTTGATCATTCGGCAGTTCTTCTCGTCCGGATTGAGGATACCAGGGCCGACCTTACCGATGAATGCGGTAAGGGACATCACGAGAGACTCCCTGATAGGGTCTATCGCAGGGTTGGTCACCTGCGAGAATCTCTGCTTGAAGTAGTTGAAGAAGCTCTGCGGAGTCTCGCTGATGACTGCGAGAGGCTGATCCCAACCCATTGCGCTGATAGGCTCCGAGCTGCTCTCGCACATAGGCTTGATGGTCTTCTCGATATCCTCCTTGCTGTGGCCGAACATGATCTTCTTACGTTCGATATCCGCCACGGAATGCTTTGCCTTGCGACCGTTCTTAAGGGAGTCGAGCTCGATTCGGTTGGTATTGAGCCACTGGCGGTAAGGGTACTCTGTCGCCATCCTCTCCTTGATCTCGCCGTCATAGTAGATTCGGCCCTCATGGGTGTCGACCATGAGGATCTTTCCTGGCTCGAGACGGCCTTTCTCGGCAATCTGTGCAGGATCGATGTTGATGGCGCCTACCTCGCTGGCAACGATCATCGTATTCTTCTTGGTGATGGCATAGCGGGCAGGACGCAGACCGTTTCTGTCGAGCATACCGCCGGCGTAGCGACCGTCGCTGAAGAACAGGGCCGCAGGACCGTCCCACGGTGACATGAGGATAGAATAGTACTCGTAGAACGCCTTCACATCCGAAGAAATAGGGTTCTTCCTGTTGAAGCTCTCCGGAACGAGCACGGACATCGCCTGAGGCAGGCTCATTCCGCTCATCATGAAGAACTCCACGGCATTGTCGAGGCTCGCCGAGTCGCTCATGTCCTTCTGGAGAAGAGGTGTGATGTCGGAGATGTCTCCGAGCTTACCAGTGTTCATGACGCTCTCCTGGGCAGTGAGCCAGCTGCGGTTACCGTTGATGGTGTTGATCTCACCGTTGTGGGCAAGAAGACGGAATGGCTGAGCGAGGCTCCAGTCAGGGAAGGTGTTGGTCGAGAACCTCGAGTGAACGAGCGCAAGACCGCTGGTGAACCATGGGCTCGAAAGGTCCGGATAGTACTCCTTGAGCTGCTGGCTGGTGAGCATGCCCTTGTAGACTATGCTCTTGTTCGAAAGAGAGCAGATGTAGCAGTCCCTCGAGTCAGGGATCCTCTTCTCGATGTGCTTGCGTATCCTGTAGAGACAGATTTCCAGATCCTCGTCCTCCATGAAGTCACGGTATGTGACGAAGATCTGCCTTACGTCAGGTTCCACGGCCTTCGCGGCCTCACCGAGGCAGTCCGAGTTCACCGGAACCTCCCTGATGTGCGTGAGCACGCAGTTCATGCCTTCTATCTCCTCCTTGATGATGTCAAGGAAGTATTCCTGTTTCTCAGGATCCTTCGGAAGGAACACAAGTCCTGTTCCGTAAGAACCCTTCTCCGGGACAGGGATGCCCTGGAGAAGGATGAATTCATGTGGGATCTGGACCATGATGCCGGCACCGTCGCCTGACTTTCCGTCAGCACCCTCAGCACCTCTGTGGCGCATATTCTCGAGGATTGTCAGGGCATTGTCCACTATCTCGTGGTTCTTGTTGCCCCTGATGTTGACGACCATTCCGACGCCGCAGGCATCATGTTCGTTCTGGGGATTGTAAAGTCCGTTGTTCATATTTTATTAGTTGTTGTAAGCTGTTTCACCGTGCTCATACACGTCGAGTCCCTCTTCCTCTATCCTTGGCTCCACCCTTATGCCAAAGATCTTGTCGAGGAGCTTGAGCACTGCATATCCGAGGCAGAAGGCCCATACCATGGTAACCACTGCGCCGAGGGTCTGGATTCCGAGCATATGGAATCCGCCACCGTAGAAGAGTCCGTCTTCCATGGAGAAAAGTCCTGTCATCACCGTTCCGAGGAAGCCGCAGAGGCCATGCACGGACACTGCACCCACAGGATCGTCTACGCGGCAGACCTTGTCGATGAATGCAACGCATCCCACCATCGCACATCCACATACGAGACCGATGATCGCTGCTCCGCCGATGCTCACGAGGTCGCACCCCGCGGTGATTCCGACGAGGCCGGCGAGCACGCCGTTGCATACGAGCGAGAGAGATGGCTTTCCGTAAACTATCCATGTGAGGAAGAGCGCCGCGATTCCGCCTGTCGCTGCAGCCATGTTGGTCGTACACATCACGTGCGAGATCGCGATTGCATTCTCAGCACCTTCAGCGGCAAGCTGCGAGCCCGGGTTGAAGCCGAACCATCCCATCCAGAGGATGAAGACTCCGAGTGCGCCGAAGGAGAGGTTATGTCCAGGAATTGCGACCGACTTGCCGCTCTTGGTGTATTTACCGATTCTCGGACCGAGCACCATCGCACCTGCAAGGGCGATCACTCCGCCGCAGAGATGCACCACCGTCGATCCGGCGAAATCGTGGAAACCGAGTTCAGAGAGCCATCCGCCGCCCCATGTCCAGTGTCCTTCGATAGGATATATCAGGACGGATATGATGATAGATATCACAATGTACATGGAGAATTTAGTACGCTCAGCCATACCTCCGGACACGATGGTCGCGGTGGTGGCACAGAATACGGTCTGGAATATCAGCGTACACTCCGCAGGAATGTTCGAATCGCCGATGAACGACCAATCAAAGAGGTGGATCTCACCGATGAAGCCGTTTCCAGCACCGTGCATGAGGCCGAAGCCTATGAACCAGAAGAGAACGGAGCCAAGCATGAAGTCGACGAAGTTCTTCATCAGGATGTTGGCTGTATTCTTGGAACGGGTGAATCCCGCCTCTACGAGGGCGAAACCAGGCTGCATGAAAAACACGAGCATTGCCGCAAGAAGTACCCATACTGTATCAAGTCCGCTTATCATAATTCAATCGTTTTAGAGGTTAGACATCTTTACTTCCTATCTGCAAGAACGGTATCGCCATGCTCACCTGTCCTGATGGACCATGTGTCCTCCACAGGGCTCACGAATATACGTCCGTCTCCTATCTCACCTGTGCGAGCAGCTTTCATGATCGCATCGACAGCAGGCTGGACGAACTGGTCGCGGCAGACGATGGTGATCTCGATTCTGGAGATGATGTCCGTACTGTACATCACGCCGCGGTAGATCCTGTCCTCACGGTCCTGGCCTATAGCCTTGACCTCCTTGTACGAGAACCAGTTGATGTCCGCTTCGAACAATGCTTCCTTGACCTCCTCAAAGTGGGTCTTTCGGATAATTGCTTCAATCTTTTTCATGGTATCGAATATTTAAGTCCGTTTGTAATACCTTTAAAAAGAGGAAGGCCAGTCCTTTCGGACCAGCCTTCCTTTTATCCTTTCTTTCAGTTTTCTTCAATATGCCATCCGGCTGTAAAATGACACGCTACTGCTGCAGGACCTTATTCTGGTTCTGCTTCTGGCGATTCTGATTATTGATAGAAAACATCATTTCCGATTTGTCTTTCAACAAAGGTAACAATTATTTTTTAAATTTTTACAAAACGATTAAAAAATTTTCAAAATACCTCTAAAAATGACGCAATAAACTTCCTTACGTGCAATATAAGACAATCTAAATAACTGATTATATGAAGTTTACATAAAATAATAAAGGGATGACCTCACGGCCATCCCTGAATACCTGAATATTATTATTAATCACACATTAGTTTCTTGGAGCGCCCTGTCCGCCCGGCATGCCAGGGAATCCACCTGGGAAACCGCCTGGGAAACCTGCACCTGGAGCACCGAAGGCAGGAATCTTAGACATCTTCTCTGCCTCGTAAGCCTTCCATTTCTCGAACTGCTCCGGAGTGAGGATCTTTGCCATCTGCTTCTCGCGCCATGCCTGCTCCTTCTTTGAGACAGGGATGACCTCCATCTTGAACTCATGGTCGCCGTCACCCATACCAGGGAAGCCACCTCCCATACCTGGGAAACCGCCACCCATGCCTGGCATACCTCCACCCATTCCTGGGAAACCGCCGCGAGGTGCGCCCTGACCGCCTTCGCCTGAGGCACCTTCTCCGCTGGCCTGCCTTGCCTGGCTCATCTCCTGCATGATAAATGCATCGATATGGTCATAGATCTTGAATACTTTCTTCGCCTGTTTCTGGTCAAGACCGAGAAGTTCCTGCAACTCTCCTGCCCTGTCATATGCGATATCGGTCCTCATACTTGCGAAAGGATCCGTCATCATACCGCCCATTCCGGGACCCATGCCGGGGCCGCCCATGCCAGGCATGCCACCACCCATTCCGGGACCTCCGAAACCGCCCATACCGCCGGGCTGAGCGCTCAAAGTAACAGCAAAAAGCAGTGCTGCAGCTGCAAACAAAAGCCTCTTTTTCATAACGTATGGTTTTAATTGTCAACTCCCATTTAGACAACATCCCCGGGTCAAGGTTTAAAAAGATAGCTCACGGAATATGGATTTCTTTAATATTTAGACCACACCGGCCTGAATCATTTGTGAAAACCGGCCGCGATTCCTTTTAAAAATAGGTCCAAAAGCAACAAAAACGGTCCTATCGCTAATACGGCTTCGCCGTTTCGCCAAATTATGTCTAATTTAGACTATTCGATTACATTTCTCTTAATCAAATACACTAAACCAATCCAATATGAGAAAGCTCTATTTTTTGTCAGTGGCAGCACTGTCAGCATTCATGTCGATGAGTGCGTCAGCGCAGACCATGAAACTCAATGACCTCGATTATTTCGAGGAGAGGGGCACAAATGTGCTTGTCTACAACAATCTCTACAACGGAAGCTTCTATGACGAGAAGTTTGCCGGCATCGAGATCATCCAGCGCGGCGAGCGCATCAGTACCGGCGGCGGCATCAGGCTCATGAACACTCCAGAGCAGTGGGACATCTTCGGCGAGATGACTTCAAAGGTCGTTGACCGCAGCAACAGCAGCATCGAAGTCGAGCTCACCTACCCTGATTACGATTTCGTATCGAAGATCAAGGTCTCTCCTAAGGGTGCAGGTTGCCTCGTACAGGTATACCTCGACAAGCCAGTCCCCGCAGCACTCGTAGGTAAGGCCGGCATGAACCTCGAGTTCTTCCCTGCTTCTTACTTCGGAAAGAACTTCCTCGTTGACGGCGCCGGCAGGATCCTCCCTAAGTATCCAATGCACGACAACGACATCCGTCCAGTATCGGAGAAGATTCCTCAGTACTTCGGCGAGTCGACCTTCGACGACCGCGGACGCGGCGATTTCCTCGTAAACCGTCCTATGGCTACCGGTCACCAGATCGTGATGGCACCAGAGGATGAGAACCTCCGCGTGGGCATCACCTCTGACGAGGAGGTTAGCATCTACGACGGACGCCACCTCGCACAGAACGGTACCTTCGTGGTACGTTCAATCCTTCCTGGCGGAAAGACCGGCAAGGTCCTCGAGTGGTATCTCGAGCCAAGCGC
>JAKSJQ010000023.1 GCA_024402115.1 Bacteroidales bacterium | reverse complement strand
GGTAACGGGATTCCGATGACCGGCATGAGTCCAATTGTCATGCCGATGTTGATTATCAGGTGCATGAATATACAGCTGGCGACGCAGTATCCGTATATTCGGGTGAAGTTCTCTCGGCTGCCTTCCGCGGCCTTCATTATCCTCCATATCAGGAAGGCGTACAGGAGCACGACGGCGGTTGAGCCGAGGAAGCCCCACTCCTCTCCGACCGTGCAGAAGATGAAGTCGGTACTCTGCTCAGGCACGAAGCCGTAAGTCGTCTGAGTTCCCTGGAGGAAGCCTTTTCCGAAGAGGCCTCCCGAACCTATGGCTATCATGGATTGCCTTACGTTGTAGCCCACTCCGGCAGGGTCCTCCGTCATTCCGAGAAGCACCTCGATTCTCTTTCGCTGATGGTCCTTGAGGACGCTCTCGAAGATGAACTGTACGGAGAAGGTCATGATGACGCCGGCGACGAGGGCTCCGATGGAGAATACCCTGAACCATCGGACCTCCCTGAATCCCTTCACTAGATAGGCGATTCCCAGGGGAACCAGCAGTGTGCACAGCACGTATATAGGCTTTATCTTGAGAAGGAGGGTCTCGGGCATGAATCCGTCAGGATCAGGTTCTGCCGCCTTGTTCCAGATGGACGAGTAGACGATAAGGGCGATTGCGATAGGGAAGTAGAGAAGGAACCACTTCTTTAGCTTGCCTGCGCGAATCTCGTTGCAGAGGGTCATCACGATAGTCGCGGTCAAAATCGACGCGAAAGGCGATATCGTAAGGGTCATGATGAACATCAGGATCACCATTCCGATCATGAAGATGAGCCATCCGGTAAGGCCTTCCCTGTAGAGCATGAAGATGAATCCGACGTATACGAGCATCGATCCTGTCTCGTTCTCCAGCAGGATGATGAGCATAGGCACGACCAGAATCAGCACCGTGAGGAGGAAGTCCTTGGTGTTCTTCATCCTGTAGGAGTACCGGCTCATGAAGGCAGACAGCATCAGCGAGGTGGATATCTTCGAGATCTCGGCGGGCTGGAAGCTGACTGGACCGAGCTGGAACCACGATTTCGAACCGTTGACCTCTGTTCCGAGGAAGATGACCGCGACGAGTGCGCCCAGGGTCAGAAGGTACACGGGTATGGCCAGACCCTCGTATATTCGAGGTGGTATGACGAAGAGTATGAGCGAGCCTATACCCAGTCCGGTGAGTATCCAGACGAGCTGCTTTCCGCTTCGGCTAGCCCAGCTGAGTATGCTGACGTCGGGATCATAGGAAGACGAGTACACGTTGAGCCAGCCGACGAACACCAGAATCATGTAGGTGATAATCAGCGACCAGTCTACCGTCTTGACGAATCCACGTCCTTTGTTGTCTCCCTGGATCATACTATCTGGTTCCTATCAGCTTGCTTGTCGTCATCCTGTGCGCAAGGTCAGCCCTCGCTCCCGGCGCTATCTCTCCCGTGAGGTACTTCTCCACCAGCAGTGACGCGATAGGCGCCGCGTAGGTCGCACCGAATCCACCGTGCTCCACGTACGCTGCGACGGCGATCTTCGGATCGTCCATAGGGGCGAAGCAGATGAACACCGAATTGTCCCTTCCGCGAGGCACCTGCGCCGTACCGGTCTTTCCGCATACGTCGATGCCCGGGATGTGTGCAACCCATGCAGTTCCTCCTGCGCCTGCACCGCTGTTCACGGCACGCCACATTCCCTTGATCACCTTCTTGAAGTTGGTGGTGTCCACCATCGTGTAGTGCTTCTCCGTGTACTTCTCGTCGATTTCGATGCCTTCGGAGCTCTTGATGATGTGAGGGATGTAGTAATATCCGCGGTTCGCTATGGTTGCGCAGAGGTTCGCGAGGTGGAGAGGGGTACATCCGATCTCACCCTGTCCGATGGAGAGGGAGATGATGGTGTTTGCCCTCCAGTGGTTGCGTCCGTACCTGCGGTTGTAGAGCTCGGCCGTCGGGATGTTTCCTCCGAGCTCGGAAGGGAAGTCGCTGCCGAGCTTCTCTCCGAATCCGAAGCTGTGGACGTATTCGTTCCACTTGTTGAAGGCCTCCTCGATGGAGTCGTATTTCTTGTTCTCGATGATGCTCCTGAGCACATAGCAGTAGTATGCGTTGCAGGACATCATGATGGATTCCTCCATGTTGATAGGCGACTTGTGGGCGTGGCAGCCGAGCTTGTTCTTGCTGCCGTAGTGGTAGCCCATCGAGCATGGGTACATGGTCTCTGGCGTGAGCACGCCCTCCTGGAGTCCGATGAGTCCGTTGACGAGCTTGAACACCGATCCCGGAGGATAGGATGCCTGCACGGCGCGGTTGAACATCGGCTTGTATGGGTTCTTGACTATGTCCGAGTAGTGCTTTCCAATGTCAGCGAGCTGGTCCACGTCGATACCCGGGCTGGATACGAGGGTGAGGATCTCTCCCGTCTTGGGCTCTATCGCCACGAGCGAGCCGACCTTTCCGTCCATCAGCTGTTGGCCGAAGTTCTGGAGCTCGGCGTCGATGGTGGTGACGATGTCGTGTCCAGGCACAGCCTCGACGTCCATCTCTCCGTCCATGTAACGCGTCTCGATCTGGTTCCTGTTGTTTCGCAGGTAGATCTGGTCGCCCTTGATGCCTCGAAGGTCTGCTTCCCTGGCGGCTTCGATTCCGGTCTTTCCGGCATAGTCGCCTGAGCGGTACTCGCCAGGATGCTTGTCGATGTAGTCCCTGTCGACCTCGCTCACGTAACCGAGGAGGTTGCCTCCGGCGTTGTACGGGTACTGGCGTATGGTTCGTGCCTGTCCGCGGAAGCCTGGGAAGTTCATGGCGACTTCTGCGAACTTCATGTATGTCTCAGGTTCGACCTGCTTGATGAGGATGAGTGACTGGTATCCGATTCTCTTCCTGTAGAGGCGGTACTCTTTGAACTTGTCTCTCATGAACTCGCGCGACACTCCGAAGATGTTGCAGAAGGTCGCGGTGTCGAACTGATGCTTGATCTCGATGGGGGTCACGAGTATGTCATAGCAGACCTTGTTTCCGACGAGGATCTTGCCGTTTCTGTCCTTGATCAGGCCTCGGGTAGGGTAGATGGGGACATGGACCATCGCGTTGGCCTTGGAGAGGTCACGATAGCTCCTGTCCACGAGCTGTATGTAGAACAGGCGGATGATCAGGATCAGCGCGAATGCGCATAGTCCGATGACAAGGCGGGTCTGACGTTCTATCTTCATCTGCTACCTCCTGTCGTCCGGGTTGAGCGTCTTGACCACCATCAGGCAGAGGAAGAGGTCGACTGCAAGCGAGGCTGCGAACCTTGCACAGTTGAACCAGAACGGTCTCATTCCGGCGCCGTCGGCGGCAATGTAGATGAAGAGGAATGCGAACAATGGAATGAACGTCACCATCGTCACCTTGGCGGGGCCGTTCTTCTTGAAGTTGAAGTCCATTCCCCTTTCGATGGCGTCGCTGCCGATCACGAGCTGGATGACCAGGTTCCTGAGCGCGGCCACCGGAAGAAGCGCCACGGTGTTCAGGCCTATCACACCCTCGGCGAAGAAGTCGACGGTGAGTCCGGTCACGAACGCGAATACCATCGCGAGCCACGGAGCAAAGCTCAGCGGCAGGCACATGATAAGTGCGGGAAGTATGGAGAGAGTGACGAACTGGCTCAGGTGGAGATAGTTCGTCATCACGAGCTGTACGGCCATGAAGAGCAGATAGAGTGCCCAGGAGTTTACGTTAGTCTTCATTCGTGGCCTCCTCTTCAAGTTCTCTTATCTCGTCCATCTCATTGTTGATGACGACGGTCACATAACGGACGTTCGCAAGGTCCTCGAAAAGCCTGACCTTGATCTCGTACGAGGCTCCGTTCACGATCCTGTTCGATCCCACGGTGCCGAGCGGAAGGTCGGCAGGGAAGAGGGCAGAGAAGCCGCTGGTGTAGACGGTGTCTCCCTCCTCGAATGGGGTGTTGTGCGGAATCTCGCGGAGCATCGCACCTCTGGTGGTGATTCCGTCCCATGTGAGAGGACCCACCGCACCCTCGCCTCCGATGCGGGCACTGATGACCATGTCCTTGTTGTTGAAGGTCATGACGTAGGAGTAGTGCCTGCTGGTGGCATGCACGACGCCGATGGTTCCGTTCGCGGTGATGACTCCGGAACCGTTCCTGATGCCGTCGTCAGCGCCCTTGTCGAGAATCATGTAGTTGTGCTGCTTGTTGGTGCTGTGCTTGATGATGCTGGCGTGGATGTAGGTGAAGTTCCTGATTGTCTCCACGTCGCCGTACTCCATCTCGACCTCGAGGTCCTGGTATTTCCTGAGTTCCTGGAGGAGATGGTAGTTCTCCAGCGCGAGGTCCTCGTTCTCCCTCTTGAGCGAGAAGTAGTGCGAGATGCGTTCGCCGGTGCCCCAGATGGCGGCGTTGATCGCATGCGAGCTGCGCGCGAGCCAGTTGTTCTGGAGCTCTCCGTTATGTGAGAGCATATTCAACGCAGCTATCTCCAAGACGATGAAGATAGCCGCGCTGAAAATTATTGATCCTATGTTTTTCTTCTTTGCCATCCTATCTCATCAGGAATGAGTAGTTGGCAGTGTTCTTAAGTGCGAGACAAGTTCCGCGGGCAACGGCCCTGAGCGGGTCCTCGGCTACGTGGAACGGAATGTTTACCTTCTCGGTGAGCCTCTTGTCAAGACCGCGGAGGAGTGCGCCGCCGCCGGAGAGGAAGATACCGTTCTCCACGATGTCGGCG
Organism: Bacteroidales bacterium; assembly: GCA_024402115.1. The sequence goes on along the minus strand of JAKSJQ010000023.1, from coordinate 27,134 downwards.
TAAAGCTCCGGAGGAGTCTGCTCGAGTGCGTGGATGACAGCGTTCTCGATCTTCACGACTGTCTTGTCGAGGCAGTGTGCGATCTCCTGGTAGCTGATCTTCGCCTCCACAGGATGGGCGGTCATGAGGTTAGGACCCCTTACGGTGTATGGCTCCGGCTCGACGTCGAGGTCAGGGATAACCGCGCCTACGGCAAGCTTGATCTTCTCGGCGGTGATTTCACCGACCTTGATGTTGTGCTGCTGGCGGAGATACTCCTGGATGTCCTTGGTGAGGGCATCACCTGCGGTACGGATACTGTCCTGAACGACGATACCTCCGAGTGAGATGACTGCGATCTCGGTGGTACCACCTCCGATGTCTACGACCATGTTGCCCTTAGGTGCCTCCACGTCGAGGCCGATACCGAGGGCTGCTGCCATAGGCTCGAAGATGAGATATACGTCACGGCCGCCGGCGTGCTCAGTCGAGTCACGGACCGCACGGATCTCCACCTCAGTACTTCCTGAAGGGATGCCGACGACGATCTTGAGGTTCGGGTTGAAGATGGACTTGTGCTTGCTGTTCACCTGCTTGATGAAGCCTCTGATCATCATCTCCGCAGCGTTGAAGTCGGCAATCACGCCGTCCTTGAGAGGGCGCACGGTCTTGATGCCCGGATTGGTCCTCTCGTGCATCATCTTAGCCCTCTGGCCCAGTGCAAGACATTTGCCTGAGCTTGTATCGAGCGCAACGATGCTCGGCTCGTCAAGCACGATCTGGTCATTCTGGAAGATGACCGTATTCGCTGTTCCGAGGTCGATTGCGAGCTCTTGTGTCAAAAATGAAAATGCCATTTTGTGTAAGTCGTTTGATAATCGGCCAAAATTACGAAAAAAAAGGTAAATTCGCCTAAAATAAAATCGCACATGGAAAGAAAAAAATACCTCATCGTGATGGCCGGCGGAAGCGGTACCAGAATGGGCGCCTCATGCCCTAAGCAATTCCTCGAAATCGGAGGCCGTGCGATACTCCATGTGACCATCCTCAAGTTCCTTGAGGCTTACCCCGACATAAATGTCGTCACCGTCCTTCCGAAGGATCATATCGAAGTCTGGAAGAAGTATTGTTACGAGCACAATATCACTTGCCGCCAGACCCTCGTCGAGGGCGGAATCACCCGTTTCCACTCTGTCAGGAACGGCCTTGAGAAGGTGCCGGAAGGCGCTCTCGTAGCCATCCATGACGGAGTCCGTCCGCTGGTGTCCGCAAAGCTTATCCGAGAGCTCTTCACGACTGCCGGGACCGTGCCTGCGGTGGTTCCTTCAGTGCCTGTCGTCGACACGATCAAGACCCTCGCGGGAGAGTATGTCGACAGGTCCAACCTGCTCTCAGTCCAGACCCCTCAGATCTTCCATTCGGAGGTCCTCAAGTCAGCCTATCTCCAGCCGTATAAAACAAGCTTCACCGACGATGCATCCGTGGTGGAGGCGGCCGGTGAAGCTGTTTCTTATGTCCCAGGAGAGAGGTACAACATCAAGGTGACCACTCCTGATGATCTAGTCTTCTGCAATATCGTCCTGAACGCTTGACTGGAAGCTGGTGCTCTGGTAACCCTTTACCCAAACCTGACGCTCGATAGCCTGGTCAAGTGAGATCTGGGTCTCTGTCGACTGCACGTATGGAATCTTCTGGATAGTGTTCAGGAGAATCTCCATCAGGTGGTCGTGGTTGAAGCAGTAAAGCTTCACGAGAAGGGCGTAGCGTCCGGTCACGAAGTGGCACTCGACGATCTCCGGGATCTTCTTGAATGCGTCGATGACCTGTGGGTACTTGTTAGCTTCTGCAAGAGCTACGCTTACATATGCGCACACGTTGAGACCGAGCGCCTGAGGTTTCACGAGAAGCCTTGAGCCGGTGATGACGCCGTTTGACTCTAACTTCTTGACTCTCTGATGTATTGCTGCTCCAGAAACGCCACACTCACGAGCGATCTCGAGGAATGGCATACGCGCATTCTTGACTAAAAGGCCAAGGATTTTCTGGTCGGTCTGATCAAGGGAATAGGATGTCATGTCTAAATTATCTTACAATTTGTAAATAGTAGGACGCGAATCTATACATAAATATCCTAAAATGCAAGGATTTCGGAAATATTGCTATCTCCTGCGGCCTTTTCTTGCAGTAGGAACAGATTCCTTGATTATAGTCTTACACTCTTCCTCAGTGAGAGTTGCGGCCTCGGTGCCCTTAGGTAGCTTATAGTTTTTACCGTTGCACTTGATATATGGGCCATAAGCTCCGTTGAGGACCTTGATGTCGCCAGGGAATTCGAGTATGATATCCTGAGCCGGCTTGGTGAGGTTCTCGGACACGAGGGCCACGCACTCGTCGAGAGTGATGGTCACAGGGTTCTTTCCCCTAGGCAGGCTGATGTTCCTGTCTCCGTACTTGATGTATGGTCCGAAGCGTCCCTTGAGGCAGACGATGTCGATGCCCTCGTATTGGCCTACCGTCCTTGGGAGAGAGAAGAGCTTGAGTGCCTCCTCGAGGGTGATGCTCTCGATGAGCTGACCCGGTGCGAGGCTCGCGAAAACCCTGTTGTCGCCTTCTCCCTTCTGGACGAAAGGACCGAACTGGCCGAACTTCGCGATGATCATCTGGCCGTCCGAAGGGTCGATTCCGATCTCCCTCTGGACCCTGTTGTACTCTCGGTTGTTGAGCACGGTCTCGACGTCCTGATGGAATGGTGCATAGAACTCTGAAATAATTGAGTTCCAGGCCATTTCTCCTGCTGCAATCTTATCGAAATCCTGCTCCACGTTGGCTGTGAAACCATAGTCGAGGACGGATCCGAAGTGCTCGGTGAGGTAGTCTGTAACTATCATTCCGATCTCCTGCGGGATGAGCCTTCCCTTCTCGGCGCCGACGCTTTCCTGCTTGTGGCTGGTGCTGATCTTGCCGTTCTTCAGGGCGAGGTTCTCGACAGATATCTTGCTACCCTCCTTGTCTCCCTTGGTCACGTATCCGCGAGCCTTGGTGAGGGTGGAGATGATGGTTGCATAGGTGGATGGACGGCCGATCTCGAGCTCCTCGAGCTTCTTCACGAGGGTGGCCTCAGAGTAGCGAGGGGAAGGTGCGGTGAACTTGCACTCCGCCTTGATTCCTCTCTCCTCCATCTTCGCTCCGATAGCGAGTTCAGGGAGGATTACCTCATCCTCTGAAGGCTCGTCGTCGGTGCTTTCCATGTAGAGCTTGAGAAAGCCGTCGAAGAGTACCTGCATTGCCTGTACAGCGAACTTCTCAGACCTTGCGGAAGAGCTGATCCTGATGTCTGTCTTGAGCACCTTGGCGTCCACCATCTGTGATGCCACTGTCCTTTTCCAGATAAGGTCGTAGAGCTTCTTCTCCTGTGGGGTACCCTCGATTGAGGTCCTGTCGATATAGGTAGGGCGGATGGCCTCATGTGCCTCCTGTGCGCCCTTGGTCGATGTCTTGTACTGGCGTGGCTTCGAATACTCCTCGCCGTAGTTGTCGCTGATGAACTGCTTGGCTGTGTTGATCGCAAGTCCGGAAAGGTTGGTCGAGTCGGTACGCATGTAGGTGATGAGTCCGGCCTCGTAGAGACGCTGAGCCACGCTCATGGTGGTGCCTACCGACACGTGGAGCTTGCGGGATGCCTCCTGCTGGAGGGTGGAGGTGGTGAAAGCAGGTGCCGGATAGCGGTTGCCTTCCTTCTTCTCCACGCTTGCGATCGAGAACTCTGCGCCTATGCAGTCCTGGAGGAACTGGCGGGCGGTCTCGATGTCCGCGAACTTCTTGTCGAGGGTGGCGCTCACGGTCACTCCTTCCGCGGTACCTTCCGGATGGAAGGTAGCTTCTACCTTATAATACTGCTCCCTCTCGAAGTTGAGTATCTCGCGCTCCCTGTCCACGATGAGACGGAGAGCCACCGACTGTACGCGGCCGGCGGAGAGCTTCGGCTGGATCTTCCTCCAGAGCACAGGTGAAAGCTCGAAGCCCACGAGCCTGTCGAGCACGCGGCGGGCCTGCTGTGCGTTGACGAGGTTCATGTCTATCTCCCTCGGATTCTCGAGGGCGTTGAGTATCGCAGACTTGGTGATCTCGTGGAATACGATTCGCTTGGTGTTGTCCTTCTTGAGACCGAGAGTCTCGAAAAGGTGCCATGAAATAGCCTCTCCCTCACGGTCCTCATCGGATGCGAGCCATACTGTCTGGGCAGACTCTGCAGCTTTCTTAAGATCGGCAACTACCTTCTTCTTATCGCTTGGAATGACGTACTTCGGCTTGAATCCGTCATTGATGTCTATGCTGATTTCGTTGTCCTGGAGATCGCGGATGTGACCGATGCTCGACTTTACGACGAAGCCTTCTCCGAGGAACTTCTGAATGGTGCCTACCTTGCCGGGAGACTCCACAATTACAAGATTTCCCTCCATACCTAATTTTTGTAACACGCTGCAAAGTAAGGTACTTTTAAGGTAACTTTCCAAATTTTGTTGTTAATTTTGCATTTTGACACAATACGTGGAACGATGAAAGAGACGACACAAAAGCGCATCATAAAATGGTTCTGGGCACTGCTTCTGCTGCCTATGGCGGCGGTCATCATATTACTTATGATGGTATGGGCATTCGCCGACATTCCGTCATTCGAAGAACTCGAACATCCGGACAGCAAACTCGCCACTCAGGTAATTGCCGAGGGTGGTGAGATTCTGACGACCTTCCATATCGAAAACAGGTCATACGTCACCTATGCGGAGCTCTCGCCCTACCTCGTGCAGGCAGCGGTCGCAACCGAGGACGCACGTTTCTACAGCCACTCCGGCATCGACTTCAAGAGTCTCGGACGTGTGCTCGTGAAGACACTCCTGATGAGCGATTCGAGCCAGGGAGGTGGTAGTACCGTGACCCAGCAGCTGGCCAAGACCCTCTATCCGAGGGCTGACGTCAGCAGCAAGATTCCGGGCATGTCGAAGGTGAAGATGGTATGGATCAAGCTCAAGGAATGGATAACAGCCGTGAAGCTCGAGAGGAACTACACCAAGGACGAGATCATGACCATGTATCTCAACTCCATCTTCTTCGGCAGCGGCGCCTATGGAGTGAAGGCGGCTTCCCAGACCTTCTTCGCGAAGAACCCTAACGAGCTCAACGTGGAGGAGAGCGCGATGCTGGTGGGAATGGTCAACAAGCCTACCCGCTACAATCCTGCCCTCAATCCTGACAAGGCCCTCGTCCGCAGGAACTTTGTGATCTCGCAGATGGAGAAGGCCGACTACCTCACCAAGGCTCAGCGTGACTCGATCCAGAATGTGCCGATCTCGCTCTCATACCAGATCCAGGACCACAATGCCGGCTACGCTCCTTACTTCAGAGACATGCTCCGCAGGTACATGAGGGCGGAGAAGCCGAAGAAGTCCCAGTACACCTATCCTGAGGAGTATTCTGCCGATTCTCTCAAGTGGGAGAACGACGCCCTCTACGGATGGCTCAACAAGAACAAGAAAGCAGACGGCACTCCTTACGACCTCGACAGGGACGGTCTCCGCATCTACACCACCATCAACTACAAGATGCAGAAGTATGCCGAGGAGGCAGTCGCCGAGCATCTTGGTAAGAGCCTCCAGAAGAGCTTCTGGCGCGACCTCAGAAGCAAGAGGAACGCTCCGTTCTCGAATGACATCGACCAGGAGACCATCGAGCGTATCATGAAGAACGCCCGCCGTTACAGCGACCGCTATCGCAACATGAAGAACAGCGGCGCTTCGGATTCGGAGATCTACAAGTCTTTCTCGGAGCCTGTGAACATGCGCGTGTTCTCGTGGAACAAGCAGGGCTATTGCGATACCCTCATGACTCCGGACGATTCCATCCGCTACTATAAGTCCCATCTGCGTGCGGCCTTCATGGCCATCGAGCCTCAGACCGGCCATGTCAAGGCATATGTCGGAGGACCGAACTATAGGTACTTCAAGTACGATAACATCAGCCAGTCCCGTCGCCAGGTGGGATCCACCATCAAGCCTTTCCTCTACACGACAGGTCTGATGAGCGGCATGACTCCTGAGACCGAGTTCATGAACAATTCAGTCTCATTCGCCTTCCCTGACGGTCAGGTGTGGACTCCTAAGACCACTGACAAGGATGAGTACAAGGGACGTCCTCTCACCATGAGGAAGGGTCTCCAGATCAGTTCGAACAACATCGCTGCCTCTATCATGAAGGCGCTCTGCGCCGGTGATCCGTGGTTTACCTCGGGTCCGAACGCGATGCTCGACCTGATGAGGGGAATGGGCATCACCTGCCATATCGATCCAGTGCCGTCGATCTGCGTCGGCTCGGCCGAGGTAAGCATCTATGAGATGGTTGCAGCTTACAACACCTTCCCTTCGGGCGGTCTGTACTGTGAGCCTCTCTTCGTGACCAGGATTGAGGACAACATGGGCAACACCCTCAGCGAATTCACCAAGAGCAAGAGGCAGCCTCTCAATGAGGCGGTCGCATATACCATGGTTCAGATGATGCGCGGCGTGGTCGACGGCGGTACTGCAGGTCGTCTGCGCAGCACATATGGTCTCACCGGCGAGATTGCCGGCAAGACAGGTACGACCAACGACAACTCCGACGGTTGGTTCATCGGCTACACTCCGACCCTCACCGCAGGTGTATGGGCTGGCGCCGAGGACCGTCAGGTACATTTCGAGTCCATCGCTCTCGGTGGTGGATCGAACGCGGCTCTTCCTATCTGGGGCCTCTTCATGAAGAAGGTCATGGCGGACGGTACCCTCGGAGTGTCTCCGAACGATGCTTTCATCAGACCGTCTAACATGAACATGGATGCGATGGGAACCGGTGAAGGCGGTGAAGAGGTCGTGGACGACGTGGATGAATCAATGTTCTTCTAAAAACATCAGAATGAGCTACAACAGCATAGCAGTAATTTACGGAAGTGACTCCTCAGAGTGGGAGGTTTCATGCAGGAGCGGTCAGTTCACCGCTTCGCAGATAGACGGAAGCAGATATGACGTGTACGAGATCTTTGCGCGCTTTGGCAATTGGGAGCTCGTCGCTTATCGCCTGAAGGGCCAGGAGAGGGTGGAACTCCCTGCAGACTCACGTCCTTCGATAGAGAAGAATGACTTCTCCGTAGTGCTTTCCGGCAACAAGGTTAAGTTCGATTACGCATATATCATGCAGCACGGTACCCCTGGCGAGAACGGTCTCATGCAGGGTTATCTCGAGATGCTCGGCATCCCTTTCAGCAGCTGCTCGGCATTTGTCTCTGCGATAACCTTCGACAAGTTCTCTTGCAAGAGCTATCTCAAGGACGTGGACTTCGTCAAGTGCGCAAAGGACCTTTTCGTCCGTAAGGGCGAGGTGAACGAGGGACTCGCGCAGAAGGCGGTGGATGCTCTCGGACTCCCGATGTTCGTGAAGCCTACCGACAGCGGTTCAAGCTTCGGTGTCACCAAGGTGAAGAAGATCGAGGACTTCGACGAGGCCGTGAAGCTTGCATTCTCCGAGGGTAAGACTCTCCTCTGCGAGGAGGCCATCGACGGTCAGGAGCTTCAGGTGGGCGTGTATGCGAACGGAGAGGAGGTGGTTGCGCTTCCTGTGATCGAGATCGTATCGGAGAACGAGTTCTTCGACTATGATGCGAAGTACAACGGCAAGAGCCAGGAGATCTGCCCTGCAAGGATTCCGGATTCGGATGCACAGACTCTCCAGGAGGCAGCGAGGAAGATCTACAGGAGGATGGATTGCAGCGGTTGCGTCAGGATCGACTTCATCCTCACACCTCAGAAGGAAGTGTACTTCCTTGAGATCAACACCATTCCAGGCATGACAGCCGCGTCTCTCGTTCCGAAGATGGTGCGCACCGCCGGCATAGCCATGTCCGATTTCCTTACCCAGATCATCGAGAACAGATAGGAGCCTTGCTTCTCAAGGATTTCATATCAAGATCAAGGACCGCCTTGGAAGCCCTCTATCCGGCATCCGAGGCGGCTTCCATCGTATCCATACTCTGCGAGGACAAGCTGGGCTTCTCCAAGATCCAGCACATAATCGAGCCGCTCTGCGAGATTCCTGCTTCGCGAGAGGAGGAACTGGCCTCGGACATAGAGCGTCTGTGCTCGGGCGAGCCTCTGCAGTATGTCCTCGGCCGCGCCGATTTCTACGGACGCAGCTATCGCGTCTCTCCGGCGGTGCTCATCCCTCGTCCCGAGACCGAGCTCCTGGTCCATGAAGCCCTCTCTCAGCTCAGACGAATGGAAAGGCCCTTCGGCAATGCTCCCCGCGTCCTGGACCTTTGTACAGGTTCGGGCTGCATAGCATGGTCTCTGGCCGCTGAGGTTCCGACTTCGGAGGTATGTGCCGTCGACATTTCGGACGACGCGCTCGCAGTCGCCTCATCGCAGGACGTCTCTCAGAATCGTCCTTGCTTCATCAAGGCAGACGTCCTTTCGGACAATTTCCCTGCAGCTTTCTCCAAGGCCGCTTCCGCCAGAGGGCTCAGGGTTCCCGCAAGCTTCGACGTACTTCTGAGCAACCCTCCATACGTCAGGGACAGCGAGAAGGCGCAGATGAGAAAGAATGTACTGGAGCATGAACCAGAGCTGGCGCTGTTCGTTTCTGACGAGGACCCGCTGGTATTCTACCGCGCTCTGGCAAGGATAGCGTCATCCATGCTTGCACCTTCATACGGCTTCGATCTTGTCAGCTGCAATACTCCTCTCGACCCACCGTCTCCTTTCGGAATCGTCGAGATCAACGAGGCCTTCGGCCCCGAGGTGGAGGCACTATTTCGCGAGGCCGGCTTCAGAAACGTGCGCACGATAGTCGATTTTTCCGGAAAATCGCGTCACGTTTTCTTCCAGAGATAGTCCTACAGTCCCTTCAAAAGCCGTTTTTTGTGTTTATCCGTTGACGAAGTCCGCAAACGGATAATAATCGTTCACTTTGCAGAAAAGATTTTTGCAATGAGAACGACTTTCTTATGGCCGGCAGCCCTTGGCGCGGCCGCACTCATCCTCGCGTGTGACCCGGTAGACGGTCCGAACGGAAACAAGGGAGAGGCCACTCCTATCGTGAGACTTGGTGACGTGGCCATGCTCCTATCCGAGATTCCTATAGGGGAAGGGCAGATGGGTGAGGTTTTCGATGCCGTCAGCGGTTCCTCCGACAATGGCTATGACGAGGAATATACGATGCAGGATCTCTTCAGGGATCCGGGTGCCGGAGTGGGTACCAACAGCACATCCTCAAGGCGCATGAAGGCTCCTTCCGTACCTATGCAGGCGCGTCCGTCATTCCGTCGCGCGGCAGCTCTCGGGCTCGAGACCAAGGCAGCACTCGGCAGCTACGAAGCCCCGTTGAGGGAGCTTCTCCGCGGGGCCTTGGAGAACCATGTTGCCACTAAAGCCGGAGCTAAGGATATGCTTGGTGGTGCCAGTGTCGATGCCTATCTGGATGCTCTCTCGGACTCTGACATACAGATATATTGGCCATACTCGGAGCATTGGGATTGGTCGAGTGCCCCTATCATAACCTACGACCCCGAGGATGGTTCTGAGGCAAATATCGGCTATGAGATCATGATGGACGAGAATGGTAACAGAAGTGTCCGTGAGATGATAGTGACCGAGGATGTAGCCATGAGCAGGCCCGTGTGGGTGGTGAACAGGAACGACGACAGCGACTATACCTCGCTCGAGCTGCTGAGGAAGAATGACCCGGCGTGGGGTAACGGTGGAGGCAACATCATCATCAATCCCAAGGTTCCTATGGCTTCCTGCATCAAGGATGCTACAAAGGCGGCGAGCATCTCGACTGACGGAAGTGCCTTGCTGCTGAAGGATTTCACCATGAAGAGGAATTACGATGCATGGTTTGCAGGTGCCAGCGAGTTCTTCGTCAAGGTCGGAGCCGTTGAGGAGTTTGTTGCAAGCACGGAAGCGGAACTTCGCCTCTACAGTCCGCAGATCACGGATTTCATGATCGTCGTCAGACGCAGGGATGTCGGTGAGCCGAGGGACTTCAACGCCGTGCTCGTCTCGAACTGGACGCCGCAGCTGGAAAGGGCTGCCATGATGATAATCGAAGATGATGGGGGAACACGCACCACATGGAAATGCAATGCGACAGTGAAGGTGCAGTCCAAGAGCTATGGCTTCGATATGGAGATACCTCTGAACACGAGGGACGACATTGTCTGGCGTGGACAGCTGGCCTACAACTATCTAACGGCAAACAACGGAAAGACCGGTCATTTCGGCGATGTCGACATGACCTTCGAGATACTTGATTACTAGAAATGGGCAGAGAATGAACTAGGCTTCGCTGACAGTCATCTCACAATTACGACAATCGAAACCCAAAGCGAAGCGGCGGCCGTTGTTCACCAGGAACAGCGGCTGCATTGCCGTAGGCTTGCCTCCCTGCTTGGGGCAGATGCCGAGTTCGTGGCGTATGCAGTAGCGTGTGCGCATGAGTTCCGCGCCCTTCTGGTGTGCCAGCTCGTAGGCATCCTCGATCTGGGATGCTCCGGCATCCCTGTAGATCTGCGCGGCTATATGGTTGGCGATGTTGTTCTTGTAGCTGGTGCTCTCGCAGCGTACGCTGGTAGAAGCTTTGCTACCCTCCGCGAGAGGCCTTGATTTTACCGGAGTCTGTTCTAGAGCTTCGGAGGTGGTCCTTCTGATTCCGTTGAGGAAAGCGCTGCTGACGAGAGGATAGGCCTGGAAATCGATGCCCGAGATAGTGAACTCGTGGATTCCGCTGCTCTTCGAGAGCTGGCTGCGTACCAGTCCCTCTAGACGCTCGGTGTTTGTAGCCTGTTCGGTCGCAGCGGTGATGAAGCCTTTCTCGACGGTGCGTCCGTCCTCAGAGCTTGCCTTCACATGGATTTCGTCCATCTCCACGGTGACCTCGAGGCTCACGCCCATCATCCTTGTTCCTGGATTTCGCATGATCTCCTTCTCGAAGGCAGAGTCGAGATTGCGGAAGATCTTCGCACCTTTATATAGATACTCGCACGGCTTGCAGATTATCCTGGCGCTCTTGTGCAGATTCTCGCAGACATCACCCCTGAAGCCTATAACGTCACCGGTTCCCGCTACGAACGAAAATCCGTCGCCGTTGTTGAGCGTGCATCCGGCAGGACACTCGACTTCGATGACAGCCGATCCTCTTCGGAGGTCCTGCTTCACTGAGATCACCTTTCCTATCTCCTCTCCCATGCCCTTTGCGGCGTCCATGGATGCCCACTTACCCTTCACACCGTCCATATATAGTTCGGTATAGCCGCGGTTGAAGGTCTTGTCCAGGGCTGGCACGAAACTCTTGACGACCTTGCCGAATGAAGCCCTGCGGTATTTGTCCGGATGTGCGGCGACCAGCTGGTCGAGGGCGATGGAGTAGTCCCGGACTACATTTCTCACATAAGATTCATTCTTGAGCCTGCCTTCGATCTTGAACGAGCTCACTCCGGCCTCAGCGAGGTCGGCTAGTCTATTCCTGAGGTTGTAGTCCTTGAGTGAGAGTAGGGCCTTGTCCTTCACGAGCACCTTTCCTGTCCCGTCCACCAGGTCGTAGCGCGAGCGGCAGGCCTGAATGCAGGCTCCGCGGTTGGCGCTTCGTCCGCTGATGGCTTCGGACATGTAGCACTGGCCGCTGTAGCATACGCACAGCGCACCATGCACGAAGAACTCTATTTCGCATTGAGGGGCAGCGGAAGCTATCTCCCTTATCTGCGTGAGCGAGAGTTCGCGCTCAAGTATGAGACGGGCATATCCAAGCGATGCGAGGAACTCTGCCCTCTCTGGATTGAGCAGGGCGCTCTGGGTTGAGGCATGGAGAATGACCTTCCTCATGCCCTCGGCGACCAGCTCGTCCACGAGGCGTATCACGGCAAGGTCCTGTACGATGAGTGCGTCGACTCCGGCCTCGACCGTCTGACGTATCATCTCCTTCGCCTGCGCGAGCTCGTCTTCGTAGATGATGGTATTGACCGTCACGAACACTCTTGCCCCGTACCTGGCCGCATGCCCGCACAGCCTGCGAATATCGGCCACGTCGTTGCCTGCGGCCTGGCGTGCGCCGAAATGCGGTCCGGCGATATACACAGCATCGGCACCACAGTCTATTGCTGCGATGCCGATGTCAGCGTTTCTTGCCGGAGCAAGAAGTTCAAGGTCTTTCATTATTTGAGGGCGTCGAGCTGCTGCTTAGCCTGTACACCGTACTGAGCGTCGGTTACGACCTTTGAGTAGAACTCCTTAGCCTTTGCCTTGTCACCTGCCTGCTGTGCGAGAGCTGCGATGGTGAACATGATAGCGTTAGCGTCCTTAGCGTCTGGAGAAACCTCGAGGTACTTCTCGTAGAAACCGAGAGCCTTTCCGTTGTCCTTGAGCTTGGTAGCTGCACTTGCAGCGATCTTGTAAGCGTTAGCAGACTCTGAGTAAGAGTTTGACTTCTCGCACTCAGCGATTGCGTCAGCGAACTTGTTAGCCTTGAGAGATGCCTGAGCTGCCTTGAGGTAGATGGTAGAGAGCTGCTTTGCAGCGTTCTTCTCCTGACCGTTAGCGATAGCTGCCTCGTAAGCTGCGATAGCCTCGTCGGTGTTGCCGAGCTGGGTGAGTGCCATACCGAGACGGAGCTGTGCCATACCGTTGGTAGGCTCTGAAGCGATGATGTCCTTGTAAGCTGTTGCTGCACCTGCGTAATCCTTATTGTTGAGGAGTTCGCCAGCCCTCTGGTTGTAAACCTGTCCGAGGAGTTCCTCAGCGTCGCCAGCCACGCTTGCTGCAGCGTAGGTCTTAGCAGCCTCGATGGTCTCCTTAAGAGTTGAGATAGCACCGTCATAGTTCTTAGCCTTGACTTCAGCCTTACTCATAGAGAGGAGGATCTTAGGGATGATGCCCTTACATGTCTCAGCGAGTTCCATGCCCTCACCGCCACACATCTCAGCCATCTCAAGAGCTGACTTGAACTGTGCAAGTGCGGTCTGGTTGTCTCCGGCCTGGAGTGCCTCGTTAGCAGCCTTAGCTGTCTCGGTAGCCTCTGCCATGTCCTGGGCAGATACTGTAAATGCAGCGCACAACATCGCAACTGCAATTGCAAAAATCTTCTTCATATCCTTAAGTTAGTAATAAATTGTCCTTTTAAACTTCTCTAGCACGTAGATTGCAAATATAGCAAAAAAAATCTTGTTACTTTTGTGATTGTTAGACCAATATTATGAGTCTTTTCAAAAAAATATCCGTCATTTTCCTGCTGACCCTGGTCGTCTGGGACCTTTTTGCCCAGGCTGACCTGCCGCGTCTTGCGGATGACCCTGCGGTTTCCAGGGGTACCCTTCCGTCGGGAATAGGGTATGTCCTCGTCACCAATCAGTCGGTCAAAGGCCTTGCTGATATCACCATATTGCAGAGAGCGTGCCAAACTGAAATCGAACTTCCGACAAATCTTCTCGCGAGCCTCGGAATAGGCCCCGGAAAGGATGGTTACCTGCGCCGTGTCGACAATGGCATCAGGTATGATTTCCGCGACTGCCCGTTCATAAACGGAGCCTCCTGCGTCGATTCCCTTCTTTCTGCAGCTTTCCGTATCATGAAGTCCGTGGCCGAATCTGAACCCTCTTGCGGGACCACCGGTCAGACCATCATAATCGCCGGGGATATTGACAAAAAATCACTTCAGTCGAAGATACTGATGCTCTCGGACTCGATTTCGTTGCATCAGGGGGCGACATCCCAGACAGGATACAGGTGGGATCGTATAGAAGAAGGTGTGTTCGTGGCCTCGGATGGTGGCGACCTTGCCAGACTCATGTTCACGTATCACCTTCCTGCATCGGCGCTGGAGAGCAACAACACCGTGGTCAACGTGATGGCCGATCAGTTCGAGTATGTACTGGGGATCATTCTAGAGTCTTCAGTGAAAAGGGAATTGCGACTTGCCGGTATCTCATGCTCGAATCTTGAGTATGCGGCCCTTAGGTCCGACGCTCATCTGGGAGATGATCTATATACGTTGAGCCTCGAGGTCGGGAAGGACGATGCGGAGGCAGCGGTAGGAATAGTAGCTTCCGTCTTGGATTCTGTGGTCGGAGGGAATGTTACCCTAGCCCAGTACGAATGGGCATACAGGAAGATGGTGGCAGATGAATGGGCTCGTGCCCATGAGGCCATGAGCAATGCGGAATATGTGGATAGGTGCGTGAATGCCGTGCTCTACAACGCGAGCCTTGCGACCAGAAAGTCGGAGGTCGAGTTCTACCGTACCAGGGCGCAGACTGACGAGGAGCGCCTCGGCTTCTTCAATATGTTCACGGCCAGTCTCTCGGACGAGGGCTATCTTGAGGTCGTCCTCGATGGTGCACCGCAGGGCCTGGACTCGGAGAAGCTTCGCAGCCTTGTGCGGGACAACGGGCGCGTGGGAAGAATCATGGACCTGAACTACGCCGACACTCTCGGCTTCCCGTCCCTGCAGAAAAGGAAGATCAAGGATCCGGTGATGAAGAAGGACATTCTCACCGGGGGCAATTCATGGACATACTCAAACGGGCTGAACATAATATATAGGAAGATGCAGACCGACGGCCTGTTCTACTTCTCATGGCTGCTCCGCGGTGCTGAGGAGAAGACTCCTTCCATACGCGAGATGGCGGTGGGACAGTATCCGGGGGACTACTTCCTCAACCTTCTCGCGGCAAACGGCATCGAGATGGAATTCCGCGGCTCGTCCAAGGGTATAAGTCTCGAGGGCCGGGCAGATGCGACCCGCCTCCAGCTCCTTTTCAAGTCGCTGCAGCTCGTCTTCGCGAGCATGCCGGAGCTTGGCGCTCCGTCCGGCGGCCCGCTCGTGCTCATCGGCGACCGCACCGACTACTCTGTCCAGAAGACCATCTCCCAGCTTGTGGGAGGCTTCGACATGAGTTCTCCTGAACGGCCAAGAAAGAGCATCCCTGTCCCGGTCGAGCTCGACACCGAGGACGAGACCATAGCCTTCCAGGCGCTTTATTCGTGCGATTTCTTCCTCTCCGGAGACAATTTCATGGCTGCGGACATAGCCGAGCGACTGCTCTCCAAGGCCCTCGTCGAAGCCCTCGACGGCAGCGGCTACCATGCCCAGGTCGAGGGACGCTTCGTTACCGAGCCTAAGGACAGGTACGCGCTACATATCAAGGTCAGGGCAGTCGATGGCATGGCTCAGACCGAGAGCCTGCAGAGAGTCAGGACGCTAGTCAGGGGAGTGATGTCGGATATGGCCAGAAAGGATGTACCTGCAGCAAGGCTGGATGTGGAGAAGAAGCTTCTGTCGGGCAGCATAGCGCTTGCGCAGAAGACTCCCGGGTATTGGACCGATGCGGTGCGCGTGCGTTTCCTCGAGTCTAGGGACATGGTAACGAAATATGCGGACAAGATCGCTCAGGTCAGCCCGGCGAAGTTGCGTGAGCTCTTTGCAAACCTCCAGGTAGGAGGAATGTTGGAATATACTTCAGACAAATGATATTATGGATTACAGTACAATAATCGAGATTGACGACTGTCTCGTGTCGTCAGAAATACTTACCGAATACTACGCCTGCGACTACGAAAAGTGCAAGGGCTGCTGCTGCATCATCGGTGACAGCGGCGCCCCTCTGGACGAAAGCGAGCCGGACGCCATCGAGAAGAACTATGAGATATTCTCTCCTATCATGCGCCCTCAGGGACGTGCTGCAGTGGACGCGAAGGGCTTCTTCGAGATCGACAGGGACGGCGACATGGTGACTCCTCTGGTCGAGGGCAGCGAGGAATGTGCGTACTGCCACTTCGACGAGGCGGGGAACTGCTTCTGCTCGATGGAGAAGCTCTGGTTCCAGGGCAAGGGCGATTTTCGAAAGCCTATCTCATGCTGGCTCTATCCTATCCGCGTGTCGACTCTGCGGAACGGCATGCGCGCGCTCAACCTCCACCGCTGGGACATCTGCAAGGATGCCTTCGCGAGGGGCAAGAAGGAAAAGATCCGCGTGTATGAATTCCTGCGCGAACCTATCGAGAGGTATTTCGGTGAAGAGTTCTACGAGCAGCTCTGCGCTGCTGCGAAGATGCTGAACGAGGACTAGGCCTCGTATCCTCCGTTGAGCTTGGTCTCAAGGCCGATGGCGAGGATGACGATGTCCCTCCTGAGGCCCTCGAATTCGAATCCGCCGAGCTCCTGGGTGATGGTCACGGTGTCCTCGAGCATGCGGAAGATGCGCTGGAAAAGGTTCCTGCGCTGGAATTTCAGGACGCCCTCCTCCTCAGAAGCGAGGGTGTAGCCGCGGTCTTCCATGTACTGGCGTATCTCGGCCTTTCTTTCCTGGATCGAACCGGTGGCTGCTGCGCTCTTCTTCGCATATCCGAACATGGGATAGACTGCAGAGAGGCCTGCGAACATGAGTGCGATCTGCCAGATGGAATCATATCCGTTGCGGAAGATCTCCTGGATGTCTGCCGGTACCATCTTTATCTGCACGAGAACGAATATCACGATGACGAGGAGGACCGAGAAATAGATGAAATATTTGATTGCTCTGATTGCGTATTTCATAATAGCCTGATTTTTGCTGATGACTGGGCAAATATAGTAAAATCCCTATATTTTCGTATTTTTGCACATCTAAACCATTTTGTAGACTATGGAAGAAAAGAATCTCAAGAATGTGATGTATGCGCTCATCGCCGCAGTGGTGGCACTTGGCGCTGTTCTCGCTTACATTTGGATACAGAAGTCATCCCTCGTGAATGACCTCAACATCGAGAAGGAGGAGCTTACCCAGCAGATGGTTGCCCTCCAGGCAGATTACGAATCTCTCTCGAGCGACTATGACTCGATCAACGCACAGCTCGACTCTTCGAAGGAGGAGGTTGCCCAGCTCATCGAAAGAATCCAGAAGACTGAGGCTACCAACCGCTCTAAGATGAGGCAGTACGAGAAGGAACTCGGTACTCTCAGGAGCATCATGAGGAACTACATCGTACAGATTGACTCGCTCAATACTCTCAACCAGAAGCTTACCGCAGAGGCTGCGGCAGCACGCAAGGACGCTGCCGAGAGCAAGGCCAGGAACGAGCAGCTCAACCAGAGGGTCAACACTCTCTCCAACCAGGTTGCATCGGGTTCTATCCTCAAGGCTACCGGTCTCCACACTGACGCATACAACGGATCAGGCAACACTACCGACCGAAGCAGCCGCGTAGTCAAGCTTCTCACTTCGCTCAACCTTGTCGCAAACGACCTGGCTCCTCACGGACCGGTACGCGTATACATCGTGGTGAAGGATCCTTCAGGTGCAACTCTCATCAACTCTTCATCTCGTCAGATCACCGTCGCCGGCAATGCTCTCCAGACTTCTGCATCTCGCGAGGTTGACTATGAGGGCGAAGAGGTAGGTCTGAGCATCTATCTCAACGACATCCCATCATACGTGAAGGGTATGTACACCATCGAAGCCTACACCGAGCAGGCTTTCCTCGGTTCAACCGAACTTCTCCTCAGGTAAGGTGATATACGTCCATGTCCCTTTCTGCAGATCGTTCTGCACCTATTGCGGTTTCTATTCGGAGACCTGCAGCGGGGAAAGTGGAGTCATGGAGCAGTACGCAGACGCCCTTTGCCGCGAGATCGAATCGAGGCAGGAGGAGATAAGGAACCATTCCGTAAACGGAAGAAATACCATCTACATAGGAGGTGGCACCCCGTCGGTGCTGCCTCTTTCCGTTTTGAAACGTATCATTGCCGCCTTGGCTTCGACGATTTCCGAGGTACCTGCGGCGAGCCGTGACTCCGGGAAGGCCGTAGCCGCCCGCGGCTTCGTGAGCGGGTGGCCCGGCAGAGCCGGGACGGGATGGAGTGCGAAGCACGGAAGCCTGACAGGGGTCACGGCTGCGACGCAGGCTGACGGACATGGCTGTTTTGACCTGGAGGAGTTCACCGTCGAGGTGAATCCGGACGACATCGTCAAGGGCGGCCTCGAATACGCCAGGGGCCTGAAGGCGCTTGGTGTCACCAGGGTGAGCATGGGCGTGCAGTCCTTCGACGACGGGGTGCTACGCTGGATGAACAGGCGCCATGGTGCCGATGATGCCGTGAAGGCGTTCGGGATACTCCGCGGGGCCGGCTTCGACAATATCAGCATCGACCTCATCTTCGGCTTCGGACTGCTCTCCGGTGCCGGCACATGGGCCGAGTCCGTGTCACGGGCCATCGCTCTCGCGCCTGAGCACATCTCTGCGTACCAGCTCTCGATCGAGCCGGACAGCGCGCTCGAGAAGATGCTCGATGACGGCCGGTTCAGCGAGGCTGACGAGGAAATGTGCAGGGGGCAGTACGACCTTCTGTGCCGTATGCTTGCGGAAGCCGGATATGTGCATTATGAGGTTTCGAACTTCGCTCTTCCGGGCAGGGAGGCCCGCCATAATTCCGGCTACTGGGACCACAGCCCATACGTGGGACTCGGCCCTGCGGCCCACAGCTTCGACGGCCGGGTGCGCTCGTGGAATGCCGCTGACGTCGGCGCCTACATCGCAGGCGTGGAAAGGGGAAGCGAGGTGCTGAGCGGGGAGCAGCTGGAGATCGAGGACGTCATGCTCGGACTCAGGACCGCGGCGGGTGTGCCGGAGGACAGGCTGCGTGAGATTTCAGACCCTTCAGCCATGGAGCGTCTCATGAGGGCGGGGGCTCTTGTCGGCGATGGCGCCAGGATACGCATACCGGAGTCCGGATTCTTCGTTTCGGACGAGATTATAAGGGAATTGTTATAGGAAAACATATGGGAATAATTGAAATATTTCTGATCGCCGTGGGCCTGTCGATGGATGCATTCGCGGTGTCGATAGGAAAGGGACTCACCCTGAAGAAGGTCGCCGTGAGGAACGCTCTCTGCGTCGGCCTCTGGTTCGGCGGATTCCAGGCTCTGATGCCGCTGCTGGGGTATTTCCTCGGCGTCAGCTTCGCCTCTTTCGTGGAGAGCGTCGACCATTGGATCGCATTCATCCTTCTTGCCGGAATTGGCGGAAACATGATACGCGAGGCGCTCGGCCCGGATGACGGATGCGACAGTGTGGACTCATCATTTGCTGCGAAGGCGATGTTCCTTCTCGCCGTTGCGACCAGCATAGACGCCCTTGCAGCCGGTGTGACCTTCGCCTTCGTCGGTGCGGACATCTGGTCGTCGGTGCTCATCATCGGACTCACGACCTTCGCATTCTCCGCCGTGGGGCTCTGCATAGGCCATATCGTTGGTCACAGGTTCCACAGGGGAGCCGAAATATTCGGCGGACTGGTGCTGATATGCATCGGTCTCAAGATTCTGGTCGAACATCTCTGGTTCTGATAGTCTCCGACCCCGATTTTTTTGCTATCTTTGGAGGATTGAAACAATTCTTCAAAAGATATGAACAGAAGACTCCTCGCCGCAGCAGCTGTGGCATTGATCTCTGGCTTTGCAGCCAATGCTGAGAAGATAGAGGTCAGTTCGTTCCGCCATGCGGGACCTATCTCGGTCAAGGCTCCGATCCAGTTCGACCAGACCGATGTCAACGGAAAGAAACTCGATGTGTCAAGCATCCTCGACGGAGGAATGGACCTTACAATGGTCGAGAAGGGCTCAAGCTTCTCAGGCGGCGCCCTCAGCGCTCCTGCCGATGCCTATTCGGTAGGACTTCTCGGATTCGAGATCCAGAACGACAGGTATTTCAAGGGAAGCATCGATGTGGATTCCGCTCTCAAGAACTATCAGGTGTTCGTGAACGGAAAGAAGCAGAGCGGCAGCGTGACCTTCGAGCCGGGTAACCACAAGGTGGTCGTGAAGTACGCCATCGAGCCAGGTACCTCAGAGTCGGTGAAAGTTTCCGTGGATGTTCCGGATATCGTCAAGGACCATGTCCAGATCATCGACATGGCAAAGGAGGATGGACGTCTCTATACAGTGACCACGCTCCTCGACTCACGCCGTTCGAGCGGTGTCTCGCTTTCTCCTGACGGAAAGTACATGATCGTACGCACTTCACAGAGGGCTCCGGGCCATGACCGCTCATTCGTCAAGATCATCGAGCGCGAGAGCGGCAATGTCATCAGCGAGGGCCAGTCTGCAAGGTGGATGCCTAAGACCAACCGTTACTGGTTCACCCGTCAGGGTCTCGAGGGCCTTGAGCTCGTGACCGTGGACCCTGCAAGCGGAAAGCAGGAGGTGCTCGTCAAGAGCCTCCCAGAGGGAAGCTTCGATTTCACTCCTACCGAGGACAAGCTCATCTATACCATCTACAACGAAGGACCTCAGGAGAAGAAGGAAATCTTCGAGATCCTCGTTCCGGACGACCGTCAGCCAGGTTGGCGCAACCGCAGCTCTGTCGCTGTATATGACCTTGCTACCGGCGTGATGCAGCCTCTTACCTTCGGTTACAACAACGCATATCTCTCAGACGTTTCCAATGACGGTCGCTATGCACTCCTCAGCAAGTCTGAGGCTCGCCTTACCGCCCGTCCTACCGACGTCAACTCCATCTATCTCGTGGATCTCCAGAGCCTCGAGCTCGTGGATACCCTCGTGTGCCGTGACGGCTTCGTACATGGCGGACAGTTCTCTCCTGACGGCAAGAAGGTCCTCCTGACCGGTACCCCTGAGGCTTTTGACTGGCTCGGCGCAGCTGTGGACGAGGGTCAGACCCCATCCATGACCGATCTCCAGCTCTATATGCTCGATATCGCAAGCAAGGACGTGACTCCGCTTACCAAGGAGTTCGACCCATGCGTACAGAGCGCAGTCTGGAACAAGCTTGACAACAAGATCTATTTCACCGCGGAGAACAGGGACTCAGTGAGCCTCTTTACTCTCGATCCTTCCAACGGCAATTTCAACAGGATGGATCTTCCTGAGGAGCTCATCCGTGGATTCAGCATCGCTGCGGAGGCTCCTGTGCTTGCATTCCATGGCCAGGGCGCTACCAACTCTGACCGTCTCTACGCTACCGACCTCAAGACCTTCGGTACCAAGAAGCAGAAGATTAGCCTCATCGAGGACTTCAGCGCGAAGTCTCTCAAGGGCATCACCGTCGGCGACTGCATCGCATGGACCTTCAAGAATTCTCTCGGAGAGGAGGTTCTCTGCCGCTACTATCTCCCTGTGAACTTCGATCCTGCGAAGAAGTATCCTATGATCGTCAACTACTACGGCGGTTGCTCTCCAACCAGCAGGAACTTCGAGTCCAACTATCCGCAGGAGACTTGGTCCGCACTCGGATATGTCGCACTGATCGTACAGCCTAGCGGCGCAACCGGATTCGGCCAGAAGTGGTCTGCCCGTCACGTGAACACTGCCGGAGTCGATCCTGCACGCGACATCATCGAGGCTACCAAGGAGTTCACCGCGACCCATGACTTCGTGAACGCGGACAAGATCGGTTGCGTTGGAGCAAGCTACGGTGGATTCATGACCATGTACCTCCAGACCATCACCGACATCTTCGCATGCGCGATCTCACATGCGGGTATCAGCGACCATACCAGCTACTGGGGCTACGGCTACTGGGGCTACAGCTACAGCGAGACCTCGATGGCGAACAGCTACCCATGGACAAGGAAGGACCTCTATGTCGAGCAGTCACCTCTCTACCATCCTGAGACCGTGAACACTCCTCTTCTCTTCCTCCATGGCACCGGCGACACCAACGTCCCTTACAACGAGAGCGTACAGATGTTCACCGCGCTCAAGCTCCTCGGAAAGGAGACCGCGTTCGTTTCAGTTGAAGGTGAGAACCACCATATCAACGAGTACAACAAGCACATCTGGTGGCACAACACCCAGATGGCGTGGTTCGCGAAGTACCTCCAGGACGACGACAGCTGGTGGGAGGCTCTCTACCCACACAAGGACCT
The DNA here is from genome assembly GCA_024402115.1 of Bacteroidales bacterium. Next base: position 5,225 of record JAKSJQ010000023.1, on the reverse strand, counting down.
TTAGTAAACAGATAATCACATAGACAATAACATGGCAAATTTATACGCAGAAAGAATCGCGGCCCTCAGGGCGATCATGGCGAGGAACGGCTGGGACGCAGTGATCGTCACCGCGACCGACCCTCACAGCAGCGAGTATCCGGCTCTCCGTTGGAAGCAGGTGGAGTGGCTCAGCGGCTTCTCAGGTGAGTACGGCGACATCGTCGTCACCATGGATCATGCCGGTCTTTGGACTGACACCAGGTACTTCATCGCAGCCAACAAGGTGCTTCCTGGAACTGGAATCGAGCTCCACAAGCTCAGAGTGCCGGAGCAGGTGACCATACCGGAGTGGCTTCCTACGGTGTTCCCGGCAGGTGCCGTCATCGCAGTCGACGGACTCTGCCAGAGCGCGGACGCAATCGCGAAGCTCTCCACCTTCGAGATCGTCGATGTCCCTGACATGCTCAGCCAGCTCTGGGAGGACAGACCTGAGATCCCTCAGTCTCCTATCGAGACCCTCGGCGTCGAGTTCGCCGGCGAGTCCCGTCTCGAGAGGTTCGCATGGCTCCGCGGCTTCCTTCAGGAGAAGGGCTGCGACGCGATGCTCATCACCGATCTTGCGGAGATTGCGTGGATGCTCAACGTCCGCGGCGGCGACATCGCCTACAACCCGCTCGTGATGTCCTATCTGCTCGTGGCTAAGGACAAGGTCGAGTGGTTCGTCAAGAAGGACTCTCTCAAGGATCTTGACGACGAGACCCTCGACAGCTTCGAGGAGCTCGAGAAGGACGGCGTGAAGGTCAGTGGCTACAGCGACCTCGCTGTCGGACTCATGGCAGCTCAGGCCACCTGCGAGAAGATCTATGTAGATCCGGCTACTCTCAACTATCCAGTATCCAAGAAGCTTGCTGACATCTTCGGTGACGACAACATCACCATGGACGTCTCTCCTGTAAGGCTTCGCAAGGGCATCAAGAACGCGACCGAGATCGCAGGCTTCCGTGAGGCTTACATCGAGGACGGCGTTGCAATGACCAAGTTCGTATACTGGCTCGAGAAGGCTGTCGCTTCCGGCGGCCATGTCACTGAGTGGGACGCTTCCGTGAAGCTCACTTCCCTCCGTGCCGAGATTCCGGGATACAAGGGCGACAGCTTCGAGAACATCTCGGCTTACGGCGCCGGCGCAGCTCTTCCTCATTATGTCACTCCTCAGGACGAGACCGCTCCTGAGCTCAAGCCTTGGGGTCTCTATCTCATCGACTCAGGCGGACAGTATCTCTTCGGAACTACGGATACCACCAGGACTGTTCCTCTCGGACCATGTACGGATCTCGAGAGACTCGACTATACTCTCGTGCTCAGGGGCATGATCGACTTCACCATGTCTGTGTTCCCTTACGGAACCGCAGGCTGCCGCCTCGACTCTATGGCACGTATGCCTATGTGGAGGGCTCAGCGCGACTTCGGTCACGGCACCGGCCACGGCACAGGCTTCTTCCTCGGCGTCCATGAGGGACCTCAGGATCTTCGCCAGAACCTCTACGAGCAGGCTATACTTCCAGGTATGGTGACCACGATCGAGCCTGGCCTCTACCGTGAGGGCATGCACGGCGTGCGTCATGAGAATACCAACCTCTGTGTCGACCTCGGCGAGAATGAGTTCCGCCACTGGTGCGGCTTCGAGGAGCTTACCTGCTGCCACATCGACACCGCTCCTATCCTCAAGCACCTGATGACCTTCGAGGAGATCGAGTGGCTCAACAAGTTCAACGAGAAGGTATACCGTACTCTCGCACCGAAGCTTCCTGCAGAGATCGCAGCATGGCTTCGTGAGAAGACGCTTCCGCTCTAGTCTCGGAAATTTCCGGATATAAAAAAGGCCCCGCAGAAGCGAGGCCTTTTTTATATCGTATCGGATGTAATCTTACTTGATCAGATCGATCGCTTTCTCGATCATAGGAATCGGAGCGCAGAGCGATGCCCTGACGTAGTTGTCGCCACCGTGACCGAAGATGAAACCTGGGGTGATGAACACGCCCTTTTCGTAGAGCAGCTTGTCTGAAACCCTTTCTCCGAGGGTCTTTGATGGGTCACCGCCCTGAGCGTAAGGATTGTCCTCGTCGACCTTGCCCCAGACGAAGAGTCCCTGGGCGTCCTTCTCGTACTTCGCGCCGATCATGTCGAAGAGCTTCCAGACATATTCCTTGCGCGCGCTGTATTCCGCGTTGAGGGCCTCGAACCACTCTGGGCCGGCGTTGAGGGCCTGGATCGCTGCAAGCTGGAGAGGCTTGAACATACCTGAGTCCATCTGGCTCTTCACCTTCCTGATCTCATGTACGCTCTCTGCGTCGCCTGCAACCATGCCGAGACGCCATCCTGACATGTTGTGGGCCTTGCTGAGGGAGTTGAGCTCGATGCAGCAGTCCTTCGCACCCTCGGTCTCGAGGATGGAGAGAGGCTCCTTGTTGAGGATGAAGCTGTATGGGTTGTCGTTGACGACCATGATGCTGTGCTTCTTTGCGAAGGCTACGAGCTTGCGGTAGAGTTCGCGGGTAGCTGGTGCTCCGGTAGGCATGTTAGGGTAGTTCACCCACATGAGCTTGACGCCGGTGAGGTCCATCTTCTCGAGCTCGTCGAAGTCAGGCTGCCAGCCGAGCTCCTGCTTGAGCTGGTAGGTGACTACGCCTGCCTGAGCGAGTGCTGTCGCCGAGGTGTAGGTAGGGTAGCCCGGATCCGGCATGAGCACCTTGTCACCTTCGTTGAGGAAGGTGAGACAGATCATGAGTATGCCTTCCTTCGAACCCACGAGAGGCTGTATCTCGCTGACGGGATCGAGGTCTACGTTGTAGTACCTCTTGTACCAGTCGGCATAGGCCTGACGGAGCTCAGGGAGACCGAAGTAGTTCTGATATTTGTGGCTGTCCTTCTGCTGAGCCGACTCGCAGAGCGCCTGGATTGCCTCTGCGGGCGGCATGCCGTCCGGTGCTCCGATGCCCATGTTGATCACAGGAGAGAGGCCGCGCTCGACGCGGTCCTTGCTGATAGCTGCGACCTCAGGGTTCTTTATCGAAAAGTAGTAAGGATGGAGGGAGTCCGTCCTTTTTGCTGGCTTGATTATCATGTTCGTTTCCTATATTGTTGCACGGTACTCACCCATGATGGTAAGGTCTTCCATCAGCGGCCTGACTGCCGCGAGAGCCTGTTCGAACCTGAGGTGGTCTTCGTGCTTGATTTCGATGTAGAAGAAGTATTGCCACTCCCTGCCCGGAAGAGGGAGGGACTGGATCTTCGTGAGGTTCATGCCGTAGAATGACATGATGGTCAGCACATGTGCGAGTGAGCCCGGCTGGTGAGGCAGAGTGAAGCACATGGTTGCCTTGTTCGCTTCCTCCACCGGAACTTCGATGCTGTCGTCGATGATGAGGAACCTGGTGAAATTCTGCTTGTATGTCTCGATGCCTGGGCAGACGATCTCGAGCCCATAGAGTTCAGCCGCGAGCGAAGAAGCCACCGCTGCGACGCCACTGAGCTGTTCCCTCGACACCTGAGCCGCGCTGAGGGCGGTGTCTTCGGTCTCTACGAGGCGCATCTCAGGATGTCCCTTGAAGAATTCTCTGGTCTGGTTGAACGCCATGTAGTGGGTGCGCACCTCCTTGATGTCCTCGAGCTTCTGGCCGGGGAGGGCCATGAGGTTCTGCTCGATGCGGAGGAACACTTCTCCCTTGATCTTCTTTCCATGCTTGCGCAGGAGCTCATAGTTGGGGAGCAGTCCACCGGAAGTGGTGTTCTCCACCGCCATGATGGCTGCGTCCGCACGGCCTTCGGCCATTGCCGTGAAGAGCCCCTCGAAGGTCGCACATTCCACGATCTCGATAGGCTCAGAGTAAAATTTTCGGGCTGCCTGTTCGTGAAAGCAGCCCGAAAAACCTTGTATCGCTATCCTTTTCAATTTGCTTATACGGTGAGGATTTCCTTCTCCTTTGCAGCGATGGTCTCGTCGATCTTCTTCACTGCTGCATCGGTCTCTTTCTGTGCCGCCTGCTCCTGATCCTTCTGGACGTCCTCAGGAAGACCTTCCTTGATGAGCTTCTTGAGTGCGTCGATTGCGTCGCGGCGTGCGTTGCGCACTACGACCTTGGCATTCTCGCCTGAAGCCTTAGCCTTCTTGATGAGCTCCTTGCGGCGCTCCTCGGTGAGTGCAGGAACGGTGCAGCGGATGCTCTCGCCGTTGTTCTGTGGGGTCATGCCGATGTTTGCGTCGATGATGGCCTTCTCGATGAGAGGGATCATCTTCTTCTCCCAAGGCTGGATGAGAATGGTCTTCGCGTCAGGAGTGGTCACCGAAGCTACCTGAGGAACTGGCATGTCTGAGCCATAGTAGTTAACCATCACGCTGTTGAACACGAGTGGATTGGCCTTGCCGGCACGGTATGTCTTGAGATCCTCCTCGAGGAACTTGACTGCGTCGTTCATCTTCGCCTTTGAAGCTGCGACGATGTCTTTTGCTTTGTTTATCATAACTGTGGATTTAGTCTGTGGTTATACGTGTACGAGTGTTCCGACCTTCTCGCCGTTGAGGAGCTTGGTGAGGTTGCCGGTCTGATTCATGTCGAATACGATGATAGGCATGTTTCCGTCGCTGCAGAGAGCGAAAGCTGTCTGGTCCATCACCTTGAGGTGATCGTTGATGGCCTTCGCGAAGGTGAGCTCATCGTATTTTGTTGCGGTAGGGTCCTTCTCCGGATCTGCAGTGTAGACTCCGTCGACCCTGGTGCCCTTGAGCAGAGCGTCAGCCTTGATCTCGAGAGCGCGGAGAGCGGCTCCTGAATCGGTGGTGAAGAATGGGTTTCCGGTACCGCCCGCGATGAGTGCGACACCTCCGTTCTCCATTACCTTGACAGCGTCATCCCTCATGTAGTAGCGTGCCACCGGCTGCATCGGGGTCGCGGTGAACACCTCAGCCTCCACGCCCTGTGAGCGGATGGCCATTGCAAGTCCGAGCGAGTTGATCACGGTTGCAAGCATTCCCATCTTGTCGCCGTTCACGCGGTCGAAACCTTTTCCTACGCCCTGGAGGCCGCGGAATATGTTTCCGCCGCCGATGACGATGCCGACCTGGAGTCCGGCCTTCACTGCGTCTGCGATCTCGATGGCGTAGCGCTCGAGCCACTTTTCGTCGATACCTTTTCCGGCAGGGCCGCCGAGGCTCTCGCCGCTGAGTTTAAGAAGTACTCTCTTATACA
>JAKSJQ010000022.1 GCA_024402115.1 Bacteroidales bacterium | reverse complement strand
ATGCTTTCAAATGCCATCGAGAAGGCACAGAAGAAGGTCGAGGAGAACAACTTCGGTATCCGTAAGAGACTCCTTGAGTACGATGACGTGATGAACTTCCAGAGGGAGGTCATCTATACCAAGCGTCGCAACGCGCTCTCTGGCGAGAGGGTGGAGATCGACGTGATGAACATGATGCAGGATATGGCTCAGATCTTTGCGGAGGCTTCTGAGGGATGCAGCTACGAGGATTTCAACGAGATCGTCATGGCATCTCTCTCCATCGACCTCGGCTTCGATGAGGAGTTCTATGCCGGTGCGAAGGTCGCCGACATCAAGGAGGCGCTCTTCAAGAACATGCTCGCAGTATACCAGCGCCGTATGGACACCATGGCCCAGAAGGCATATCCTATCATCAAGGAGGTCTACGAGAACCAGGGTGCGATATACCAGAACATCGCGGTTCCTGTGACCGACGGTCATAAGATGGTGACCATCTCCGTCAACCTCAAGAAGGCTTACGAGACCGAGGCGAAGGAGATTGCACGCGTCCTCAGCAAGACCATCACTCTCTGGCAGATCGACGACCACTGGAAGGAGCATCTCCGCGAGATGGACGACCTCAAGCAGTCTGTACAGAATGCGTCATACGAGCAGAAGGATCCGCTTCTCGTGTACAAGCTCGAGAGCTTCGACCTCTTCAGGAATATGCTCGAAGGCCTCAACAAGGCAATCCTCTCGTTCCTCTTCAGGGCACAGATTCCTCTTCGCGACGCAAGCCAGGCACCGGCTCCTTCGCCAGCACAGCAGCAGAGAAGGCAGCAGGACATGAGCCAGGTACGCACCAGCCGTTCGGATCTCGTGACCAACGGAGGCGAACCTAAGAGCAACATGCCAGTCCATGTCGAGAAGCAGGTAGGACGTAACGATCCATGCCCATGCGGAAGCGGCAAGAAGTTCAAGAATTGCCACGGTAGGGGACTTTAACAGATATTAAAAGATTACAGATATGAAAGAACAGCCATCAAGCAACAACACGGCTAGCCGCGTAGCTGCCGACATCACCATCAAGGGTGAAATCATTTCTCCTAATGACATCAGAATCGATGGAAACTTCGAGGGAAAGCTTACTTCGAATGGTCGCGTAATCATCGGTGACACTGCCAAGATCGTCGGTGACATCATCTGCAATGACATCGATATCTGGGGTGCCATCAACGGCAACATCTTCGTGAAGGATACCTTCTCTCTCAAGGAGGGTGGTAACCTCGTGGGAAACATCCAGACTCGCCGTATCAGCATCGAGCTTGGCAGCAAGTTCAACGGTAACTGTCAGATGATATCCGAGGAGCAGTTCAATGCTCTTACCGGTGCTCAGCCAGAGGAGTAATCCAGCCTGCGCTCTGATCATAACGTGCTGGTTCTCAGCATGATGATATAATGACGGCTCCCTCTTTCGGGGGAGCCGTCATTATAGTATGTCGCTGATAGACAGTGTTTTGCGATTGTTGCCCTGGCGCGGCGGCATATGCATCAAGCCGCCAGCACCCTCCTTACCTATATTATATCGACAGGACGCTCAGGACATTGATGAGTTCCTTGTCGATAGGCTTGTCGAACTTGATTGCGCGAGAGAAAGGAACGTATACGATTTGGTCATTCTTCACGCCGACCATCACGTTGCGCTGACCCTCATTGAGAGCCTCGATGGCTGCGACGCCGAGACGGGACGCGAGGATACGGTCGTAAGCTGTAGGGGTACCACCGCGCTGGAGATGGCCGAGGATGGTCACACGGACGTCGAACTCAGGATGATTCTTGCGCATCTGCTCAGCATAGTACATCGCACCGCCGTCCTTAGGACTCTCGGAAACGAGCACGATGCTGGAGTTCTTGCTCTTGCGGATTCCGCGGGCGATGAACTGCTCGAGCTGTTCGATACCGGTCATGTCCTCTGGTATGATGGCAGCCTCCGCACCTGAAGCGATGGCGCTGTTCTGGGTGAGGAAACCTGCATCGCGTCCCATCACCTCGACGAAGAAGATGCGATTGTGAGAAGTCGCGGTGTCGCGGATCTTGTCGACGCAGTCAACGATGGTGTTGAGGGCTGTGTCGTATCCTATGGTCATGTCTGTTCCGTAGAGGTCGTTGTCGATGGTGCCAGGAAGTCCGACGCAAGGGATGTCATACTCCTTCGCGAGCTGCTGAGCTCCTGCGAGCGAACCGTTGCCGCCGATAACGACGAGGGCGTCGATGCCGAACTTCTTGATGTTCTCATAAGCCTTCTCACGACCTTCGACGGTCATGAAGTCCTTGCTTCTTGCTGTCTTGAGGATGGTACCTCCGCGCTGGATGGTGCTGCTGACGCTCTCCGAGGTGAATTCCTCGATGTCGCCCTTGATGAGGCCCTCGTAACCGCGATAGATTCCGAATACCTTCCAGCCCTGGAAGATGGCTGAACGTGTCACAGCCCTGATGGCTGCATTCATTCCCGGTGCGTCGCCTCCGGAAGTCATGACGCCGATGCTCTTGATATCCATAATTGTACACTACTTCTCTGCCTGGGGCAGAATACCATATACAAATATAAGTGATTTTTCGAGAGAGCGGTCTATAAAAATGAAAAGCCCCCGGTGGCAATACCGGAGGATTTCGGATCTTTTGGGTTGTCGTGTATGCAGTATTGAGCCTATTGCCCGGCTTTTTTATTTCGTCTGATTCACTGAAGCAAATATGAAAAAGCTTATCCACAATAATCACAATCGACATTATCGTAACCACAAAGGGATTCCTGATAGGTCAAACATGACTCCATATTATACAAAATGGCGTAATTCCGGGCCTTATTTATATATTTGTATCGAAAGACAATAGATTATGAACGGATTTGATGAAGTAAACGAGAGCTACTCTCTGGCGGAGGCCATACGCGAATCTCAGCGCTGCCTCAGGTGCAAGGTGCCAATGTGCCAGAAGGGCTGTCCTATCGGAAACGAAATACCTGAGTGGATCCATGAGCTCAGCATGGGTAATCTCGGAAACGCAATTAAGATCATACGTACGAAGAGCAACCTTCCTGCGGTTTGCGGACGCGTCTGCGGACATGAGAAGCAGTGCGAGGGTTCGTGCGTGCTCGGCAAGAGCGGCAAGCATATCAACATCGGCAAGCTCGAGAGGTTCGTCGCGGACTTCGATGCCGAGGCTCAGCTCACCCATGAGGCGGTGGCTCCGAAGAACAGGGGCAAGATCGCAGTCGTTGGTTCGGGCCCAGCTGGTCTAACCGTGGCCGGCGATCTCGCTCGAAAAGGTTTCAGCGTGGAGATCTTCGAGGTCGAGCCAGAGGCCGGCGGAATGCTGACCTTCGGCATACCTGAGTACAGGCTTCCGAAGGAGGTCGTGAGGAGGGAGGTGCGATATGTCGAGGAACTCGGCGTAGCTATTCACCTGAACTCCCATGTCGGTCTTGATATCACTGTCGACGACCTTTTCAGGAGTGGCTTCGATGCCGTGTTCATCGGAATCGGTGCAGGTAAGCCTCGTACGCTCGAGGTCCCTGTCCATGTCGACGGCTCGGAAGAATTGGCCAGCAGCAAGGAAGGAATGCCGGGCGTCAGACATGCCACCCATTTCCTTCGCCGCGTGCAGATGAACCGAGAGGGACATCTGAATGCGGAGGAGATCGAGGTGAAGGAGGGCGACAAGGTGTTCGTCGTCGGTTGCGGAAACACTGCGATGGATGCAGCTCGAACTTCGCTTCGACTCGGTGCCGAGAAGGTGGAGATAGTATATCACAGGACCATCGACAGGATGGCTGCGCTGCGCGCCGAGTATGATGATGCGGTCAAGGAGGGTATACTCTTCAACTGGAATGCGTCGATCGTCGAGATCTTCGCGGACAAGGATAAGAACATCAAGCAGATCGTGATCGAGACCAAGAACGAGGATGGCAGCTCTTCTCGAAGGACCGTGGACGCGGACATCGTGCTCATGGCAGTAGGTGCGGTTCCGTCGACCAGAATCCCGAAGACGACCAACGGAATCAAGGTGGACGACAAAGGATACCTCCTCACCAGGGAAGTTCCTTACGGCATGACTTCGCTCAAGGGCGTGTTCGCCGGAGGTGACGTGGCCAACAGGCAGGCGACTGTCGTGCACGCGATGCAGGATGCGAAGAAGGTTGCCGAGGGCATCACCCAGTATGTCGACGCCGTGAAGCTGCTCGAAAGCATAGCAATGAACGATTAATAACACTTATACAACCATGAAAACCGTACACTTATTTGCATCCATGCTCGGCGCGGCACTTCTTGCTGCGTCCTGCTGCAACAGTTCGTCCGTTCCCGGTCCGATCACGACAGGGGAGGATTCTATCGCTCATACCATCTATGGAGACATCCAGGGCTACTGCGATGACGGAATCTATACCTTCAAGGGAATCAGATATGCCAAGGCCGAAAGGTTTATGGCTCCGGAGTATCCTGACCACCATGACGGAGTACTCAAGACCCAGGTCTATGGACCGAAGGCTCAGCAGGACCAGAACGTGAAGTTCGGAACTCCTACCGACTATGATTTCGGATTCCAGTTCAAGATCGAGATGATGAGCGAGGACTGCCAGGTCCTCAATGTGTGGACTCCGGCCCTCGACGGCAAGAAGCGTCCGGTCTTCGTGTGGATCCATGGTGGCGGTTACACCAGCGGTTCCTCAATCTTCCTCCCTGCTCAGGACGGCCGCTCGCTCGCGGAGAAGGGCGATATCGTCGTCGTGACTGTGAACCACAGGCTCAATGTCCTCGGATATCTTGACCTCAGTCCTCTCGGCGGTCCTTTCGCAAACTCGGCGAACCTCGGAATGCAGGATCTCGTGAAGGCGCTTGAGTGGGTAAGGGACAATATCGCAGAGTTCGGCGGTGATCCGGGTTGCGTGACCATCGGCGGTCAGTCAGGTGGCGGTGGAAAGACTTCCACCCTCATGGCCATGCCTTCTGCGAAGGGCCTTTTCCACAGGGCAATCGTACAGAGCGGCTCTACCATCCGTCAGATGGAGGGCAGCAACTCTCCTGCAGTATGCAAGGCCTTCCTCGAGGCCCTCGGTCTCAATCCTGAGGCTCCTGCCCAGCAGCTCGCGGAGCAGCTTGCCGCACTTCCTTACGAGGATGTGCTCGCTGCCGGAAATGCGGCTGGCCGCAAGGCAGGAGGACGTTTCTCTCCTGTAGTGGATGGGACCGTGCTCCCTCAGCATCCTTTCGATCCGGCACCGGAAATCAGCCGTGACGTCCCTATGCTCATCGGTTCGAACCTCAATGAGTTCTGCTATACCAACAATGTCGAGTTCACAATTGACGAGCGCGTTCGAAAGAATGTCCTTGATCAGGCTGGTATCAAGGCTGCCCAGGGCGGTGCTCCTGCATACGTATATCTCTTCTCATGGATCTCGGAGGTCAATGACAGAGCCCTTGCTGCCTGCCATGGCATGGAACTTCCTTTCATGTTCAACAATGTCTCTGTACAGCGCGAGATGACTGGCGGAACCAAGGAGGCTTATGCTCTTGCGGACAAGATGAGTTCGGCATGGATACAGTTTGTGAAGACCGGCGATCCTAATACTCCGAAGCTTCCGAAGTGGGCTCCTTTCGATCCTCAGACCGAGGCCACGATGGTTCTTGACAACGAATGTAAGATGTCCTATAATTAGGATGCCCAAAGTAGGATATCCTACTTATATGCAGAGGCCAGCCCTTTGGGGGCCGGCCTCTGCTGTTTTACCCCCGTTGCTGTCGCAGCTGCCACTTCTTGTTATCCTAGGATGAGGGCCCAGGCGAGGAAACGTATCGTGATTCCTGCGGCGAGGATGACCATGGTCGGAATCAGCTTGGACTTGTAGAACCCCAGGGAGAGCAGCACTGCCTGTCCGAAGATCGGGATCCATGCGACCAGGGCGATCAGGACGCCGTATTGGTCAATCCTTGATTTCTGCCTCGCGAGCGTCTCCGGCTTGATCTTGAATTTCCTCTCAACCCATTCCCACTTTGCGAGCCTTCCGCAGAGGTAGGTCACCATGCCTCCGATCCAGTTGCCGATGATGGCGACCAGCAGGCAGGGGAGCATGTCCCCGTCATAAATGGCGGCGAAGGCAACGAAGAGTGCATCAGCGCTGAACGGCACGAACGAACCTGCGAGGAGCGTGCCTATGAACAGTCCGACGAGCCCGAGCCCATAGAGGTCGATCGCACCCATTACTTGGACTCCTTCTTCTTGTCAGACATGGAGAAGAGGTTCGCGAGTATGGTGCCGGATATGCTGTGCCATGCACATGAGATGGCGCACGGAACCACTGCGAGCGGGTTGGTGGCGACGAAGAAGGTCATCGCGAGGTTGGTTCCCAGGCCTGCGTTCTGCATGCCGACCTCGATGCTGATGGTTCGCTTCTTTGCGGTCGGGAAATGGAAGAGCGTACCTGCGAGGTAGCCCAGGAGGTAGCCGCTGGCGTTGTGGCAGAATACCATCGCGAAGATGATCAGGAACATCGAGAGTCCGTTCTCGACGAGCGGGTCATGGACGGTCGTGACCACTCCTCCGACAATGCATGCCAGCGCGGTCACGGACACTCCCGGCATCACCGACTGTATCTTCTGGAACACGTCCTTATGCCCGAGCCAGAGGTTCAGGAAGAAGCCGATGGCGATAGGGAAGATGGTGACGATGAGTATCTGCTTGAACATTCCGATCGCGTCCACGTCGACCTTCGCACCGGCGAGCCAGAGCACCAGAAGGGGAGTCAGCACCGGAGCAAGCAGGGTGGAAACGCAGGTCATTCCGACCGAATATGCGACGTCTCCCTTGCAGAGGAAGGACATGATGTTGCTCGAAACTCCGCCCGGGCAGCAACCGACGAGCACGATGCCGATGGTGAGTGCTGCGGAATACGGAGCGGCGGCGGGAATCTGGGAGAATACCCATGCCAGCGAGAATGCTACTATCGGCATGATCGTGAACTGCGCGAAGGTGCCGATGAGTATGTCCAGAGGCCGGCGGGCGAGCTCGCGGAAATCCTCCGGTTTGAGGGTGAGGCCCATCGTGAGCATGATGATTCCGAGTATCACGGTCTGGGTCTGTCCCTTCACCCATGCGAAGATTTCAGGGAAGAAGAAGGTGACGACTGCGGTGAGTATCACGAAAATGCTGGCCTTGCCGCTCAGCAGGTCGCTGATTCTTTTGATTATTCCGTACATGATGGGGCAAAGATAGCAATTCCAGTATTCTGAAAGAAAAAAAGGGAACCTGAGCGGCTCCCTTTATGATTCTATTGTGTCGAGGATTATTTCCAGAGAAGCTGCGCGAACTGGTATAGGCTGCGACGCCAGCTCTGCCACTCGTGTGCGGTCTGGTTGGAAACATAGTAGTGGGCGTTGTAGCCTGCTGCTGCGAGACCGTCAGTGATTACCTTAGGGTCGCCTCCCTGGCGTCCGCCCTCGACCTCACGTGAACCGTAGCTTACGAAGGTTAGCTTGTTGTTCTTCTTGAATCCTGGAGCCGCAGCAGCTTCTTCCGCTGAGATGGTGCCGCCGCTGAAGATTCCGAGCGAGCCGAATACGTCAGAACGCTTGAGACCGATTTCCTTGGTCTCCATTGCACCCATTGAAAGGCCTGCGAGAGCGCGGTGATCCTTGTCAGCGATGGTCCTGAAGCGAGCGTCGATCATAGGGATGATGTCCTGGATGAGGGTGTTCCTGAAGCCCTCGGTCCAATCCTCAGGAAGGTTCATTCCGCCCTGGCCAGGTCTGCGTGGACCCATGGTGAGAGTCGAACCGTCTGCCCTCTTGAACTTCATCCATGTACCGTTGTCCATGACTACGATGAATGGGAGAGCCTTGCCTTCAGCGATGAGGTTGTCGAGGATGATTCCAGTCTTACCCTGCTGTGCCCATCCGTGCTCGCTCTCTCCGCCGCCATGCTGGAGGTAGAGTACAGGGTAGCGCTTCTTCTTGTTCTTGTCATAGTCTGCAGGGGTGTATACGTAGCAGTGGCGCATGGCCTTGTTGTACTCGGACCAGTAGTAGATCTCGCGGATTTCGCCCTGAGGAACGTCCTTGAGCTGGTAGAAGTCCTGGTCTGCCGCAGGAACGTCGATTCCGCTGCCCCAACGGCTGCAACCATAATAATATTCGGTAGACGGATCCGGAACATCAGCGCCGTCGATGTTGATCTGGTAGTAGTGGAAACCCTCGTCCTGAGGATCTGAAGTGCCGATCCACTGGCCGTCCTCACCCTTTGTGAGTTCATAGAGCTTGCTTCCGATGTCGAGCTTTACGGACTGCGCACCAGGTGCGTTGATCTTCACGCGTACGCGTCTTTCCGAGTTGACCATTGGGTACTGCTTGCCGTCCTGATTGTTTGGTGAAGGAACGAAATCTTCCTTGACCTGGGCATTGGCGCTTATCGCACCGATGCAGAGCGCTGCCGAGAGCGCGAGCATGAACTTGTTCATAGTGTTATTGGCTTGTTTTCGTGTTTGGTGACTATAAATATATGACAATAAATCGAAAAGCCCGTATATTTGCCGCCGCAAAGTACTCGGCCGGGCAAGTACTCCGGCAGGAATGTAAACAAATCGGAAAAGATGAAGACTATAAGACTTATCACATCGGCAGTTGCGGCTCTCCTTGCCGTGGCATGTGCAAACAGGAATGAACTTGTGATCAATGGAAAGATCGACAGCGGTGCGGAGAACGTTTATGTCGTCGCAGACGGCGACACCCTTGCCGTTGTTCCCGTGGTGGACAGCTGCTTCAGTGTAACAGTTCCTTTGAATGAGACCATGGGTGTGCTCTATGTGCGCGACATCCAGGGCAGCTCATTCGCGACTGTCATAGCTGAGCCAGGTACCGTGAACTATGTCAAGAAGGGAAGGGAAACCAAGGTCATAGGTACTCGCGTCAATGATATCTATCAGGAGTATCGCAACAAGATGAGCGAGCTCAGCGAGGCATATCGTAAGGCTGCGACCGACGAGGAGAAGGACTCCATCTATGAGCAGGCAGACTCGCTTGACGCTGCTCTCTACGAGAATAATTTCGACAATTACCTGTCGGTTCTCATGCTCCAGTCAATGCAGTACGACATGGACGCAAGGGAACTTGAGGAGGCTATCGCGAAGATCAATCCTAAGTTCGCTGCGACCCAGGTCATGACCAAGCTCACAGCGAGGATAGAGATCCTCAGGAAGAATGCGGTGGGCCAGCCATTCCTCGAGATCAATCTCCCTGACGTGAACGGCAACGCGCTTCCTCTTTCCAGCGTAGTGGGCGAGGGCAAGTGGGTGCTCATCGACTTCTGGGCTTCATGGTGCGGCCCATGCATGGGCGAGGTCCCATATCTCGTTGATGCCTACGGAAAGTACCATGACAAGGGATTCGAGATCTACGGCGTTTCACTTGACAGTGACAGGGAGCCATGGCTCAAGGCTGTCGAGGATAACAAGATGTACTGGATCCATGTCAGCGACATCAAGTACTGGCAGTGCGAGGCAGCCGCGACCTACGGCGTGAACGCAATCCCTGCAAACTTCCTCATCGGTCCTGACGGTAAGATTGCCGCAAAGAATCTTCGCGGCGCCGCTCTCGAGGAAACTCTCGCCGAACTGCTCGACTAGCTTGTCTCCGGCCTAATCGGGGCAGCTGCGATAGCAGCGGGGGTAATATACAAGAGGCTGACCTTTTGGGTCGGCCTCTTATTTTGTGAAATCAAGAACCTTTTTTCGTATTGTGTAACAGCTTCCGCCGGTATGAATGGCTAAAATATTGCCTGTTCTGCAAACGAACCATAGATTTGTAATCGGATCGTCGTGTATGCCTTCCGAAGTGATTCGGGAGGCTTTTTCTTATTCGCAGAGGGGTTTTTAGAAAATGCTGGCTGTCCCCATGGTGCGAACTGAACTTTTTGCATGATTCTTTGACTTCGCGGCTTGCCTGCAGCGGTTTCGGACTGTTTTCGTTGCGCGAACTCAACTTTTTGACTTCGTTTTTAAGTTCACGGACTGTTTTCGGCCTTTGCTGCTTGAATTAGTGGTGTGAACTGAACTTTTAGGCCATTTTTTTGAGTTCGCTGCACTGTGTGGGGGTCCGGACGATTGCTTCAGCCAATATTTAGTTATTTTTGTATTGCGTTAAGGGACGACAATCTATGAAAATGAAAAGGACAGCAGTTTTTGCCGCCAGCCTCCTTATGACAGGCACCATCATTCATGCGCAGAGCGCACTGAGTCTGCATGAGACTGGACCGGCGGATTTTTTTGAGGAGAGTTTCGTGCTTGGAAACGGAAATCTCGGAGCTATCGTATATGGCGGCGTGATGCAGGAGAAGGTGTCGCTCAACGACATCACCCTATGGACCGGTGAACCAGACAGGGGACCGGTGGTGCCTGACGCGTGGAAGAATGTCGCCGAAATACGCAGACTCCTCGACGAGGAGAACTACAAGGACGCGGATGCTCTTCAGTACGCCGGCCAGGGCCACTATTCGAACAACTACCAGCCGCTCGGCCATCTTCTGATAACGAACATCGCACGTGATGCTTCCGATGAGGCAGATGAATACCAGCGTGTCCTTGACATAAGCGAGGCTGTCTCCCGTACCAGCTATGTGCAGAAGGGAACCCGCTACACACGTGAGTACTTTGTCTCCGCTCCCGATTCTGCAATAGTGATCCGTATGAAGGCGGAAGGACAGGGGACCATGAACCTCAGACTCGAACTCAGCTCCCAGCTTCCGTCGATAGCAAGGGCAGAGGATGCATGCACCGTGTCGAATGAGGGATATGCGGCGTACCTTTCATATCCGAACTACTACTACCAGCAGAGGCCGCGCTTCTTCTATGACCCTGATCGTGGCATCCATTTCCGTACGGTACTCAGGGCGATTCCGGCGGATGGCAGCGTCACGGCGAGCGACGACGGGCGTGGATTGGAGGTGAGACGCTGCACCGAACTCATGATAATCGTCAGCAATGTGACCAGCTTCAACGGTGCGGACAAGGATCCTGTGAAGGAGGGACGCGATTACAGAACCGACGTGGACAGGCGCATCGCGGCTGCATCCATGAGGCCGTATGAACAGATGAAGGCAGACCATGTCGCCGATTACA
This sequence comes from Bacteroidales bacterium, assembly GCA_024402115.1. The sequence goes on along the minus strand of JAKSJQ010000022.1, from coordinate 22,184 downwards.
AGAGTTACTTCGATCGTGTCCGGCTCGATCTCGGCACGACGGACGAGACTGTCTCGGCACTTCCGACGAGCGCGCAGCTGAGGATGTACTATGATGGCGGGCAGCGCAATCCGGACCTTGAGGAACTCTATTTCCAGTACGGCAGGTATCTGCTGATCAGCAGCTCGCGCACTCCCGGGGTGCCGGCAAACCTGCAGGGACTCTGGAATGAGCAGCTTCTCCCGCCATGGAGCAGCAACTATACGAGCAACATCAATGTGGAAGAGAACTACTGGGCTGCGGAGACTGCCAACCTTTCCGAAATGCACGGCCCGCTGCTGTCTTTCATAAGCAGGCTGCCGATTTCCGGCGAGCGTACTGCAAAGGCGTATTACGGCGTCCAGGACGGATGGTGCCTGGCGCATAATACTGACATATGGGCAATAACCAACCCCGTCGGAGAGAAGTCCGGAGACCCTTTCTGGGCGAACTGGAACATGGGCGGGGCATGGATCGCGCCCCATCTCTGGGACCACTACTGCTTCACGATGGACAAGACATTCCTCCGCGAGTCACTTCCTGTACTCAAGGGAGCTGCGGATTTCTGCATGGGCTGGCTCGTAGAGAAGAACGGTGAACTCATCACTTCTCCGAGCACATCTCCGGAGGCAAGGTACATCACGCCTGACGGCTATGTCGGCGGCACCCTATACGGCGGTACCGCTGATCTTGCGATGGTTCGCGAGTGCCTGCTTGACACACGGAAGGCGTATTCTGAGCTCGGAATCTCCGACCCTGCATATGTCGCTGCGCTCGACCGTACGCTTGCCAGGCTGCATCCGTACAGGATAGGCAAGGCAGGCAATCTCCAGGAGTGGTACCACGACTGGGAGGATCAGGACCCGCAGCACCGTCATCAGTCACATCTTTACGGCCTGTATCCTGGTCATCAGATCCTCGACAACGCCCTGGGCAAGGGCAATCCCAAGCGCGAGGCACTGCTGAAGGCAAGCGCCAGGACGCTCGAGATCAAGGGTGACAACACTACCGGATGGAGCACAGGCTGGAGGGTGAATCTCTTTGCCCGCCTCAGGGATGCTGACGGGGCATATGGCATGTATCGCCGTCTGCTGAAATATGTGAGCCCGGATGAATACAAGGGCGAGGATGCCCAGCGGGGAGGAGGTACTTATCCAAACCTTCTTGACGCTCACTCTCCGTTCCAGATTGACGGAAATTTCGGTGGCTGTGCCGGAGTCGCCGAGATGCTCGTGCAGTCGGGCCTTGATGAGATACGTCTGCTTCCGGCACTCCCGGAAGAGTGGCAGGATGGACAGGTCTGCGGCCTCTGCACCCGCGGCGGCTTTGTCATTGATATGTCATGGAAGAACGGCAGGGTGACTTCTCTCACCGTCACAGCCCGCACCCTGTCTGACTCCGGCTCCGTGAGTGCCAGGTCGACTTCAGTCCTCGTCAATGGCTCACGAAAGCGCATCTCCCTCAAGCCCGGCGAGTCAAGGACCCTGCTGGTTGAGAGGTGATAATGAATATGTCTAATCTTTCAGGACTTTGGATGAATAAGCTTGCTGGTGTTCACTTCTTTATTCGATTTCGGTTATTTCATTGTCTATTATTCTCCAGCTCTGAGGCAGTCGCAGCATGTCATGAGTAAGCCAAGTAGCCAGTGGATTCCTGATGAAAACTCCTTCCACACTTACGTCTGCAAGCCATGCCTGGAAAGGATAACGGGATTCTGGTCTGACAAACAATGCCTTGACATAGTTTAGTTTCGAACATCCATTGAACATTTCTTCATAGCAATGTTCTGCTAATTCTTTTGCCGGAAGGTCCGGAGCCTTGATTAGGTTTGTGCAATCCTGGAACATACTACAGTAGCAATACTGTGTCAGTGTTTTTGCAGGTAGTTCGGGCGCAACGGAGAGATTCTTGCATTGCGAAAACATCTCGGTGTAACAGAAATCAGTAAGTTCTATTGCCGGAAGTAACGGGGCATTTGTGATTGCTGTACCCATGAACATACACTCGTAACAGGAAGGGGCAAGTGTGGTCGCTGGAAGTTCTGGAGCAACATCGAGTTTTGAGCAACCGGCGAACATTGCGCTATAGCACCCACGTGCAAGATTCTTTGAAGGAAGATCAGGTGCAGCCTTAAGCTCCCTGCAATATGCAAACATATGAGAGTAACAATCATTCTCGAGGTCTAGTGCAGGAAGAATCTTTGGTGTTTCTTTCAGACTACGGCAGTTCATGAACATTTGAGAGTAACACTTCTCTTTAACTACTTTTGCAGGAAGCTCAGGAGCAGCAGTTAAGCTAGAGCAGTCAAGGAACATTTCATAATAGCACATATCTGCAAGTTGTGTTGATGGAAGATCAGGTGCATCTTCTAGATTATAGCAATTCGCAAACATTCCATAGAAGCATCCCTTTTCCATTTTTTTCATTGTTAGGTCTGGTGCATGCGTAAGCCCGTAACATCTGAAGAAAAGGTGATAGAAGCAGTACTCTGTAAGAATATTCAATACTTTTTTATCATCGACAAGGGACATTATATTGCCGGATGCAGAGACACTCCCGTCGATATCGAAACAGTAGTAATTGTATTCATCTTTACTGAAGCGTCCACCACTCGATGCCTCTGCTAGAAAATACAGGCTCTCTTCAGGGCTGAGCCTAATAGTCTCTCCGTAGTTATATCGTTCCCATTCATGACCGGAAATCTTGTATTTAAGGTTGATTTCGTAAGGATTCCCAAATTTGTGGAGCGTTACTCTAGACCAATCGGCAGCGGTGAATGTCAAAGGTTGGGATGGAACGGTAATACTGCATTCTGCGGTCTTTCGCCCCGCCTGAGCGCTAATAATAACAGTTCCTTTGCCTACTGCAGTCACAACTCCGTCTACGACGGTCGCAACGCCGTCATTGTTGCTGGACCATTTGATTGTCACGTTCTCCGCTTCTTCAGCAGGGAACAGAGTTGCAATGATCTCTGCTTTTTCTCCCACTTCGAGAGTTAATGAATCAACGTTTAGTGCAATATCAACTTTCCATTCTGGCTTGCATGAAAAGAATGTAAGGAGGACCGCGGTAAGGCTAGCGATTTTAGTGAATGTTTTCATATGAATAATACCGTTCACGTATGTGTGAACGGTATCTTGTGGAGCTGGGCGGACTCGAACCGCCGTCCAAACACCGCACCAGGCGGCTTTCTACACGCTTATCCTTCCTTTGGTTTTCGTCCGAGGGCTGCCGAAAGGCGGGCCATCCAAGGCTTATCCTTTAGGTCTTAGGCAGCTTTAAAGGAGTCCGCTACAGCATCCGGTTTGAATGATACCCCTGATTCAGGCCATAACCGGCTTAAAGGCCTGAGGGATACTCGTCGGGCCCGCAGCCTTGGCGGACCGGATTAAGGTAATTAACTTGGTTAATTACGCAGCGAGTGCATAAGAGTTGTTGCCAACTAATTGTTTGAAGTCTGAGATTAACGGGCAAGGCTACGACGCCCGACGTGCTTACCGTCCAATGTCATGTGCTGTCAAAACCAAAACAGCCCCATTGGTAAGTTAAAAAGGAGCGGAATCCCGCCACGAAGATAGTCTCCCGCTCCCTTTATGCTGCAAATATAATTTATTTTGCTGTTATTGTCCTGCGCTGAGCAGATTTTGTTCCACTTGCAGCACTCTGCATTCCGAGCGAAGTGGTGCGATGGATACCGGTGGCCCTTGATGCAGCCGAACCGTGCCTGTTGGTAGTCGAAACGTTGGTGTCTCTCATTCCAACCCTCTCCACATAATTAGTCCTGGCGGCTGCCTTCTGCATAGAAACCACAGGACTGCTCATGCGTCTTGGGCTCATGGCAGCAGAATTGCTCTTCTTCTGCATGCTTCCGGTGTAGCTGCCCTTGAACCTGGTGCCGTCGCTGAACTTGTCAACGAGGTCGAAGGTGATGGTGTAGGTGCTGCCGGACTTGCTTACCTCGACTGTTCCGCCGGTCGCTCCGAGCCAGGTCTCCTCATCGTTGGTAGGGAAGAGCCATGTGCCGAAGTAGTCGGTTCCGTCGATGTATCCGCAGAGAGCGCTGCCTGAAACGAGTGCGGCCTTCATGGTGCTCTCGGTGAATTCCTCCGTGAGGACCTCGTAGCTGCCGGTGATGTCGGTGGCGTTGCGCGAGGTGATGAGCTCGAACTGGATCTCCCTGCCGTCAGCCCACTTTGTGTCGTCACCGAGGAGAACCTTCCAGTCGCGGATGCCGGTGTAGCTGCTCCAAGGCTGTCCGAGATCCTCGATGAGACCGTATCTGAAATTGTTGATCTCGATCACGTCAGGCTGAGGCTCCACGCCGCCCTCGAGCTTTCCGACATATTTGCCCTTGAACCTTGCATTGTCGGTGAATCCGTCGATGAAGTCGAAGGTGATGGTGTATACATCGCCGCTCTTGTTGATGTCCACGGTTCCACTGGTGGCTCCGAGCCATGTCCTGTCGTCGTTGTTAGGGAAGAGCCATGTGCCGAAATACTCATCTCCGTCGATGTATCCGCAGAGCGAGCTGCCAGGGACGAGCGCGGTCTTGATGGTGCTCTCGTTGAACTCCTCGGTGAGAACTTCGTAGTGGCCCACGATGTCATTTGCGGTGCTGGAGGTGATGAGCTCGAACTGAAGCTCCCTGCCGTCAACCCACTTGGTGTCGTCACCCAGGATGAGCTTCCAGTCGCGTATGTTCTGGTAGTCTTTCCATGGCTGTCCGAGATCCTCGAGCCTTCCGAACTTGAAGTCGTTGATGATGTACTCCGGAGTAGGGGTTGGGATCACCACGTCCGTATAGGCGAAATAACCGTAGTAGTCGAATACGAACTCTTCGCCGTCAGCAAGGACGGTGGCCTTGATGCTGTAGGTCTTGCCGTTGGTGATGTTCACGGTCACCTTGCCGTTGGTGATGAGCTTGTACTGGGCAGGACCGTTCAGAGGACGATAGTAGATGTATGAGCCGGAAATCTTCTCCTCATTGTCTGTGGTGATGTAGCCGCCCTTGAGGAATGCGTTTAGGCTGTATTCGTTCCTTGCGGGGGTGTATTCCGCCACCGCGAGCTCGTTCTTATCGTTGATTTCCACGTTCATGTCCAGCCACAACGCTGTTCCCACGCCGCTGATGACGCGGTCGTCGATCCTGGTCTTGCCGCTGAGGAGATAGGTGCAGAACATGTTGAAGTCTGCAATATCGTTCTTGAATTCGCCGAAATAGTAGGCTCCTGCGTCGTTGAATTCTGTCACGACGTGAGGAATCTCCTCCCTTGGAGTCGGCTTCGGTTCCCTGCGACAGCCTGCGAAGCTCGCAGCTGCAAGTGCGATCAACAGGAGTGCGCTGGTTATTCTTTTGATGCTCATATCGATTTCTTTTTGTTGTCGCTTCCGTAGAAGCAATTCCCGTGCCTTAGGCGTTGCTGAGTATCTTCTTGACGAGAGCGGAGATCACTCGTCCGTCAGCCTGGCCAGCGAGGCGCTTGGTGGCTACACCCATGACCTTGCCCATGTCCTGAGGCTTGGTGGCTCCGACCTCTGCAGCGATGCCCTTGAGGATTTCCGCGACCTCAGCCTCGGAAAGCTGCTTCGGAAGGTATACAGAGAGAGCCTCTGCCTCTGCGAGCTCGTTGTCAGCAAGCTCCTGACGTCCAGCCTCGGTGTACTGGAGAGCACTTTCCTTGCGCTGCTTCACGAGCTTCATGATGATCTTCACGATGTCCGCGTCGGTGAGCTCACCTGAAGCATTCTCTGCGGTCTTGGCGAGGAGAATCTCTGCCTTTATTGCTCTGAGGGCGCTGAGGCGTACTGCTTCCTTAGCCTTCATGGCTGCTTTGATGTCTTCCTGAATCTGTTTCTCGAGTTCCATGGTATATCTTGGATTAGGGTTTATAAAAAGAAAAGCCCGCGATGTGTTTCGCAGGCCTCGGTTATTTGTGGGAGCTGAGGGAGTCGAACCCCCGACCCTCTGCTTGTAAGGCAGACGCTCTGAACCAACTGAGCTAAGCTCCCAGACTTGTTTTCCCTTGCCTCGTGGCTTGGGACTGCAAATATACAACCGAATTCTTGTTCTGCAAATTTTTTTTGAACTTTTTGCGCTGACGCAGCGTTTGATTAACTTTGCACTGATATAGGAAGGATATGGCAAGCTATCTACAGATCGAGAACATCAGCAAGTCCTACGGCCCGAAGGTACTCTTCGAGAACATAGGATTCAACATCAATGAAGGTGACAAGATCGCCCTCATCGCACCGAACGGCACAGGAAAGACCTCGCTCATGAGAATACTCGCGGGCAAGGACAGGAGCGACTCGGGCGGAAAGATCACCTTCCTGAAGGATATCAGGATAGCTTTCCTCGAGCAGGAGTACGAGTTCGATCCGGAGAAGGGCATATTCGACCAGATCATGGACTCGAGCCGCAGCTTCACCGAGAATCTCGACCAGGAGCACCTCTGGGAATATGAACTCAGGGTACAGAAATTCCTCACCAACTTCAACCTTCCGGACTATTCGAAGAAGATGAAGGAACTTTCGGGCGGTGAGGTGAAGAGGGTAGCCCTTGCGCAGATGCTCTCGAGCGAGTCCGACTTCCTTATCATGGACGAGCCTACCAACCACCTCGACATCGATGCCATCGAGTATCTCGAGTCCTATCTCAGCCGCTCGCGCTGCACCCTTTTCATGGTGACCCATGACCGCTACTTCCTCGACCGCGTGTGCAATACGGTGATGGAGATGGACCATGGTGCCGTATATGTATATAAGGGCAACTACCAGAACTATCTCGAGAAGAGGGAGGAGAGGATCGCGAACTACAATGCCGAGACCGACAAGGTGAGGAACATACTCCGCAGGGAGCTGGAGTGGATCCATGCGACCCCATGTGCCCGTACCGGAAAGGCGAAGTACAGGATCGATGCCTTCCATGAGCTCAAGGACCGCGCAGAGCAGGTCTATGTGCAGAAGCAGCTCGACATGAGCGACCTTCGTCCGGGCAACACTCCGCGCCTGGGTACCAAGATCATCGACTGCAAGGATCTTTCCTTCAGCTATGACGGATACCCATACCTGAGCCATTTCACCTACAACTTCCAGCGCGGTGAGAAGGTCGGAATCGTCGGCCGAAACGGAGTGGGAAAGTCTACTTTCATCAACATACTTACCGGCTTCCATCCTGACACGGGCATCACCGACACCGATCCGGGAGTGGAGAAGGAAAGGTCGAGCGGAAGCAATGCCGCCCAGATGGATTGGGGTCCAGGTGCAGAGATGAGCGGTGTGCTCGAAAGGGGAGAGTCGCTCAGGATAGGTTACTACCACCAGGCAGGGATGGAGTTCGACGAGGATCAGACGGTGCTCGAGACCGTGAACGACACCCATCTGCTCGGACGTTTCCTCTTCCCGCACGACATGCTGAACAACAAGATCAGCAAGCTCAGCGGTGGTGAGAAGCGCAGGCTCTACCTGCTCACCATCCTGATGAAGCAGCCGAACATGCTGGTGCTCGACGAGCCAACCAACGACCTCGACATCGTGACCCTGAACATTCTCGAGGAGTATCTCAAGGAGTTCGGCGGCACCCTGATAATCGTGTCCCATGACCGTCACTTCCTCGACCGTCTCGTGGACCACCTCTTCGTCTTCTGCGGCGAGGGCATCATCAAGGACTTCATAGGCAATTTCTCTGAGTACCGCGCCTTCATAAAGGACTACGAAGCTCAGCAGAAAAAGCAGGCTGAGGCAGCGAAGAAACCTGCAGAGAAGCCTGTGGCGGCCCAGACTTCGGCACAGTCCAAGCCTGCCAAGCGCAAGCTTAGCTACAAGGAGCAGAAGGAACTGGAGCAGCTCGAGGCTGACATGGAGGCTCTGAACGCAGAGAAAGCCGCCCTCGAGGAGCAGCTTTCTTCAGGTAATCTTCCTTTCGACCAGCTTCAGGCGGCGTCTGCGCGCCATGGCGAGATCGCGGATCTTCTCGACGAGAAGGAACTCCGCTGGCTCGAACTTTCCTGCTAGTTGAAGAACTTATCTACGTCTTTCACGACCTTAGGGTCAGCAAATACCACTACGCTGTCGTAGCCCTGGATCTGGGTGTCTCCGACTGCGATGATGGTCTCGCTGCCGCGGATGAGTCCACCGATCACGGCCTCGCGAGGGAAGCCCTTGTCCTTGAGTGCCTTGAGCGGGTATTTCGTGACTTTCGCCTCAGGCGCGACGTTGTATTCGATGATCTTCGCATTGGTTCCGCTCATGAACTTGATGAAACGGACCTTGTTGCTGAGGGTGAACTTGTATATCCTGCCGGCGGTGATCTCTTTCTTGTTTATGACGAAGTCCACGCCCATCTCCTCCGCGAGGCTGATGTATTCGAGGTTCTCGACCTCAGCGATGGTGTGGTCAATTCCGAGTTTCTTCGCAGCGACGCAGGCAAGGATGTTGGCCTCGCTGTTGTCGGTGACGGCTACGAATGCGTCATAGTCGGCGATGGACTCGTCCATCAGGAAATCGGTGTTCCTGCCGTCTCCGTTCACGACTGTGACCTTGTTTCCGAGCTTCTCTGAGAGCTCGATGCACTTCTCCCTCTTGATCTCGATGAGCTTTGTGCTCTCCATCTTGCTGCTCATCTGCTTGGCAACCATTGCGCCGATAGGGCTTCCGCCGAGTATCATGAGCTTGGTGATGGTCTCGTTCTTCCTGCCAAGGTCGGCCATGATCATCTCGATACCTTCGCGCTTTGCGACGATATAGACGCGGTCACCGTAGCGGAACTTGCTCTGAGGACCAGGGATGATGGTGTCATCTTTCCTTGAGATCGCAACCACGCGGAACTGGAGGTCCATGGTGTTGCCGGCTTCCTGGGTCTTCTCGAAGCGCTTGGCGAAGTCGAAGACGTTGCTGTCGATCAGCGGAGAGTCCTCTTCGAGCTTGAAAACCGCCATCTGCAGCTTTCCGCGTCCGAAAGTGAGCGAGTCGTTGTATGCTGTCCTCTCGAGGTGCTCCACGATCTCGTTGGCGGCGATCTTCTCTGGGTAGAAGAGGAAGTCGATGCCCATCTCCGTGAAGAGGAGCTTGTTGTCATAAGAGAGGTATTCCTCGTTGTTGATGCGGGCGATGACCTTCTTGCTGCCGAGCTGCTTTGCGAGTATGGCGCTGACGACGTTCACGTCCTGGGAGTGGTCAGGGTTCACTGCGATGAACAGTTCCGCCCTTTCCGCACCTGCACGCCTGAGCACTTCGAGGGAAGTTGACTTTCCTTCGATGCCGACGACGTCTATGCTCTCGGTGAGCATTCTCAGTCTTGCAGTGTCGTTCTCGATCACGGTGATCTGGTTGGATCCCGAGTTGAGCATCTTTGCGAGGTGTGAGCCGACTTCACCGGCTCCTGCTATGATAATCTTCATAATCAATCAGTGATAAGTTCGTCAAGGATGTCGAAAACCCTGTCCCTGGCAACTATTGAGAGAGTGATGATAGGGGCATCTATGATGCCGATGATCTGCACCCTGTCGTTCGTCTTCTTGTCTAGGTCTATCCTGAGACAGGCCTTGGACTTGCTGCATCCGTTCTGGATGTCCTCGATGAGGAACTCGCGCAACTCGTCGAAATCGAGTTCCGGCTTGTTCTTTCTATATTCCCTATGGGCCTGCTTCACTGCCTTCCAGTAGCTTGTCTTGCCTCTGAGCAGGTATGTGAGCGATGCGCACCAGTCGATGATGAACCTTATCCTCATGTGCCTGCGGACCATCTGGATGGCCTCGGTGGAGCAGGAGGTCAGCAGAGTCTCCCTGAGCCTGTCCGGGAGTTCGTTGAATACCTCCATGCAGTTGAGGAAATCATCGGTGCTCACCGCGTACTCCGGTGCCGTCACGGCGAGTACGTCGAAGAGGTTGCGGAGCACATAGGTCTTGCCGAGGTTCTTCCTCATCATCGTGAGGTTGTTCCTGTAGTTGAGCTTGAGCTTGAAAGGGGATTCCTGCGGAAGGGTGCCTCCTCCGACGTGGAATACCTTCGAACGTGGGACGTAGCTGACCTTGTATCCGGCAAGTCGCGCACGCCAGCAGAAGTCAATCTCTTCCATGTGCGCGAAGAAGGATTCGTCCAGGCCCTCGAGGTCCTTCCATATCGTAGAGCGGACCATGAGGCAGGCTCCGCTGCCCCAGAGTATCTCGTATGGGTCGTCATACTGCCCCTCGTCGACCTCGATCCTGTTCATCACACGCCCCCTGCAGAAAGGGAAGCAGAACATGTCGAGGTAGCCTCCGGCTGCGCCAGCGTATTCGAACTCGTCCCTGTGCTCGTAGCTAAGGAGCTTAGGTGCGCATGCGGCACAGTCCTGATGGTAGTCCATCCACTCCTGGAGGGGATAGAACCATCCGTCGCTTACTTCTACGTCGGAATTGATGAGGAGGAAATATTCAGGCACCACATAGTCAGCGGCGCCCTGAGGACCGGCGATGACATGCTCGAAGGCTCTGTTGTAGCCGCCTGTGAAGCCATAGTTCTGGTCGAACTGGATAAGCCAGGTGTCAGGATAGTTGGCCCTGAGCCACTCCTGCGAACCGTCGGTCGAGGCGTTGTCGGCCACGATGACCTCTGCGTCGTCGTCCTTTACGGACGCGATGAGACCTGGGAGGAATCTCTCGAGATAGTTCTTCCCGTTCCAGTTCAATATGACTATAGCAGTCCTCATTACTGCAAATATAGCAAAAACTTAATGAGAACCTAACCAGATGAAGAACATTCCGATCAGTATGAGGCTGAGGTCCAATATCTTGGCCTTCATGTTAGAGCGCTCCTTGAAGATCACGACTCCGCAGATGAAAGATACGATGACCGAACTTCTCCTGATGAGCGATACCACTGAGATCATGGACTCTGGCTGCTGGAGCGAACTGAAGTACGCAAAATCTGCGGCCGAGATGAACACGGAGATGAGCGGGATAGCCCACAGCCACTTGAATTCTCCGCCGACCATTCCTGCACCGGGGTCGTTCCTGCGTGCCTTCATGGATGGAATCCAGCGCATGACGAGACAGATGATGAGCATCAGGATGAACTGGTAGAGATTGTACCAGCCCTGCACGAGCTCAGGCTCGATCTGCCTTGCCACGAACTTGTCGTAGAGGCCGCTCGCTGCTCCGGTGATGGCCGCTCCTGCTATGCACCATATCCACCTGTTGTGTGCGAAGTCGATCTGCTCCTTCTTCTTGCTGGAATTGCTCAGGAGGAAGATGCTCAGGAAGGCGAGTATGACGCCTATCCACTGGTAGAGGTTCAGACGCTCGCCGAAGATCAGCATGGCTCCGAGGAGCACGAGTACAGGGCGGGTCGCATTGATGGGGCCGACGATGGTGATAGGGAGGTGCTTGAGACCTACATATCCGAGTATCCATGAGGTCAGCACGATGGCTGCCTTGGCTACGAGGATGAGGTGCTGCTGCCCGCTCAGGGTGCCTGCAATGGCCGAACTTACGGTCACGGGCGAGAAGATGAGCGAACAGAATAAAGTGTTAAGAAGCAGCACCGGGAGAACTGCGTTGTCTCTCAATGCCGCTTTCTTAGATGTGTCATAGAAGCCCAGCAGTACTGCCGAGGCGAATGCGAACAGGAGCCACATTACTCTCCGCAGCCACAGCCACCTTCATCGCAGTTGCAGCCATCGCCGCCTTCACCGCCGCAGTTGCAACCGCCTTCTCCTTTGCCGCAACCTCCGCCGCAGCCGCCATGGCATCCACCGCCGTGGCATCCGCCGCAACCGCGCCTTACGAGTTCGCCGTGAAGGCCTTCGGTGAGTTCCTTCTCTGTAGCCTCGCGAACGCTGATGATCTCGCCGCTGAACTCGAGGGTCTTGTCTGCCATAGGGTGGTTGAGGTCAAGCTTCACGAAAAGCTCGCCGATCTCGGTGATTCTTCCGATAACCATTCCACCATTGCCGTCAGTAAGAGGGACCTGAGCACCCCTCTGGAGGAACTCCCGGTGGCCGTCGAAAGCCGCTACAGGGAGCTCGATGAGGTTCTCGGGGCTTGACACGCCATAGCCTTCCTCAGGAGTGAGGGTGAACGCGAACTTTGCGCCTGGCTCGAGGCCGGCGATGTGCTCCTCGAACTTAGGGAGGAGAGAACCGGTTCCGAAGATGAAGTCAAGAGGCTTCTCCGCGGTGGTGTGGTCTACGAGGTTTCCCTCTACCACGAGTTCGTAGATAAGCTCTACGACGCTTGATGCTGCAATTTTCATATCTTATGTCTTTCTTATGCTGAGAATGTTACGTCCTTGAAGGCCAGGGTAGGAATCTGCCATCTTGAGCACTGACGTGGGTCGCTGCCGGCGATGATGAGCTGGTTCCACAGCTCGATCATGTTGCCGGTGATGACCAGCTCGCGAACGGGCTTGACTATCTTGCCGCGGGAGAAGGTGAAACCCTCCACTCCGTAGGAGAAATTGCCCGTGGCTGCGTTGCAGTTTCCTCCGTTGAAGCCTGTCACGAGCACGCCGCTGCCGCACTCCTTCAGGATGCGCTGCAAATTTATCTCATTTCCGAGTATATTGCAAGGATATGGCTGGAGCACGGGAACCGAAGGCCCCTCGATGGTCTGCTCCACTCCCATCTTTCCGGAGATGTAGGTGTCTATGAAGTTCATCTTCACGACTCCGTTCTCGATGATGGCTCGGTTGCGTGTCGCTACTCCCTCCGTGTCAAAGAGTCTTGCGCCGGCCTTGCCCTTCGTCCTTGCCATGTCGACTATCGTGAGCCCCTCCGAGAAGGTCTTCTTGCCGAGAGCGTCGATGAGGAAGGAATTCTTCTGCTGGATCGAAGATCCGTAGAGTGCGCCGAAAAGGGGAGCGACGAGCCTTGAAGCGACGTTCCTGTCCACGACCATCTTCCTCTTTCCTCCGCGTGTGCGCCCAGGGTTCATCTGTGCCTTTGCGCGCTCGAGAGCCAAGGCCGTACATGCGTCGATAGGATTGCTCTTGCCGTCGAAGAGCTTGGCCTTGCACCATGAACCATCCCACCAGAAGCCGCTGTAGCGCCTTCCATCCTTGTCGGCGATGGTGATTTCAGTGACCACGCTGAACGAGGTCTCGGTGTGCCGTCCCTCGAAGCCCTGTGAGTCGATGATATAATTGTCGTCGATGTTGTCCGAGTATTCGCACTCGATGCTGACGACGCAGTAGTCCTCTCCGTTCTCCGGCATGCGTGCCGAACTAACGATGGCGAGCCTGTCTTCTGCGCTGACCTCCATGTATGATGGATCATAGAGCCCCATCTCCTCGCCCGTGAGTGCGTCGTCGGCGCATAGACCCTTTTCTGGGAGGCGTCGGCACTCGTCCGGAGCGAGCAGCCTGGTCGATTCCACAGCCTGGCCCACGAAGAGCCTGAGCTGCTGCTCGTCGAGCATGTTGGTCGAATATGTACCATACCTTCCGTCCACGAAGAGGTGGAGGAAGATGGAACGGTCTGCCGAATGGGTAACCTTGTCCAGTGCGCCTTCGAGGGTCGCATAGCTGTCGGACACTGACTTGCTCAGCGAAGCGCGCGCCGCCGATGCCCCGAATTCCATCGCAGTCCTTATGCAGTAGCCTGCGAGTTCCTTTTCCTTGTCACTTATCTTCATCCTATTCTCCTCCCACTGTCAATGATTTCACGAGCACTGTCGGGATGCCGCAGCTCACCGGTGCCGACTGTCCCTTTCCGCAGGTCCATGTGCCCTCGTCTATCTTCAGGTCGTTTCCTACCATGGTTATGTCGCTGAGCGCCTGCGGACCGTTGCCGATGATGTTGATGTCCTTCACGGGCATGGTGAGGCGTCCGTTCTCGATTAGGTAGCCGCTCTTCACATAGAAGGTGAAGTCACCCTCGCCGATCTTGACCTGGCCGTTGCTGAACTCGTTCACGAAAATGCCCTTGCTCACGCTGGCGATTATGTCGGACGGCTTGCAGTCGCCGCTTTCCATGTAGGTTGCCCTCATCCTCGGAATAGGGTCATAGCGGAAGCTCTCCCTTCGTCCGTTGCCTGTCGGAGCTACGCCGAAGTGCTTGGCACTGATCCTGTCGTGGAGGTATGATTCGAGCACGCCGTCGCGTACCATGTATGTCTTCTGACCGGCTACGCCCTCGTCGTCCCAGTTGCATGCACCGCGGTTTCCGGGTACGGTGGCGTCGTCTACTATGTTGATACCGTCCATGCATACCTTCTCACCGATGCGACCGGTGAAGATGGACTGTCCCTTTCTGTTGAAATCGGCCTCGAAAGCATGTCCCATGGCCTCGTGGAGAAGGATTCCGGATGCTCCGCATGCCATCACCACCGGCATCTGACCGCCTTTTGGCCTTCTAGCTCTGAACCTGTCCTCGATTCCTGCCACCGCCTCTGCTGCCATCTCTTCGATGAGCCCTGGCTCGACGCACATCTCAGGTCCTTTCCTGAATGAGCGTGATGCAGACTTCTGCTCGGTTGCGCCGTCCTTCTCGAAGATCACCGAGGCCACGATGCTGCCCAGTGGACGGGTGTCGTAGGTGAGTTCGCCGAGGGAGTTGTACATCATGATGTCGCTTTCCGAGCTGCTGATCTTGGCGATTATCTTCGATACCTTGATGCTTGGGTCGTTGATTGCCGCCGCCTTGCGTCTTATGCACGCCTCGAGTTCCTTCAGCACAGGAAGGAAGTCGGCGTTGGTGCTGGCTCTCCATGATTCCTTCTGGAGATACCAGTTCCCTGTCTGAAGGTCCTTGCAAGGGCCTGCTGCGCGGACCGGAGCGGGTGCAGATGGGCAGGCTGCTGCAATTGCTGCCGCTGCCTTGGCCGCTGCGAGCATGTCCGACATCGCGGTGCTCTCGGAATAGGCATATCCGGTCTTCTCCGAGCACAGCACTCTGATTCCGACGCCGAAGTCGACGTGGAATCCGCCGGCCGTCACTTCGGAATCCCTGAGGACTATGTCGTTGAAGGTCGTGTATTCGAAATACAGGTCCGAGTAGCTTCCACCATTGGAGAGAGCCGCTCCGATGAGCGTCTCGAGGTCTTGCTCCCTGACCTTGAATGTGTCGAGATAATATTTTCTGTTCTTCATCTTCTAATGTGTAACTCCGTAACCGAACAGTGCGAAATCGCCCTTGCATGGGTCTCCAGGGAAGATGTCCCTGAATGCGTCCGTGATTTCCTTTGCGGTCACGATGTCTTTCTGCTTCCTGTTGGTGAGACCGAGTGAGGTCGCCTGTTCGTAGACATGCACGTCCAGCGGAATAATCAGATCCTCCTTCTGGCTGTTCTTCCAGAGGCCGAGATCCACCTTGCCGTCGTCGCGTACCATCCACCTTCTCATCATGTGTATCTTCTTGTTCGGGGCCTTGAGGTCAGGCTTGCTGCCGATTATTCCTGTCCTGAAATCCTCCGGGCTCAGCTGCTCGAGGCTTTCATGTCCGAGATAGAATTCTCTCAGCCTCCCGCAGATCTGAGCGAACTCAGACCACTTGACGGTGCGGTGCAGACTCACGGGCTCCTTCCTGTATTCTCCTCTCATCACGTAGTCATAAGGTTTCCAACCCATCTCATCGAGAGCACGGGTCGTGTCACGGACTATCATGGCACGGCGTCCCCATGCAAGGTGACCCGAGATCACCGCCGATACCTCCACGTCCTTCAGGCAAGCCTCGTTCCTTCTCATCAGCTCGGCAAAGCGTCTTGGGAAGGCTATCGGGTCCTGCTCGAAATACTGAGGATCATTATATGTCTCCGCCCATTCTATGAGCAGTTCTCTTGTGTTGCTGTCCATCTTTTTCTTGGGCGGCATTCTCATATATGCCGCTGTCGGTTCGTTACCTGGTCCAGGTGTCGATCTGGTTAAGGATGTCGTTCCAGACCATATCCTTATCTGTCTCATTGAGGATTTCGTGCCTCATGCCGTCGTAGGTGGTGAGCTCGACGTCGTCGTAGCCTGCTGCCATCATCGCTGCGACAGCCTTCTCGAGGGCTTCGTCGCTTATCCTGCATGGGTCATCTGCTCCTGAGATGAACCTCACTGGAAGCTTTTTGTTGTTCATTGCCCACCCTTTCTTTCCATAGCAGTCCATGCAGAGGCCGAGGAGGTTGTAGAAGCCGTTCGAAGTGAACTGGAACTGGCAGAGCGGATCTGCGTTGTATTCGGCACGGGCCTGAGGATCGGATACGACCCACGCATCAGGGCCTTCGGACTCGAAAGGCTTGTTGAATGATCCGAACGAAAGCTGCTGGAGTATCTTCGGGCGGTTGTGGCCACCTGAGCATAATCCGAGAAGCTTGGCAAGCACTCTTCCTGCAGGGGATGCCGGGTTGTAGCTAGGGCAGCCGCATACGTAGAGCGCGCAAATCTCGTCGTCGTAGCGTTTCGTGTACGAGCGCACTACCATCGAGCCCATGCTGTGTCCGAACAGGATGAGCGGAAGGCCTGGCCAAAGCTCTTTTGCCTTGAGGGTGACAAGCCTGGCGTCTTCGACAAGGGCTTTCCATCCTCCGTCATACATGTAGCCGAGGTCATCGGCGGACTTCACGCTCTCGCCGTGCCCTCTATGGTCGTGACAGATGCAGCAGTAGCCGTTGGCGGCGAGGAATTCCATGAACGGTATGTACCTTTCCTTATGCTCGCACATTCCATGCACGATCTGTACTATGGCCTTCGGAGACTGGGCTCCGATCTTTATGATGCCGAGTTCAAGGCCGTCGGCTGATGCCTTAATGCTGATTCTTTCCATTTATGCTGCTGTCTTTATATTCGTGCTGTCGTCAAGCAATGTCTTGACTGCCTGTTATGCCGGGTCAACATCTATGACGACGTGCCCGTCGTAGTGATAGTTCTTCTCGAATTCCCTGACCGTCCTGAGCAGGGCATCTTTGCTCGCTCCCAGCTGCCTGTCCTTGGCGAACGATATGGACATGCTGTTTCTGAATGGACCGGTTATCTCTGCGCTTCCTCCTCTGATTTCCTTGTCCAGGGCTACGAAGAGGGCATTCGCAAGCGACGCGGCCATGCGCTCTGCTCTGACTTCGTTGTCGTCATTGACGCTGATGTCGATGATTCTCGTGTACGGCGGGTAGTGGAAGTCGAGCCTTTCCTCGAGCAGCTTGCTCCTGATGTCGGTCGGCGTCTCTTCTTCCTCGCTCTTCATGTACTGGCTGTAGACAGGGTGCTCAGGGGTGGCGGTCTGGATTATGAAAAGCCCTTTCTTCTCGCGCCTTCCGCAGCGTCCTCGGAATTGCTCGAGAAGCTGGAACGCCTTTTCGTCAGCCCTGAAATCCTGAACTCCAAGCATGGAGTCCGCCTGGAGCACAGCCACGAGAGATACCCCTTCGAAATCGAATCCCTTGCTGACGATCTGTGTTCCGATGAGTATCTGTATGTCTCCTTTTGCAAAGTCGCGGATTATCTCGGACTCAGCCTTGTGGTCGGACGACACGTCGCTGTCGAGCCTTGCGATCCTTGCCTGTGGCCAGAGCGCGCGTGCCTCTTCCTCTATCTTCTGCGTGCCGGCACCGAGCCCGATGAGATTGCCTCCGCACTTGCATTTGCCCTCATGTCTCTGCGAGTATCCGCAGTGGTGGCATAGCAGACGTTCGCTGCTTCCGACATGGAGCGAGAGCGGCTGGTTGCACTTCGGACACTTCGGAATCTCGCCGCATTCCTCGCACTGGAGAACAGGAGAATATGACCTTCGGCTGCGAAGGAGTATGACCTGACCCCCGTTGTCGAGAGCTTCGTTGACGTGGAGTATGAGCTTGTAGGAGAAGCTTCCCATCATTCCTCGCTTGCGGCGCTCGGCCTTGGTGTCGATGATCTCCACCTCCGAGTCTGCGGCTCCGTGGAACCTTTCCTTGAGCGGGACATGGACGAACCTTCCGTTACGGCAGTTGTATATCGATTCGAGGGATGGCGTCGCTGAACCGAGCACGATGCCGCAGTATTTCTGGCTGGCGGCGAGCATCACGGCGACGTCCCTTCCGTTGTATCGCGGTGCGGGGGAGTCCTGCTTGTACGAGCCGTCGTGCTCCTCGTCGATGATGATGAGCCCGAGGTCATGGTGCGGCAGGAAGAGCGCGCTGCGGGTTCCGAGCACGATGTAGCCTTTCCCGTCCTCGCGTACCTTGTTTCCTGCGATGCGACTTGCGACCTCTCCTCTGCTGGATACGGATTCATGGGAATGGAACACCATCATGCGGTCTCCGAACACGGCCCTGAGACGCTCCTCGAGCTGCCTGCTCAGCGCGATCTCCGGTACGAGGTAGAGCACATTCGCATGGTCCATGGTCTCTAGCGCGAGCTTCTCGTAGATCTCTGTCTTTCCGGATCCGGTGACACCGTCGAGCATGGCCGGTTTCCCGGCAGCGAAGGCCTCCCGTATCTGCTCCCATGCCTTCTGCTGGGCCGGGGACAGGACTATGCTGTCGGGCTTGGACGGCTGGTCTTCTCCGTCGGATGCGAGCACGGCTTCCAGCTCAGCCTGATAGCGCTCCCTCGTCCTTTCGAATTTGGCCTTCTCTATCTTCTGCCTCAGCGAGGCGATCTTCTTTTCCTTTCTCTGGAGTATCCTGGCCTTGACGGCCTCCTGGTCCAGTTTCGAGGCAGGATAAGCAGTCCTGTATACCTCTCCAATGGTGCAGAGATAATAGTCGGCAATCTTCTGCCAAAGGCCCAGAGTCTCAGGATTGATTCTTACTAGAGTGGATTCTACGGCGTCTATTTCCTTGATCTTGGATTCGGAGAGAGAGGATGGGAGAGCGTCTGTCACGTTGGATACGACTCCGACGTATTGCTTGCCGGAGAATCTTACCCTGACCTTGTCACCGAGCTGGATTTCGGACTGCGGAGCCTTGTAGAAAGGCACCCATTCCAGCTTGAGCGGCAGTATGACCTGAACGTATTTTCCCATTAAAGCAAAGATACTCAAAAAGTGCTATATTTGTGGCTATGAAACTGAATAAAACGTTTTGGCGCCTGTTACTTGTCGTCTATCTGATCACGGTGTGCTATCTCTGTTTCTGGAACTTCCAGCCGAGCACCAGCATCCCATGGTCCATCTGGGGCATCCCTACGGACAAGATCGTCCATTTTCTGATGTTCCTTCCTGCGGCGCCGCTGTTCTATCTGTCGCTTCCTGAGAAATGGCTTCCGAACGTGTGGGTCAAGCTCGCGCTGCTCGTCGCAACTGCCCTTGCCGGTGCAGCAGTCGCTGCGTTTACCGAGCTCGGTCAGGCATTTACCGCATACAGGACCAGCGACATAACCGACTTCTGGTTCGACTGCTACAGCGTTGGTGGCGCCACCGTGATCACCATGCTCTGCGTCGTCATTTATGAAATCCATACCCGTAGAAAGAAATGAGACTGGTAATTCAGAGAGTGTCTGAGGCGTCCGTGACCATTGACGGCGTGCGCAAGGCCGAGATAGGGAAGGGACTGCTTGTACTCGTGGGCGTCGAGGTCGGCGACACCGAGGCCGATGCCGCATGGCTTGCGCAGAAGACCGCGAACATGCGTATCTTCGGGGATGAGAACGATGTGATGAACCGTTCGGTCATCGACGTTGACGGGGAGATAATCGCAGTGTCCCAGTTCACGCTGACGGCGAGCACCAAGAAAGGAAACCGTCCGTCCTACATCAGGGCAGCCGGACACGAGCTTGCGGTGCCTCTTTACGAAAAGTATTGCGCTCTGCTGAGCGAGCAGGCAGGACGCCCCGTGCAGACTGGTGTCTTCGGCGCCGACATGAAGGTCGCGCTGCTGAATGACGGTCCTGTCACTATCATCATCGACTCACGCCTGAAGGAGTAAAGCGGCAAAATACGCCCTCTGGACTCAAAAAAGCTATAAAATGCAAAGAAAAGTTTGCGGAGTCCGGAATAATGTCTATATTTGCAATCCCAAACGAAAACGGTGTCATAGCTCAGTTGGTAGAGCAAAGGACTGAAAATCCTTGTGTCCCTGGTTCGATTCCCGGTGACACCACACGGAAAAGCCTCGAATTTCCTCGAGGCTTTTTTCGTTTCATGATCCGCAGGGCGTTTCATGATCTGCCGGACGTTTTTTTTGTGATTCGCAATGCGCTGGTTTTCAGGCATTTAACATACGGACGGCTCCCCCGATGAGGGGAGCCGTCCGTATGGTAAGTCCTTGACTCGGAGCTCTTTATGAACTTTGCTAAAGAGCGTGGAAGCACTCGCTCCGGAGCAGGTTATCGGATGATCTGAACAGAGAGGATGCGGACGTCCTCGATAGGACGGTCGTTCTCGTCAGTTGCAACGCGCTGCATAGCGTCGATCACGTCCATGCCGACAGTAACCTCGCCGAATACTGTGTACTGACCGTCGAGATGTGGGCATCCACCCTTGGTCTTGTAGACCTCGCGCATCTCCGGAGTGAGCTTCACGGTGCCGTTGGTCGCCTTGTCAAGACGCTCCTGGGTCCTGTCGAGCTCCTCGTCGGTGAATACCTTTCCCCACATGAAGCAGAACTGTGAAGCGCAGCTCTCGCGCTCTGGGTTCCACTCGTCACCCTCGCGTGCTGCGTTGATGGAGCCGCGGTAGTGGAAGATGCCGTCCTCGAGCCTGAACTCTGCAGGTACTCTCCAGTCTGGCTCACCGTCTCCGAGCATCTGGCCTGGCTCAGCGTACTTCGAATTAGGGTCTCCGCCCTGGACTACGAAATCCTGGATGATGCGGTGGAAGAGGAGGCTGTCGAAATAGTGCATCTCGGCGAGCTTGATGAAGTTGTCTCTGTGGAGGGGAGTCTCGTTGAAAAGTTCGAACTCCACGTTGCCCATGGTGGTCTCCATGATCACCTGGACTCTCTTTTCCTCTTTTGGGGCGCAGCCTGCGATCATTGCGGCTGCTGCGATTGCGACCATTGCGGTCAGAAGGATTCTTTTCATATTTTTTGTTGTTCTTTAGTTTCTCTGCATTGTCTAAGCTGTGTCTACTGTTCTGTTATACCTACTGTCCAAGCTGTGTCTACGGTTCTGCTTTGCCTACTGTCCAAGCTGTACTTACGACAGCATGGTGATCAGACCGGCGACGGCCATGTATCCATATACTATCTTCTTCAGGGTCTTTCCGTTGATCTTGTCGAAGACGTGGCTGCCGATCAACACTCCCAGCACGACGCCGACCATCGCGAATGCACAGGCTTTCAGCACGTCCGTCGTCACGAGCCCGTTCGAGCCTCGGAACACGGTCATCATCGCATTGCCGATGAGGAAGTACCACTGAGTCAGGGCGATGTACTCATCCTTGTCGTCGGTGCATCCTATGAAATAGATCACCGCCGGAGGTCCCTGCATCGCGAACAGACCGCCCATGATTCCGGAGAGCGTTCCCATGGAAAGTTGGGTGGCCTTGTTCGGTTTGACGTGAATCTTTCCGCTGAAGAAGAGGAAGTAGATGCTGACCAGTATGAGTATCGCTCCGAGCACATGCTTGAGGGAGCGGCTGTCGATCTTTGTGACGCCGATGACGGCGAAGAAGGAGACGATCACGAAGGTGAGAAGTATGAGCCAGAGCTTCTGGATTGGCACATGCCTGCGTTTTCTGATTGCCGGGATGAGGGCTGTGAGTATCGCGAGTATTCCGCTCAGAGCGGTTGCCTCTCCGTACGATGGCATTAGATGGGGTAGCAGGGTCATCATGAATATGCCGAATCCGAATCCGCTGACCCTCTGTGTGAAGGCTGCGGCCAGTGCGGCAAGGGATATGATGAGTATGATGGTCGGTGTCATCGTCGTGCTTCCAGCTATGCAAAAATAGCAAGAAAACTCAGTTTTCTGCTTCCTGTCTGTGGCATTGTCCGCAAAAATGCAGCTATGCTTCTGGCACGAACGCCAAAAATCAGTCATTTCTTGGTCGTCGCGGCAGCGAAACCGCAGAAAAACGGCAAAATCACGTCACGACAGACAAAAACAGAGCGTTTTTTGTGTTTCGTGCCAGCATGTGTCGGGCGGAAACACCCGTCGGAATGCAGTGGCAGACGGGCAGGCAAAAATGCAGATCGGCTGCGCTCCGCTCCGCCGACCCTGTCCGGGCAAATGCATTTTTGCCTGCCCGCCTGCCATGATCCATTTCTATCTAAGGACGTTTTTCTCGGAAAATCCCTAGATAGGCAGGAAATTTGAACAGAATTTTTCTATTGGTTCCTAATCTTGTTACCTAG
>JAKSJQ010000021.1 GCA_024402115.1 Bacteroidales bacterium | reverse complement strand
ATCAATCTTATTGCAGTATTCTTCATCATTCCGTCCCTCCTTATTTCTGCATTTCACTCATGTAGTAGTACCAGTAGGTGTTCCTGTATCGCTCGGGATCCTGATAGAAACCGGCCAGCCTCCTGACTGACTGCTCGGATATTCCCAGCTGCCTTGTATGGGCGTCGTCGACCTGGCCCCTGATGCTGAGCCAGATGAGTGCGCCCTCTTCGTACGCACGGCCTTCTATCGGCATCTCCATGTAGTCCGCCATGAAATCATCGAGTTCGAAGAGCAGAAGATCGTAGCAGAGAAGATACTGCCGAGCCAGAGAATTGTCCGGATTGGCTTCGAGAAGGCCCTTCAACACCGGACGGAAATCATTCCTTCCATAGACGATGTCGCCGTGGGTGATGTTCTTACGAGCGTCAGCGAGCCACTGGAGACTCTTCTGGTCATGGTTCTCCGGCATCATGCTGATGGCCCATCTGCGGTATGTGAGGGTCTTGCTGAGCATGGTCAGGTACTTCTGCGCAGCGCCGTACTCTCCGTTGATCAGGGTCACCTGCGCAAGGCGGGTGATATAGCGTGCGCCGGTGTGCTTCGGAGAGAACTGGAGCGACACGATGGCGCTCTGCTCCGCAAGAGTCATGTCACCGAGGTTGTACCATGCCTCTCCGGCCATTCCATTGGTAAACTGTGAGACCTGGTCGCTGACCCACAGGAAAAGGCTGTTGGTATAGTCCTGGGTACGGGAGAAGATCTCGTCACCGAGCCTGCCGGCCGCAGCATCCGCAAGGTTGCTCAGATAGCTTGCCTCGTTGTTGTGGAGGTTCTCTCTCGAGAGCCTGTACGCCTTCTTCCAGTTTCCTCTGGAGACGTTTACATCGAGGGCCATGACCTTCTCTATCATGATCGAAGGGGTGCTCCAGAGCGGACCGTACTGAGGATGGAAAGGCTTACCGAGACTCAGGACAGCGAATGCGAAGAACACGCACACGGCGCCCCATCTCTTCCATTCAGGCTTGATGGAAAGGCCTGCCAGCAAAAGAGCAAGGTATCCGAGAGTCGCGACGGTATATTGTGTCAGGTACTGGGTGCTGGTTTCGCGCATGAAGGACCATGAGAACACGAGCGCCGCGATAGGAAGGGCGAACTTACGGTTGAGCACCAGGCGGCAGAGCCTGTATACGACGATGCCGACGGCGGTGAGAAGGAGCGCTATGAGCACCGGACCCACGACAGGGAAGTAGAGGAACTGGTCCACGAAGTCTCCGAGAAAGTGTGCGAGTCCACCTACTTCATCGTAGGTCTCGCTGATGTACTGACCGTCGTAGAGGAAGAGATTGAGCTGCTCCCTGCGCATCAGGTGGTACGGATATGCGAATTGGAAAAACGCATACGAGGACAGAAACGCCAGCCCCGCTGTAATCCAACCTATGCTATTTTCGTTGATTCTTTTCATCAAAAACAGTACTGACCAAACGTCATGAGGTGCGAAGATACTCAATAATTGAAATAATTGCTATCTTTGACATAACACCAAATTTAATAACATGAATTTTGCCAAGAGACTGTCTATCGCGATGGCCGCACTTATGCTCATATCAGGAGCAACTGAGGCCAAGGTAAGACTTCCGCAGATCATTTCCGACTGCATGGTCCTCCAGAGGGACACCGAACTTAAGATATGGGGCTGGGCCGATCCCGGAGAGAACGTCACCGTCCGCTTCGATGGTGCCCACTATTTCACCAAGGCAGACGCCCAGGGTAACTGGAGCGTCATCATGCCTGAGCATAAGGCCGGTGGCCCATTCCTTCTCGAGGTTAACGAGAAGGTAATCAGGGACGTGCTCGTGGGCGATCTCTGGCTTCTTTCCGGTCAGTCGAACCAGGAGACCCCGATAGAGAGACTCGTGGACAGATATCCTGAGATCAATTTCTCAAACAACCACATGGTCAGGATGTATAAGGTCCCGACTCAGGAAACTCCAGGCGTCCTCAACGAAGACATTCCTGCCGGCGAAAGGTGGCACTCAGCCGTAGCGTGGGACGTGATGAACTGGAAGGCGCTGGCATACTTCTACGCGATGGAGGCTTACGAGAAGAGCGGCATTCCTCAGGGCATGCTCGTTTCCAGTCTCGGCGGTTCCGCAATCGAGAGCTGGATCTCGGAAGAGACGCTCATGACCGTACCTCAGATCGCAGCACAGAAGGCAGAGGCTGACAAGCAGAAGGCCGCACAGCTTGATCTCGGACAGGCAGGTGGCTGGGAGAAGGAGAACTTCGACGACTCGGACTGGGCAGAGGTCCAGGAGCCTGCATATCTTACCACTTCCGGCATAGGAAGGGGAGTGGTCTGGTTCCGCAAGACCGTGGACATACCTGCATCGATGGCCGGACGCCATGCTAAGATCAGGATGGGCCGAATGGTTGACGGTGACGAGGTGTTCGTCAACGGCGTGCTCGTGGGATCGACCTCATATTTCGGACCTCCACGCAAGTACGACATTCCTGCAGGACTTCTCCATGAGGGTAAGAACGTCGTGGCTGTAAGGCTCACCGCGAACGGTGGTGATGCCGGATTCGTGCCGGACAAGCCGTACAGCATCACTGGTGACGAGGCGGTCGTGGATCTCACCGGAACATGGAAATACAAGGTCGGAAGGGCCGCACAGCAGGGGAGGCCTGGGGCAGGCTTCGGCGGCTCGAGAGGATTCACCGGCGCGGGTCTGTACAATGGCATGATATGGCCGCTCAGGAACACCAAGATCGCTGGCGTGATCTGGTACCAGGGAGAATCGAACGCCGGCAGGTACGCAAGCTATGAGAATCTTCTCACCAAGTTGATCGAGGACTGGAGAGGACTCTTCGAGCGTCCTGAACTTCCGGTCATGATCTGTCAGCTTCCGAACTACATGGACAAGTATGCGCAGCCGACAGACAGCGACTGGGCACGTATCCGCGAGGCTCAGCGCAACGTCAGCCGCAATGTTCCAAACACAGCTCTTGCGGTGAGCTATGATACAGGTGAATACAATGATATCCACCCTCTCAACAAGAAAGACATGGCCAAGAGGCTCTACACCGCAGCCAGGGCCGTCTACTACGGAGAGAAGATAGTTTCCGAGGGCCCTGCATACGAGAGCATGAAGGTTGATGGTTCGAAGATCATCCTCACTTTCAGCAACGTCGGCGGCGGACTCAAGGCACGCGAGGGCCAGCTGAGGCACTTCGCCATCGCCGGAGCGGACAGGAAGTTTGTATGGGCGAACGCCACCATCAAGGGCAGCACCATCATCGTGTCGAGCCCTGAGATCAAGGAGCCAGTCGCAGTGCGCTATGCATGGGCGGACAACCCTGACGACGCAAACCTCATCAACAAGGAAGGCCTTCTCGCTTCTCCTTTCAGGACAGACGACTGGGAATACACTCCCAAGGCAGACCGTCTCGACGTGACCGACTAGCTTCTAAAGGGATTTTTCCTTCTTTTTCATGTCCTGCAGAGCCTTCACGCTGAGCATCAGCGAGAGGATGAATGCGAGGACATCAGAGACCGGCTGGACAACGGGGAGTCCTGCCTTTCCCCAGAGCATCTGGATCAGGAAGAGAGTCGGGAGGAAGAACAAACCCTCGCGTGCGACAGCTACGACTATCGCACTGCGTGTGTACCGGATGTTCTGAAGGAACATGTTAGACATGATGATCAGACCGAGGAATCCGTATGTAATCGCATTGCAGCGCAGCACAAGCGTGCCGAAGGAGATGACATCCGGGTCGTCGGCACGGAAGATGGAAATGAGCCCCGGGGCAAATGTGAATGCCACAATGGCGACGGCAAAGCAGTAGACGCTGCCTGTCCTGACGCAGAACCAGAACGCCCTGCGAACCCTTGCGAACAGTCCCGCACCATAATTGAAGCCGCACACGGGCTGGAATCCCTGTCCGAAACCTATGAGTATGGAATTCGATAGCATCGTGAGCCTCTGGGTGATGGAGAAGGCTGCGATGACTGAATCACCGTAGAGACCGGCGACATTATTGAGGCATATCGTCACGATTCCCATCATTCCCTGTCTGAAGAGGGAAGGGATACCACCTGCGAGTATTTCCTTATAGTACCATCCCTGCAGACGGAAATTCCGCGGTCTGATCGCGATTCCGCCGTTCTTCCCAGTGAGTGAGAGCAGCACGGTGAAACTTGTCAGCTGCGAGAGTGCGGTCGCGAGGCCCGCACCTGCGACACCCATGTCGAAACCGAAGATGAAAATAGGGTCCAGGACCATGTTCAGAAGCGCTCCTGACATGATTCCCCTGAGCGCGAGACGCGCATTGCCCTGCAGACGCATCTGGTTGTTGATGACGAAGGTTCCGGTGATGAAAGGGGCGCCGACGGCGATCCAGAAGAAATAGTCCTTTGCGACCGGCATGATGGTCGGTGTAGCGCCGAAGACCCTGAGAACAGGTACCATGAAGCAGATTGCGGTGGTCGCGATGGCGGCGCTGACGGTGATCGCCGAGAAGAATCCTGTTGCCGCCATCGTTGCAGCGGTGGAAGTATCCCTGCGTCCCAGGGCGCGGCTTATGTAATTTCCGGAGCCATGGCCGAACATGAATGCTATGGCCTGGGTGATGACCATGAAGGAGAATACGATTCCGAGGGCGGCAACGCTCTGAGTGCCGGTTCTGCCGACGAAGAAAGTGTCGACGGTGTTGTAGATCGCCGATACCATCATGCTGCCTATCGACGGCACTGCCAGGCCGCATACCAGCTTCTCTACCGGCGCTGTGGTCATCTTCGTGAATCTCTCTTCCTGCGATCTCGTCTCCATCGTCGCGAAGGTATGAAAACTCTGGCCAAAAACAAGCGCTGTATTCAATTATGCGTATCTTTGCGTCAAACGAAATCAATATGACAAAGCAGGACATAAGCATCCTCGGCAGGGAGGACGCATTCAGACTGATCAGCAGGGAATGGATGCTGGTCACCGCCGGCACCAGGGACGGATACAACACAATGACCGCATCATGGGGCGGACTCGGTTTCATCTGGAACAAGCCTGTCGCCATCATCTTCGTAAGAGACGAGCGCTACACCCACGATTTTCTCGAGAGCTGCGACCGCGTCACTCTCTCTTTCTTCGGCGACGGATGCCGTGAGGCTCTGCAGCTCTGCGGTTCGAAGTCCGGCAGGGACATGGACAAGGTTGCCGCATCCGGACTCGTGCCGGTGGAGATGGAATCAGGGTCGGTCAGCTTCGATCAGGCGCGCATGACCCTGGACTGCAGGAAGCTCTTCCGCAGCGACATGGTCCCGGAGAACTTCACCGACAAGGCAACTCTCGACCGCTGGTACAATGACAATCCGGGCGGCAGTTTCCATACCATCTATATTCTTGACATAGAAGGAGTTTACACAAAATGAGAAAACTGATCGCGCTCGCGGCGGCAATGGCCGCTCTCTGTTCGTGCGGCAGTTCGGCCAGACTTGCGGAAGACGAGAGCGAGTTTGACAGGAACCGCATCGCCGGCAACGGATACCAGGATGTAGACATGGCGAAGGATCCGGGAAGCATAAGCCGTGTCAAGGTCAAGGAGGAGGAGATCAGCTCATACAACTCCATCTTCGACTATCTCAGGGGCAGGGTCGCCGGCGTCCAGATCGGCAATGCCGGGCCAGGAGGCACCCCATCCGTCACAATCCGCGGTGAGAGTTCGTTCAACTCGAACACCCAGCCGCTCTTCGTCGTAGACGGTGCCGTGGTCAGCGACATCTCCGGCCTCAACCCGTACGACATCTATTCCGTGGACGTCATCAAGGACGCATCGACTGCCATCTACGGGTCCCGCGGGGCCAACGGCGTGATCGTGTTCAAGACCAAGACTGCCCGCGAGGCTGCAGCTGCGGAACAGGCCGCAAGGAAGGCTGCCAAGGCTGCGAAACGGTCGAGGTAGTTCGGGGCTGGGAGGGCTCGCCTGCCGGTCAGTCCCTATCTAGGGATGTTTTCGCACAGAAGGTCCTTAGATAGAAGGAAAAACAGGAAATCGACAGAAAAGCTACCTATCTAGGGATGTTCTACCAGAAAAGGTCCCTAGATAGAAGGAGAAAGAAAAAAGGCTGACCTTTATCGGGTCAGCCTTTTTCTTTGGGATATGCGGAAATTACCAGTTCTTCCTTACGAAGGTCCAGTTTGGATAGAACTTAGCCTCATACTCGTCGTCGAGGAACATTGCAGACTCGCCGACCTTGCCCTTGAGCTGCCAGTCGAGCCACTTGCGAGCAGCAACAGCGTAAGGACCGCCGTTCTTCTCATAGTAAGTACCTGAGTGGCCGTCGAGTGAGTTTGCCATGACGATAGGGAGATCCTTGATGTTGTCATAGTCACCCTGTGCGTTCTTGTATGCGATGTCGACTGGTCCGCCGATCATGTAGAACATAGGAGTGTGGAGGCTCTCGAGGCAGTTCTTGTCGACTCCCTGCATGCTGTTCTCACCGATACCGGTGTTGAGCATGACGCAGGTCTTGATACGTGGGTCGTGTGCAACTGCAAGGGTCTGTGCACCACCACAAGACTGGCCCATTGCAGCCACCTTGTCGAGGTCTACCATGTGGTAGTACTCGCTGTTCTTGTCAGCAGCCTGATCGGTGATCCAGCTGAGTGCCTCGAGCATCTGCTTAGGATAGGTGCGGAATGGCATTGGCGGAGGAGTGGCGTTCTTCTTCTTTGAAGCCTTCTTCATGGCAGCCTCGCGAGCAGCCCTCTCGGCAGCGCGAGCCTCAGCCTGTGCGGCCTTCTCCTCGTCGGTATATGCGAATACTCTCTCGCCGTTACCCATCACGAGGACTTCCTTGGTAGAAGGATATGCGCCCTTAACGACACCTCTCCACTGGTTGTAGAATGCCTCGTCGGTATACTCTTCGTAAGGTCCGATAGCGATGAGGACATAGCCATAGGAAGCGACCTCGCTGAGGAGGCGGCTCATCTCGAGGCTGTTGTTCACGCATGCACCGTTGGCATATACGACAACAGGAAGCTTACCGCCGTTCTTCTCGACGGCTGCCTTAAGGTCGTTAGGACGATAGATGACGTGGGTAGGGAGGGTCTCGTCACCGACGGCGATCGACTTGTATGGGCCGGTACCTCCATTCTCGATGACCTGGGTCTTCACTGTCTGAGCAGCGCAGATTGCACATGAAGCCGCAACAGCGGCAACAGATGCGATAATCTTCTTTGAGTTCATGTTATTGTTATTTAGTGTTTAAAGATTCGACTTTGTCGCAGTACCGGTCAGCTGGCGTCTGTAGTGGACATTGCTGCCCTCGCTGATCTCGATGTCTCCCTCTTCCTGGAGAAGGATGGTCATCTTGCCGTCCAAGAACTTGGTCGGATACACTGTGGTCTCGAACCTCGCACCGGGAAGGACGAAGTTGTCGAAGGTCACGTCATCTCCATCATGGTGACATACGGTCGCAAAGATTCCGCTGGTACGGATGTTTCCGTCGTTCGCATTGAAGAAACGCAGCTGCCCTTCAATTTCGATCTTCTTCGGAGCCTCATCGCCCCATACGGTAGTCTCCACTCCAGTGAAATGGAAGTTGCCGATGATAGGGTCTACAGGCTCATCCTTCTTGCAAGCGAACGCACTTACGATCACGATCGCCGCAGCGATGAATTTCAATATCTTTTTCATTTCTAGTCCCCTGTGGTTAATCTTGCCAAAGTTAAGAATATTTTCACGCATGCCAAGGTTAATGCTATCAGTGTCACTTTTTTTATTAAATTTGTAAGGAGCAAATTTTGGTACAAATGTCTGATCTTGAAGAATTACGTAAGGCGATAGTTACGTTTACGGAAGAACGAGACTGGGATCAGTTTCACGACGGCAAAAATCTCGCTGAGGCTCTTTCTATTGAAGCATCAGAGCTTCTTGAAGCATTCCTTTGGAAAAAAGCGGAAGATGTAAAGATAGATAAAGTTAAGGAAGAGTTGGCCGATGTCATCAACTATGCAATATTGATTGCTGACAAATACAATCTTGACGTCAAGCAAATCGTCCTCGAGAAACTAGCAAAGAATGCAGAGAAATACCCTATCGACAAGTCTAAAGGGTCAGCGAAGAAATATAATGAATTTTAATAATGGCTAGCGTACCTATCATATTCACGACACCAGAGGATTTGCCTTTTATCGGAGAGTTCAGGCAGAGGATAATCCAGGGTACTCATGACTCGAAATACTTGTTGAATTACCCTGTCGTGTATCTCCACTATTGGCCATCGGAAACTATCACCTATACAAAGAGAAACGGGGAAGTAGTAAGCAAGCAAAAATACGATGTCTATGTAGGCGAGAGCAATGATATTATCCAACGCACAAACGAACATTTTAGTACAGGAAGGTCGGATAAAACGTCATGGCAGAGAGACCTCGTAAAACAGGCTAACAGTCCTCAGATCATTGTTATTGGCCATGAACATTTCAACAAGTCCTTCACTCTCGACATCGAGAATCGTTTGATTGAATACATGCTTGCTATGCCAAAGAGCATCAGGCGTTCGCTTAACGGAAGAGGCAATCCCCAGAACTCTTATTTTCCTAGCCAAGAGTTCGACGCAATATTCAGTAAGATCTGGGCAGGACTGAGGAAACAGAAGAGAGATCTGTTTCTATCTGAAGCAGAGATAACAGACTCTGCGCTTTTCAAATCCTCGCCATTGAAGAAACTTACACAGGAACAGATAATCGCAAAGGAGCGTATCCTCTTTAAGGTCAAAGAGGCATTTGCATCTGGCAAGGATGGACAACTAATATTTGTACAAGGTGAAGCAGGCACCGGAAAGACTGTCCTCACGACATCGACTTTCTATGAACTCATCAAAAGAGGGGGCGAGAAGGATGATGAGGGCAAAGAACTTTTCCCTAAAATGTCGTGCTATCTCATGGTGAACCACGACCAGCAAGTCCACGTCTATGAACAGATGTCAGAACGTCTTGACTTAGGAAAGAACATAGTCAGCAGACCAACAACTTTCATAAACAATTATTCTCCCGAAAAGAAGGTAGATGTGGCATTCATAGATGAGGGTCATCTTCTTTGGACACAGGGAAAACAAAGCTATAGAGGCTCCAATCAGCTTCAAGATATTATTGACAGGTCAAGGGTTACCGTCATCATGTTCGATGAGTATCAGGTGCTTACCACAGAGGAATACTGGGAGCCGTCAGTGTTGGAGAAGTTTAGGAAGATGTCTCAGAATCAAGGAAACTACATCCAATTGAGCAATCAACTAAGGATGCAATGTTCACAGTCGACATCAAAATGGTTAGAAAATTTCATCCTCAATCGCAAGATTGATGAATTCGTACACGACAATAAGTACGAGGTAAGATCATTTGATGACCCGGCATCATTGCATGAGGCTATAAAAAAACTATCCTTGCAAGATGACAATAAATTATCAAGAGTTGTTGCATCATATGACTGGGCCTATAAAGCAAAAAAGGCTCCTAAGGACAAAGATTTCTGGGATGTTCAGATAGACGGATGGTCAAAACCTTGGAACTATGAGCTTGAGAAGACACTCGACAAGAAAGAGAAGAAAGCAATCAAACACTTGGCCTGGGCGGAGCAGGAGCATACTATAGATGAAGTTGGGTCAACCTTTACTATTCAGGGATTTGACTTATCTTATGTTGGAGTAATACTTGGGCCATCTGTCAAGTACAGAGATGGAAAGATTGTATTTGATCCAAGAGAAAGCAAGAACGACAAGGCTACCCGATTCCGAACCCTATCGGACAACACGAAAAAAAGGTTTGGTGAAATCTTGATTCGTAACGAAATTAAGGTTCTTTTGACACGTGGTGTCAAGGGACTATACATCTATGCCTGCGACGATGAGCTACGTGATGCACTGAGAAGAATCGCCAAGATATAAAGACTGGCGTCGAATTAAGCCATATCACAGAACTCTGAAAAATGCTATCTTTGTTCTCAGTAATAAACTAACCAAAAAAATATGTCAAAGTATCTGATTCTAATCACCATCGCCATACTCATCTATGTAGTCCTCACAATCGCGGTATACTACACTCAGTACCGCAAGGGTAAAAGCCACGAACTGCTGAACGGCATTGAACGGATTGCCGGCGCATTAGTATTGGTCAGCATAGGCAATTGGCTGCTTGCCCTTTTCTTTGACGGCGAAGACTCTGCTCTCGGATGGTGGCTGCTGACATTCGCCGTCGGAGCGGCCCTTACGTCATGTCTCAACATCCTGACACTCAGAACATGTGAGCACATATGGCCAAAGAGTCAGGAGATGGAGGTCGAGTCGATGAAGATGTCGAAGAAAATGCGAATGGCAATAGACTGTCTGACTGCCTTGACCTGCCTGGCGCTCACAATCTTCTTCTGCTATGGCACGATCAGTCATATCGGAGCGATAAGCACTTCGGACATGGTACTAGCTGTCCTGGGAATCATCCTTTTCGCCGTCGGAACGGTCGACTTCGGTCGAAAGTTCATCAAGGAGATCCGGAACCGATAGATTCACGACGACGAGTTATCAATCGGTAAATATCAAACACATGAACATCTATAGAACACTCTCATTGATGGCAGCCGCAATGCTCTCAGCCACTGCCTATTGTCAGATCATGCCAGACAACACAGCTCAGGTATGTGCCTATTGGACAAAGGGTGACAGCATCACATACGACTGTATTTCAAAGTTAGAAAAAACAGACAGAAATGGTGAGAAAACTATCACAGACAGTTCGTCCGAGAAGCGAACCCTAACAGTAATCGCGGAAGACGACAAATCCTACACGCTTCAGGTAAGCTACGATGATGTCTACTCATCAAACCTCTCTCTGAAGCTCAACCTCTCCATCGAAGACTATTCGGAGTTATGCAGTTCGGTAAAATACAACGTGATAACTAACGAATTCGGAACAATGCAGGGACTCGGTGACCTTGAGCAGTCGCTCGCGGCCATGAAAACCTTGACACAAACAACCCTGGAAAAGGCTTACGCCGGATACGACAAGAAGACCTGGAAGACGCTGGGCATAACCAAGGAACAGGCTATTCAGAGTGTTACAGACGCATTATGCACCCCTGAAGCAATCAGCAAAAGCTGCATTGATGACATCGCTCCACTGCTGTTCTTCCATGGTGGACGTTACGACATGGATGAGGAATACACCATCGAGGAACCTTTCACAAACATCTTCTCCGAGGGACAGATCAA
This sequence comes from Bacteroidales bacterium, assembly GCA_024402115.1. The sequence goes on along the minus strand of JAKSJQ010000021.1, from coordinate 23,103 downwards.
TGGAGAAACCCACTTCTGGGTGGACACCGAGTACAGCGATTCTACCTATCTCGTCCTCCGCACATACACCAACATCGACAGTGAAAAGCTGATGCCTATGCTTCGCGACGCGACCATCGCGGTCCTCAAGAGTGCGATGGCCAACCAGGAAGTGGACGTTGAGCAGGCTTTCGAAGAGCAGGCTGCAGCAACCCACTTAGGGGCCGAATTGGAACAGTACTCTACCACTATGATCCACTTGTCATCCGGATGGCCAATCATGTGGGTCTGCGACCGTACCCTCACCATATACGACGACAACGGCAAAGAGCTGTCATCCACCCATAGAGAAGTCAATCTAGCTGAGGATTAGGGGCTTCAATCAACATAAGCATCACAGACACATTGCCACGTTTGAGTTCTCAAGCGTGTTGAGTTCATGTGGGCAAAAGCGAACACCGGCGAGCCGCTCATTCGAGCTCGCAAGGTGGCTCACTTTAGCTGCCGTAGGTTCTCTATTCCTGCAGCGGTGCGTCCCATGAACGCATGTGGGCAACCCGAAAATCGGAGCGCACGCTGATATGGCCCAAAAGTGCGTCCAGAGCTGATGGGCGTGCGCTCCCAGCCAAAATCGTCGCGGTGCGCACATGAAACACCTCTGGATGACCTATATGGCAGGTTTGTGTGCGCTCCGAATTTCGGGTTGCAAGAATCTGCAAAAAATGTAGATAAAAACCGAAGAAAATCGGTACAGATATAAGAAATATCCAAAAATATCACAGAATACTTCAAATTCATTACCAATGTCAGGCACACACTGCGAGTATCAAAGGAGGATTAGCAAATATCAAATATAATTCGTACATTTGCCGCCCTTTTGCGCACGGCGCGCCTTACGCGCACGCACAATGTGCCAGAGCACGCGCAAACAAAGCACGCACAAGGGAGAACAGTTACGAATTATGAAACGCATTTTTATATACTTAACCACAGCTGCATTGGCGATCGCAGGAATGTCTGTAGCATCATGCTCAGACCCATTCGATCCATCTTATCTCGAGCAGCAGATCAAGGATCTCCAGTCAAGGGTACAGACCCTGGAGAACAGTCTCAAGGACGTCAACGCAAGCATCTCGTCCCTGCAGACCATCGTAAACGCAATCAACGGCAAAGCCTATGTCGTGTCTGTAGACCAGACAGAGGGAGGATTCACAGTAACCTTCTCAGATGGCAAGACCACCACCATCAAGACAGCGGCAGGCTCCTCACAGGCTCCTCAGATCGGAGTCAAGGAAGTCGACGGTGTCCTCTATTGGACAGTGAACGGCGACTTCCTCCTCGGCCCTGACGGAAACAGGATTCCGGTAAGCGGCAAGGACGGAGAGGATGGAAAAGACGGTGAAGACGGCCAGGATGCAGTCGCACCGGTTATCGGAGTCAGGGAAATCGGCGGCACCCTCTACTGGACAGTCAACGGAGAATTCCTCCTCGACGCAGACGGGAACAAGATCGTCGCTTCATATCCGGAGCCTCAGAACCCAGGCAGCGGCGACTCAATCTTCAAGAGCGTGAAGGTGGAGGACGGCGTTGTCACCATCGAGCTCCAGGACGGAACCAGCTTCGTGATCCCTATGCGCCTTGCAGCCGACCTCCGCATCGCGGCCAACAAGCTCCACTTCGAGCTTGCAGAGCCCAAGGCAGTCCCCATCGCACTCCCGCACAGCATCGGCGTGACCGTCACCGAGAAGCCTGACGGATGGAAGGCAAGCGTGGACGGATGCATGCTCACCATCAAGGCCCCTGCCTCTTACTCTCAGGACAGCGAGGGCAAGGTCGTGATACTCGCCACCTCCGGCGACCAGACCTTCATCGGCAAGATCCAGGTGACCCTCGAGGCACCTCTCTTCGACATGGTGCTTGCACCTACAGGAAAGATGACCCTCGTCCAGCTCGACACCGACTTCAACTCTCCGGGCTTCCTCGCAGGCTTCGCGAAGGCCGACGAATTCGATGCAGCGAAGATCATCGAGCCTGCGAAGGACTACGCTTCAGGCAACGAGGACATCTACCTCTCTTGGAACCCTGTCACCGAGGGCAACGCATACGAGCTCGACATCAAGAGCGTGCTCAACCCAGTGGTGGGCGAGAGGTACGCTGCATATTGCTACCCGGGTGCATATTCGAAGTGGATCGGCACCAACCCCGACCCATCCGACGTATACGTGCAGTATTTCACCTACATTGAGGAGGATTTCAGCCTCACCAACGTAGGCGTGGACAAGGCGACCGTGAAGGCATCGTTCAGGGGAGCGAACTCGTTCTACGGCGGCATCATGCGCTACTACGATGACTCCGAGCTCATGGATCTCCGCAGGGAGTTCCTCATCGACGCATCGGCACCGCTCAACGGTATCGGCGACGGCATGTACGGAGTGCTCATGACCACATACTCAGGTGCTCTCAACATGTTCGCAGCCATGGACGACGGCGAGGGCAAGAAGAACGCAAGGTCCATCGTCCCAGGCGCGAAGTACGCGCTCGCTTTCATCCCGACCGATGAGGAGAGGGTATTCGGCGAGTACACCGTGAACGACGTGATCATCAAGCCTGTCATCCTCGAGACTCCGCAGAAGACCAGCACCGAGCTTGTGACCGTGAGGGAAGGCGACGCCACCACCACTACCGCGAGCGCATATTTCGACATCACTTCCAGCGTCTCGAAGTTCTACTACACTCTCGTGAAGAAGAGCGAGTTCGAGGCTGCGAAGATGAGCGAGTACGACTATGCCCTCAGGTACGGAATCGTCTGGGACAGGGCTGTGCTCAAGGCAAGCGGCGCAATCAAGAACATCGACGCACGTTGCACCGGTCTCAAGCCAGGTGAGGAGTGCATCGCGATCGGAGTGGCGTTCACCAGTGGCGGTGCATACAATGACATCAGGCTCAGCACCGCAGCTGCCCAGGTGCTTCCTTCAGAGGGAGCCATCACCATCAAGGGACACAGCGTCGAGAGGATGAGCCAGTACAGCGCGAAGGTAACCATAGCCATCGAGTGCTCTGAGGAGATCACCTCCGTACGCTACATGAACCTCAGCGCAGACAATTTCAGCTACGACTACGAGAGCAGCGAGGACCAGGTTTACCAGTCCCTAACAGCAGGCTCAAGGTGGGAGTATAACGAGGCCGACCCTGGTGAGTCGGTCGAGCTCTATATCTATCCAGAAGAGGTTGACTACAACTTCTTCGCAGTCGGAGTGGACAAGGACGGCAAGTTCACCACTCTCGCTAAACATGTTTATCAGCCAGTAGAATAGTGAAGTTTTTACAGAAATTATTGCTTTCGGTATCCGTACTCCTGCTCGGAGCATCGGTCTGGGCGCAGAACACGGTGACCGTCAAGGGAGTCGTGACTGACGCGACGGACGGTTCTCCGCTTGTGGGCGCGGCAGTGATGTCCGGTCCTGGACGAGGAGCGGTTACCGACATCGATGGTGCCTATACCATCGAAGCGGCTTCGGGCGCGACCCTGTCCGTGAGCGCATTGGGATTCGTGGGGCAGGAGGCTGTGGTCCCTCAGGGCGTGTCGCAGTGGACCTGGGACATAGTCCTCGAGGTTGACGGCATCATGGTCGAGGAGTCGGTCGTGATCGCATACGGCGTCAGGAAGAAGGGCTCGGTGACCGGTTCGGTCGCATCGGTGAAGTCCGAGAAGCTCGCAAATACTCCTACCGCGGCCTTCGATCAGGCTCTCCAGGGCCAGGTCGCAGGTCTCTCAGTAATGTCCAACTCCGGTGAGCCAAGCTCATCGGCGACCATGACCATTCGCGGAACGAACTCGATCAACTCGGGCACCGCACCGCTCTACATCCTCGACGGCGTCGCCATCTCGGCAGCCGACTTCAACACGGTCAATCCAGCAGACATCGAAAACATCTCCGTGCTCAAGGATGCGTCCAGCACCTCGATCTACGGAGCCCGCGCGGCCAACGGCGTCATAGTGATCACCACAAAGCGCGGCCGCCAGTCCGACCGTCCGCAGATCGATTTCCACACCCAGCTCGGAATCTCGCGCCTGGCGTACGGAAACTGGGACCAGATGAACACCGAGGAGCGTATCCAGTACGAGAAGGAGATCGGCCTTACCAGCGGAAAGAACTACGACGTACTTTCGCAGACAGACGTGAACTGGATGGACATGGTCTACTCGAACAAGGCCCTGCTCCAGAGCTATGAGCTCAGCATCTCAGGCGCCGACGACAAGACCAACTACTACATCTCCGGCGGTTACTACGACCAGGACGGTATCGCTGTGGGATCGGGCTTCAAGCGCTATTCGTTCAAGACCAATCTCGAGCGCAAGGCGGCGAAGTGGCTCACCACCGGCGTCAACGTCAACCTCAACTACCAGGACATAGAGCAGGCAGACGAAGGTTCCTACACCCTCGTGACCCCTATCTCAGCCTCACGATTCATGCTCCCTTACTACAGTCCGTACAACGCAGACGGCTCGCTCGCGAGCGTGAACGACGGTACATGGAAGGGAACAGGCCAGAACCCGCTCGAGTGGCTCGAGAACAACCCTCTGAACTACAAGAAGTACAAGGTGTTCACTTCGGCCTATGCCGAGTTCACAATCATCCCGGGCCTCACCTTCAGGAGCCAGGGAGCAGTGGATTACTCGCACGTCACCGCGCTGAGCAAGTCCATGCCGAGCTACGCGCCGAACCTAGAGGAGGGCAAGGCATCCCGCTCGACCAGCGACGCCATGAACCTCTCGATCACCAACACGCTGAACTACGCGTTCGACATCGACCACGTCCATGACTTCCACTTTCTTCTCGGTCAGGAGGGTGTGAACTACCACTACGAGGGCTTCAACATCGCCACTGCAGGTCAGACCAATGACAAGCTCACTGACATCGCGACGGCGTCACGCGTAACCGGATGGGGCAGCACCGCTGATTCGGACTACTCCTTCCTCTCGTTCTTCGGTCGTGCGGAGTACAACTACGCGAACAAGTACTACGGCGAGGCTTCCGTACGTACCGACGGATCGTCGAGGTTCGGAAAGGACAACCGCTGGGCAGCATTCTGGGCCGTCGGCGGCATGTGGGACATGCGCAACGAGGACTTCATGTCCGGAACCCGCTCATGGCTCACCACCGCGCAGGTGGCGCTCAACACCGGTACATCCGGTAACTCTTCCATCCCTAACTACGAGCATCTCGCGCTCGTGGTCGGAGGAAGCGACTACGTAGGACAGTCGGGTATGGTTCCTTCACAGCTGGGCAACGAGAAGCTCACCTGGGAGACAACCTGGACCACCAACCTCGCCTTCCGCGCAGGATTCTGGTCAAGGCTCAACGCCGACCTCGAGTTCTACTACAAGAAGACCTACAACATGCTGATGGAGGTGCCTCTCTCATACACCACCTCCAATGGTTTCGGATACAAGTGGGACAATGTCGGAGGTATGGTCAATGCCGGTGTCGAGTTCAACATCGACGCTATGGCAGTCCGCAAGGGTGATTTCATGTGGACCGTGAACGCCAATGTCTCATACAACCACAACCGCATCACCGAGCTCTACAACGGAGTGACCGAATACGAGACAGCGAACACCAACACCAAGCTCGTGGTCGGCCATCCTGTAGGCGAGTTCTTCATCAACCGCTTCGCCGGCGTCAACCCTGCGAACGGTGACGCGCTCTGGTACACAGCCGACGGCGAGCTCACAAACGAGCTCAGGGAGTCGGACAAGGTGCTCGTGGGCAAGAGCTACTTCGCACCATGGCAGGGCGGTTTCGGAACAAACCTCTCTTGGAAGGGCCTCAGCGCAAGCGCCCAGTTCAGCTGGGTTGCCGACAGGTGGATGATCAACAACGACCGCTACTTCGACGAGTCCAACGGCCGTTTCCAGGTCTACAACCAGAGCCGCAGGCTGCTCGAAAGGTGGAAGAAGCCGGGCGACGTGACCGATATCCCTCGTCACGGTGTCTACGGCGAGTTCGACAGCCACCTTCTCGAGGACGCGTCTTTCCTCCGTCTGAAGAACCTGATGGTCGCATACTCGCTCCCATCGTCACTTCTTGACAGGCAGAAGGTGCTCCGCGGAGTGCGCTTCTACCTCCAGGGCCAGAACCTCCTGACCCTTACCCGCTTCTCCGGCCTTGATCCGGAGGGCACAGCAAACGTCTATGCGGCCCAGTACCCAATGGCCCGCCAGTATACATTCGGAATCGACATAACTTTCTAAGGACATGAGAAACATCAAGGAAACACTCAGGCACATCGCCATTCTGGCCGCCGCTTCTCTTATGGCTGTCTCATGCCTCGAGAAGGAACCGGGTGACGCAATCCGCACCGAGAACGCCATGCAGACATACGCAGAGGCGGAGCAGGTGCTCGTGGGCATCTACGCAGACTGGAAGAGCTCGGCCCTGTACAGCGGTCTGCTGACTCTTCTTCCGGACATCCAGTCAGACCTCGTGTACGCTATCAACGGTAACACGAACACATACGTCGACATCTGGCAGTGGGACATCCTTCCTACCAACAGATACGTCGAGGCCGTCTACGCTGCGCTCTACGGCGTCATCGGAGACTGCAACTTCTTCCTGGACAAGCTTCCTGCCCTCCGCAAGAGCATCAAGGACGACAACCAGCTCGCCGTCCTCATCGACTTCGAGGGAGAGGTGAGGGTATCCAGGGCTCTCGCATACTCGGAGCTCATCAAGTGCTTCTGCAAGGCCTATGACCCTGCGACTGCAGAGAACGAACTCGGAGTGGTACTCGTAAGCCGCTACGACGGCAGCGAGCCGACCGTCAGGGCTTCGCTCAAGGAGTCATACGAATTCGTGCTCGCCGACCTCGAGAAGGCCGAGGAGCTTCTCCTCGAGGAGGATGACCTCGGATACAACAGCGTCTACTTCACCCTCTCTACCGCGCAGGCCCTCCATGCAAGGGTAGCGCTCTACATGCAGGACTGGGACGCTGCGATCAAGTACTCGACCCTCGTCCTGGACAAGAAGGACAAGTACGAGCTCTCGAGCGCAAAGACCATCTACACCGCCGCCAACGAGTCATACTTCACCTACCTCTGGACTCATGACTCAGGCTTCGAGGTGATATGGAAGGTCGGCTTCACCAACACTTCGTTCGGTGGCACGCTCGGTTCTCCATTCCTCCACCTCACCACCGACTATGCGCACTACTATCCTGACTTCGTCCCAGCCTCTTCGGTGCTCGCATCGTACGAGGCCGCAGACCTCAGGTACGACTCATACTTCGCGAACGTCACCACCGGCCACAGCCACAACCTGACATGGCCTGTGCTCGTGAAGTACTTCGGAAACAGGAACTTCATAGAGAGCAGCAACCTCTTCGAGCTCAACATGCCGAAACCTTTCCGCCTTGCGGAGCAGTTCCTCATCAGGGCTGAGGCATACTGCCAGAAGGGCGATTATTCGAAGGGCTCAGCAGACCTCAGCACCCTGCGCAAGGCAAGGTTCGCTGCCGGCGGTACGATCAATGTCAACTCCGAGAACTGGCTCGACACCATCTCCGACGAGCGTATGAGGGAACTCTACATGGAAGGCTTCCGCCTCCAGGACCTCAAGCGCTGGCACAGAGGCTTCGAGCGCACTCCGCAGTCCGAGTCCCTCTCCGAGGGCAGCTCGCTCAAGGTAGAGGCCGACGCAGCACTCTTCGTATGGCCTATCCCTAAGCATGAGCTCGAGTCTCCGGGTTCTCAGATCCAACCTAACGAAAGCAACAAGTAAGATGATGAAGGAACTGATCAAATATATATGCGCCGCGGTGCTTCTCGCAGCGTCCCTGACCGGATGCCACGAGAACTACATCACCTACCATGACAACGAGTACGTGATGTTCGCAGACACCGCGAAGATGTATGTCGTACGCGAGGACATCCCTTCGATCGAGGTTCCGATCGCATCGACCGTAGCCTGCGACTATGACCGCAACTTCGCCGTCGAGGTGGTGACTTCCTCTTCGTCGGCAGTGCTCGGCAGGGACTTCACCCTCGAGTCGAACAATTTCACCATCCCCGCAGGGGAGAGGGTCGGATACGTGAAGGTGACCGGCAACATGGACAACCTCAAGTCAAGGCAGGAGGTCGACATCACCCTCAGGCTCGTGATGCCTGACCGCCTCGTGATGCCACTCTACGGTGACGAGACCATCGTACATCTCAGGCGCCTGCACAAGTTCCACCGCGAAGACTTCACCGGATGGGCAGTCGTGTCATCGATGTTCCTCTATGAGTACTCGATGACCAGAAGGTACCAGCGTCTCATCAAGACCTCGGCCGACCCTGAAGACGAGAACGGAGTCATCCTGCACGGCTTCATGGCGGACGGCTACGACGTGAGGATAGCCTTCGACGACGAGACCGACCCAGTGAATCCATCCATCACCATGCCTTCCGACCAGGTCGCAAGCGACGAGGCTTCGATCTTCGGTATGGTCCATGGCGACAACCACATCCTCATCGAGGGCAGCAACCAGGGTCCGAGCTACTTCTTCAGCTATGAGAAGATAGCGGTGCTCGTGAACAGGTTCTATGTCCAGAAGATAGGTAACGACGTAGGCACAGTCGGCCATTTCCTCACCGAGATCGACTGGGTGAGCGACGAGGAGGCTGAGCGACTCAAGAGAGAAGACGGAATGTAAAGAATGATGAATATGAAAAGACTTATATATATTGTGTGTGCAGCCGCAGCCAGCCTCATGGCTCTTTCTTGCGGTCCTAAGGTTCCGCCAAGCAGCGACGAGCCAAAGGATCCAGTGTTCCCTGCGGCAATCAGCAAGGACATCAATCCAGGTGAATCCGTGAACATCTCGTTCACCGCCGACCGCGACTGGGAGCTCAGCATCCCGAGGGAGTCGCTCGCGTGGTTCTATATCGACGACAACGGAATGAAGGAGTACAAGGTAAAGGGCTCCAAGGGCAATGTCACCGTATCCGTACATGCGGAGAACGTGGAGAACAACTACGAGCGCAGGAGCTGCGTCGTGACCCTCAAGATGGGCGGAAAGTCCGCTGACATCGCGACCATCTCGCTCGTGCCTCAGAACAGGACCATCAGCATCTTCGAAGCCAACACCGATGCCGACGGCAGGTTCGTGGTAGTGGGCAGCGGCGAGTATGAGTACAAGAGCACCAAGAGCGACGCTCTCTCTCTGCTCTGGCCTAAGGGTCTCTCGTCCTTCAGCCTTCCTATCAAGGTGGAGTCCAACTTCGAGTGGGCAGTGAAGAACGACCATCCACAGTGGCTCGAGCTCACCAAGACCACTTCGGAGGGAGACGTCACCACCCTCGTGCTCAAGGGCGTTCCTAGCGAATATCCTATGGACCAGGCCAGCGGAAAGATCAGCTTCACCGACCTCAAGACCGGCGAAGTCATCTACCAGGCTGAGGTGACCATCCCTGGATGCAAGGACATCGTATACACCGACCTTGCAGGCAGCAGGATCGACCTGAACATACTCGGAGAGTACGACAGCAACGGAGCGATGATGTCATCATACTCATTCCACCTCACCAGCACCCTCGAGACAGAGGTGTTCGTTGTTGAGAAGAACGGAAGCTCTTATGTGCGTCCAGAGAATCCATGGCTCAATGTGAAGATAGGCTATCCTGAGGGTCAGCCTAGCGAGAACGTCATCCAGGATAGGATTGTAAACCTCTCAGCAGGCCAGAACATCGCTCCCGAGCGCACTGCCTACGTAATCGCAGTACCTGGATATGTGCTCGAATCAAGCGATATCAACTCCATTGCAGCCAAGTACACCGTGGCTGAGGTAAGGCAGGCCGGTCTCGACCCAGAGTCAGGCTGGAACGCCATCGTTCCTGTGAACTCGGAGTTCCAGATGGCCATCAAGGGCGCAGGCATCCATCGCACAGCGTCGTCAGAGGCTCACTACGCGGAGCTCTCGTCGAAGTTCGGAACCAACGAGATCTACACCCTCGAGTACAACAACTGGTTCTCATACGAGGGAGCAGAGCTTCTCTCGCAGAAGGAGATAGCCGACGTTAAGTACTATCTCGCAGACGGTTCGGACGAGAACTACGACGGCAACCTCTCAGTCGTGAACAACGACTCTGAGCGCAAGGATGTGTTCAACGTGAACATCGAATACTTCGAGGAGGGCCTCGAGGAGGCTGTCGTTCTCTACGACAACGCAGGCAAGGTGATCGCAGTCATCCTCTGCCGACTCAGCGAGAACTACTGGCCTGACGTGAAGTTCACCGACATCAGGTTCGTCGCTTACGACCTCGTGGGCGAGGACGGCGACCCTGACGGAAACATACTCCCTCAGAACGTGCTCCTCGAGAAGCTCAGCTCGGGCGAGATCTACGACCAGTACAAGTCTTACGGCATTCCAGTATGGCGTCTCGTATACTACACGAGGACCTCGGAGAGGAATGCCATGATATATGTTCCACCATTCCCGATGGGAAGCGAGGATGCCATCGAGCGTCATCCTGAACCATCATGGATGAACGTGGAGGGCGCACTCTCGGAGAAGGGGCTCCCATACATCCACGTCACCATGAACGACAAGCTGCCGGAGACCGGCAATGTCGGACACATCGTGCTTCGCGGCGGCGGAAGGCCACTCTTCGTGCTCGTATGCGAGAGGGAATTCATGAACAACTAAGAGGAATGAAGATGTTTGAAAGAATAGGCGGGCTTCTTCTGCTCGCGACCGTCCTTCTTGCGGGATCATGCAACAAGAACGAGCAGCCGGACTATGACGGCGGCTACGGATACGTTCAGTTCATGGTCTACAAGGACGCATCCTACGAAACCAAGGCGGTGCAGAGCCAGCTGGAGTATCTCTCCCAGGCCTGCAAGCTCAAGGTGACCATGGTCTACGAGGACGAGACACTCACGCAGACTCTCGTACTCCAGAAATCGGACGACGCCAGCGCCGAGTACGGTCTCCAGAGCGACAAGCTCAAGCTCTACAAGGGTGATTACGAGGTCATCAGCTACATGCTCTACGACGCCCTCGACCAGGAGCTCTACATTGGCATTCCCGACGACGCTGAGTTCAGCGTGGTGCCGGGCAGCATAGTAAGGCATGACCTCACCGCGAACGTAATCGGACGCGGAAAGGTGCAGCTCAGCTTCACCAAAGACCTCTCGGGCTTCGAGAACATCCCGACCAAGTCTACCGCTCGCGAGTACACCTTCGACGAGATCAGATACATTGACATCACCATCGCCAACAAGCAGACCAACGAGCGCGTAAGCTGGGAGAAGTTAAAGACCAAGTTCGCCGTCGTCTTCGACGAGGAGAAGGGCAAGGGATACCAGACCTCCGAGCTCACCACCGAGAAGCCGCTCGAGCTCAAGGCAGGCGAGTGGAGGGTCGTATCATACAACACCTACACCAGCAGCAAGGTGCTCCTCGAGAGCAACACCAAGCCGGCAGTGTCCGACTTCAGCGTCGCTGACAACAAGACCACTGAGGCAAAGGTAGCCATCACGCTCTATGAGGCTGACGAGTACATCAAGGACTACTATGCCCTCTACGAGATATGGCAGTCCCTCAACGGACCTGAGTGGTCATACAACGGCACAGACTTCCCTCGCGGAGCAAACTGGGACTTCAACAAGGACCCTGACCTCTGGGGTGATCAGCCTGGCGTCGAGATCTATTCGAACGGTCGCGTGGCGATGATCAACCTCGAAGGCTTCAACTTCGGAGGCCATCTCCCTGCAGCGATCGGTCAGCTCGACCAGCTCAACCAGCTCTACCTGGGTAACCACAACGACCCGAGCTTCCTTCCTTATGATCCGACTGTGGATCCGTCACTCTCGACCGCGACCCTCTTCGATCGTCACAAGAAGCGCATGGCCTCACTCTGGCAGCCTACCCCTATGTCAGAGCCAATCGCCCGCGCGCTGAAGGAGAACGGCATCGAGATTCCTGAGATCGCGATGTACGACACCATGCGCGAGGACCAGCTCATCGACATGGCCAGCGGCAACACCATACGTGAGATCAGACTCATGGACAATGTCCACGGAGTATATTCGAACTCGCTCCAGAGCATAGACCCAGCAATCGGCAAGCTCAAGAACCTCCAGTATCTCTTCATCGCGAACAGCACCCTCGCTTCGCTTCCTGACGAGTTCTCGGAGCTCAGCGCACTCACCGACTTCGAGATCTACAACTGCCCAAAGATGGTCGAGTTCCCTATGGTCATCTGCAAGCTTCCTGAGCTCGTCGCAGTGAACATCTCCAACAATGCTCAGTGGAGTCCGGAGGAGATTCTCAAGGGCCTCAAGGGCCTCGCGACCGGACCTTCCGCAGCGAAGATCCAGATCCTCTACATGAGCCAGAACAGGCTTGAGGAGCTCCCTGTGGAGGTGCAGAACTTCAAGGCAATGGGACTCTTCGACTCAAGGAGCAACAAGCTCAAGAAAGTGAATCCTTTCGGTCATAAGATCAACCTTGTGGACTGCTATCTCGACGACAACCAGATTACCGAGATCGGCGTGGACGAGCAGGGCTTCTTCTGCGGTATCGAGGACATCGAGACCTTCTCCGCAAGCTACAACAAGATGACCAAGTTCCCGGACATCTTCAGTGCGAAGTCCATGTTCACGATGGGATCGGTTGATTTCTCGTACAACCAGATCACGGAGGTCGAGAACGAGGGCAACGGCTACAAGGGCATCAAGGTTTCGACCCTCACCCTCGCCAACAACCCTCTCACCGTCTTCCCAGTGGCCTTCTGCGAGTCTGAGTCGTCGGTGGCATACTTCAACATGAGAGGCTGCATGCTCGAGGATATCCCGGAGGCTGCGTTCGACGGAAAGAGCATGATAACCACGACTTCACTCGACCTGAGCTACAACCACCTCAAGGAGCTTCCGGAGAAGACATTCAACTCGATCAACGTGCCGTACCTCTACGGCGTGGACCTGGGCAACAACCGCTTCTCGAAGTTCCCGTGGTCAGTGCTCGACTCTGCCTACCTCACCGTCCTCTCGCTCCGCAGCCAGAGGGACGCGAACGGCAACAGGTGCTTCCGCGACTGGCCTACAGGAATATACCAGCACAAGGGTCTCAGGGGCCTCTATCTCGGCTCCAACGACCTCAGGAAGGTTGCCGACACCATCTCGCCTCTGTGTTACTTCCTCGACATCAGCGACAACCCGAACATCTCGTTCGATGCATCGGACATCTGCTACGAGTGGCGCGTGGGTGCGTACTACCTGATCTACGACAAGACGCAGAACATCATCAACTGTGACTACATGCTTGAATAATGAAGAAGACAATATACTACATATTATCAGCGTTCACGGCCCTGGGCCTGGCTGCCTGCCAGCCGCGCGAGACTGCAGTCGAGTTCAAGATTGACGTCGACAGCATCACCGCCGAGGCCGAAGGAGGGGATTTCGGCGTGTCGCTCAGCTCTTCCGAGTCATGGATGGCCTCCACCGACAACCCATGGATAACCATCTCGCCGGCCAACGGACCGGCTTCGGCAGAGTGTGTCATCAGCATCGACTCCACCGTCGTGAGCACCCCTAGAAGCGGTCTCGTACGCTTCAAGAACCGTGTCTCAGGCGAGAGCAGGGACATCAGGGTGAGCCAGGACGGCTATGGATACAACATCTCCCTCGTAGAGAGCGAGGTCAAGATAGGCAACTACGCATACGTGGACAAGCGCGTGTTCGAGGTCAAGGTGAGGACCAACGTCCCATTCAGGGTGGGCATTCCTTCATCGGCCAAGAACTGGCTCAGCTGCGAGGAACCTGAGTTCAACATCGACAGGGGAGCCCGCCCTCGCGAGGTTACCCTCAAGTTCAAATGGGGTATCAATTCCGTTCCTCTGAGCAGGGAGGCGAAGGTTTCATTCGTGCCGCTCGCAGGATGGAACGTTGACTCCGCAGACGCACTCGACGTGCTCCAGGCAGCGGCTCCGGAGATCACCATCGGCCATGAAGGAGACTCCATCGTGGTGCTCTCCATAGCACGCAACCTCAACTGCCTCCAGGAGATCAACCAGGCGGAGGCGATGCGCGACTGGGACAATGTCATCCTCTGGGAATCGACCGACCCTGGCTACACTCCAGCGAAGGCTGGTCGCGTGAAGTCGGCTAAGTTCACCCTCTTCGAGACCACCGAGGAGATTCCTTATGAGGTGCAGTACCTCACCGAGGCTGAGGAGCTCGTGTTCTTTTCGAACTCCAACTCCTTCCTCTATGACATCAGCCTAGGCGAGAACATCTGCAAGCTCACCAATCTCAAGAGGCTCACCGTCTCTGCATACGGTCTGAGCGACCTTCCTGAATCTTTCAAGAACCTCAGCAAACTCGAGTGGCTCGACCTCAGCTCGAACAACTTCGGAGAGCTTCCGGACGTCCTCACAAAGGAGAACTTCCCTAATCTCCACGCCCTCCTGCTCAACACCTGCCAGAGGGGCTACATCCTCGACCTGAACAACACCGTAAGCGAGAAGCTCGGCGGCTTCAAGGGTCCTTTCCCAAGGCGCCTGCTCGAGTGGGAGAAGCTCGATACTCTCCGTCTGTCGGTGAACTTCATCGAGGGCGAGATGCCTGACATGCTCGACTATGAGGTGAAGTACACCGAGGCTGACTGCGCCGAGATGAACCTTCCTACCACGCTGGTAGGCACTCCGAAGGTCCTTCCTAACGCGAAGTACTTCGCATTCAACCTCAACCGTATGTACGGCAAGCTCCCTGACTGGGTGCTCTACCATCCGAACCTGACCTCATGGGAGCCATACATGCTCTGCTACCCTCAGGAGGGACACGCGAGCAACGGCACCGCCGCATATTTCACCAACGTGCCGGTGAATATGGACTATTACTGGACCTTCTATGAAGGCTACAAGGAACATCAAGACATTTATATAGGAGACTGATGAAGATTGCAAGATACATAATGCTCGCGCTCTCCGTCACCGCCCTTGCCTCGTGCAGGAGCGTGGTGGAGATAGACGAGGAGATTTCGATAAAGGACGCCGCCGTGAAGGGAGAGCTTCTCGTGAAGTTCAGCCCGGAGGTTGCGGACATACTCGAGTCGGCCATCCCTACCAAGGCCGGAATTCCGTCCGTGGATGAGATTTTCGACATCGCCGGTGCGTACGAGTTCGAGCGCGTGTTCCCAGTGGATCCGCGCAACGAGGAGCGCACCCGTGAGGCCGGACTCCATCTGTGGTACATCGTGCGCTTCGACGCAGCAAATGACATCGAGGAGGTGGGACGCCGTCTCGCAGCCCTCGGTGAGGTGAGCGGAGTCGAGTACAACCACACCATCAAGCGCGCCTATAACCCCGAGAAACGTGCGATTCCGTACGACATCTCGGCCATCCCTATGACCAAGGCGCAGGGTGGTGTGTTCGACGATCCTATGCTCGGACTCCAGTGGAACCTCATCAACACCGGCGATCTCTGGGAGAGGGGCTTCGCTCCGGGTGCCGACGTCAATGCCGAAGGCGCATGGGAACAGTGTACCGGTGACCCGTCTGTCATCGTCGCCATCGTGGACGAGGGTGTGTTCTACGACCATCCTGACCTCAGGGCCAACATGTGGCACAACGAGGGCGAGATCTTCGCTTCCGAACAGGACAACGACGGCAACGGCTACACAGGCGACTACTACGGCTACAACTTCGTCAAGGAGACCGGCCAGATCTCATACTCACTCTCTGCTGACACCGGTCACGGCACCCATGTCGCAGGCGTAATCGCAGCACAGAACAACAACGGCGTCGGAATCAGCTCCATCGCCGGCGGAAACGGTTCGAAGCCTGGCGTGAAGATCATGTCATGCCAGATCTTCAGCGGCAACTACGTGGCATCAATACTCGCTGAGGTGAAGGCCATCAAGTACGCTGCCGACAACGGTGCGGTGATTCTCCAGTGCAGCTGGGGCTACACCTCGAGCAAGGCCAACCAGTACGACTGGGCACCTATGTACGGCACCGACGACGAGTGGATGACCGACTGCCCCATCGAGAAGGACGCGCTCTTCTACTTCGTGCATACCGCCGGTTCGCCTAACGGTCCTATCGAGGGCGGAATCGGAGTCTTCGCTGCCGGCAACGAGAGCGCTGGGGCAGCCGGATATCCAGGCGCATACGGCGATTTCGTGTCCGTCATCGGAACCGCTCCGGACCTCACACCTGCGGTCTATACCAACTACGGAACAGGTTCGAACATCTGCGCGCCGGGCGGCGACCAGGACTATTTCTACGACTATGAGAAGGACGGCATCTACGGAGAGATCGGATGCATACTCTCGACCGTCCCTTACCATATCTCCGAGTCCGGATACGCGTACATGGAGGGAAGCTCAATGGCGACTCCGCACGTGTCCTCGGCACTCGCGCTCGCAATCTCTTACGCGGCCCAGAACCACCGTCACCTCAAGGCTGACGATTATAAGAAGCTGCTCGAGGAGAGCGCTGACCCTATAGGAGAGGATCTGCTCGTCGGTCCGAAGTACTACTACAAGTATGTGGCGGACCTCGGCCAGAACCAGAAGAAGAAGATGGAGCTCGAGGGCTTCAGGGGAAGGATGGGCGCAGGTCAGCTCAATGTAGGTAAGCTGCTCGGTGCAGTCAAGGGCGCGGGCGTACCTATGGTGTTCCCTAACATATATGTGGCTCCGGGAGCGAGCGTCAAGATCGACGCGGCACGCTACTTTGACGCGGTCGGCGCTGCTTCTGTGACGATCAAGGACTCATCGATCGCAGACGCGAGCGTATCTGGCAGTGTCATCACCTTCGTGGGCAAGAGCGAGGGCGTGACATCGGCTGTCGTCAGCGCCGGAGGAGAGAACAGGACCATCACCGTCACCGTCCGCAAGGGAAGCGGTGCAGGCTGGCTTTAATCGACCGTAAAGAATAAGAGAATGAAAAAAATTATCATAGCAATATTCTGCATGCTCGCAGCAGCTGCCTGCGAGAAGCCTGCGCCAGAGGTGGTGGAGGAGCAGCTGCGCGTCAGCTTCAGCAACGTGGCGGGCGAGTGGGACCTCACCGAGTGGAAGGGCAATGCCGTCGAGTCGGGCACTGTGGTCGTGAAGCTCAACAGGGACAAGACCTTCACTCTTACCCAGACTGTAGGATCGATGTATCCGACCGAGTACACAGGCGAGTACAATCTCGTCGAGGAGGAAGGCAGGGGCACGGCCATCAGGGGCATTTACGACTACACCTACGAATACTGGGAGCACAGGTACATCGTGACCTCCCTCACGGAGTCGAAGATGGAATGGACCTCCGAGGACGATGCGGAGGACGTATACATCTACTGCAGGATTGACTGACGTCAGCAGCTATAGATTGGACATCGCCGGCTTCGGTGCCGGAGGAGACAGCAAGAACTTACCGCAGATTCAGGGAATGAAGAACATACGGATCATATTCATCGCAGCGCTGCTGCTGTTGAGCCACGCCGTGCAGGCGCAGATAAAGATGCTGCCGCGCGAGAAGGTCGACAGCTTGGCGGCCGCGCGCCGTACCGAATGGTGCGATGACAGGGTGGTCTTCGACTCTCTGACCATACACACGCCGCAGGTGCATCAGAAGGACGCACCCATCGTGGCCGCCTTCCGCTTCAGGAACGTCGGTCCTGCGGCCCTCACATTGGAGAAGGTGGAGACCTCGTGCTCGTGCGTGAGGGCCGCCCTCTCCGCACAGGTAGTCGAGCCGGGCGAGGAGTGCGTCGTTGACGTCGTCTACCTCCAGAGGGGACATCCCGGACGTCATGACAGGTATATTTATATCTATTTGGAAGGAGAAAAGCCCCTTGCACTGCTTACCTTATGCAGCGACGTACTTGATTAGGAAAAATCGTGAATGATTGGAGTAATTTTGTTACAAAATCATAGGAATTCTCACACAAAATCTCTACCTTTGTCGCCCCTTTAAAAAATAGGAAATATTTTTTAGAAATACAATACAGTTACAAAGGTTTTTTATGAGAATCAGCAAAGCTTTTTTCGCAGCATTCGCTGCTGTCGCTCTCATGGCAACTTCCTGCCAGAAGTATGACGACACCCAGATCAAGAATGACATTGCAGAGCTCCAGAAGACTATGTCAGTTCTTCAGGAGGCTGTTCAGAACAAGTATGCAGTAGAGTCTATCTCAGAGACTGCAAAGGGTTACATGATCACCTTCACCAACGGCAAGACCATCGAGATCTTCCACGGTGAGAAGGGCGAGCAGGGCATCCAGGGCCCTCAGGGTGAGCAGGGTATCCAGGGACCACAGGGTCCTCAGGGTCCTCAGGGAGAGAAAGGTGACAAGGGTGACAAGGGCGATAATGGCGATGCTTTCTTCAGCTCAGTTACCATGGACGCGGAGACCGTTACCATCGTTCTTACCGACGGTTCAGTATATGTTCTCCAGAGAGTAGTGAAGATCGGCATCGGCGAGGAGGGTACAAACTTCATCCTCATCGACGAGACCAACAACACCGTAAAGATCGACATCCCTGAGATCAAGAATATCGCAAGCGTTGCAGCAACCGTGCTCAGCAAGGACGGCAGCACCACCGACGTGGTGACCAAGTCTACCGTTTCAGGCTGGACAGTAACCCTCTCAAAGGACTGCACCGAGGCTACCATCGAGGCTGACGGCGTGGCAAAGGGAACCAAGGCTCTCTTCCAGGTTTCAGTTGTGAAGACCGACGGAACCACCTACACCTCAAGCAAGGCCATCATCTACTTCATGACCGACGATGCTGCATACGAGGAGTTCTTCATCGCTTTCGAGGAGCTTCAGAAGCAGTGGACCATGGTGAACAACAGCACCGCAAACAACACCGATCTCGAGGGTGAGTGGTACGACGAGGCTAAGGATCAGGCAGCAGTCATCCTCAGCGGCATCGCTCAGAACATGCAGACTCTCCAGACCTGGGCTGAGGAGTCATACAACAACGGCACCCTCGCAGGTGACCTCGACGAGATCCTCGCTTCATTCGAGGACATCCAGATCCAGCTCACCCAGTGCCTCAACCTCTTCAATGACACCGTTGCCAACATCGACGCGATGAACGAGTTCATGAAGGAGTACGAGTCACTTTCACAGCAGTTCACTCAGGTTTACAACTCAACTCTCAACAACCCTGAGATCACCCTCTCAGCAGCTCAGGAGGAGTACTTCACTCCTATCCTCAACGGTATCCAGCAGAACATGGCAACCCTCCAGACCTGGGCTGAGGAGTCATATGAGAACGGCACCCTCGCTGAGGAGCTCGACGAAATCCTCGCTTCATTCGAGGAGATCCAGATCGAGCTCACCCAGTTCCTCAACCTCTTCAACGACACCCTCGAGGCAGAGGACAAGGCATACGAGCAGTTCGACCAGGAGTTCCAGTCACTTTCAGAGCAGTGGACCATGGCTTACAACTCTACCATCCGCAGCGAGGAATATGACCTCTCTGAAGAGGAGCTCGAGGAGTACACCGCAATCCTCAACGGTATCTACCAGAACATGCAGGACCTCCAGACATGGGCTGACGAGAGCTACAACAACGGCACTCTCGCCACTGACCTCGAGGAGATCCTCTCACAGTTCGAGGGCATCCAGATCCAAATCACACAGTACCTCAACAGGTTCAATGGCGACCAGGCCGAGAAGATGGCTTACGAGGCTTTCGCAAGCGAGTTCGAGTCACTCTCACAGCAGTGGACCATGGCTTACAACTCTACCATCCGCAACGAGGACTATGACCTCTCTGAGGAGCAGATTGCTACCTACACTGCCATCCTCAACGGCATCTACCAGAACATGCAGGACCTCCAGACTTGGGCTGACGAGAGCTACAGCAACGGCACTCTCGCTCAGGATCTCGACGAGATCCTCGCTTCTTTCGAGGGCATCCAGCGTCAGATCACCCAGTACCTCAACCTCTTCAACGACGAGGTGAACGCATAGCACTGACTATCAGGCGCAAACCATACGGACGGTTCCCCTTTCCGGGGGAGCCGTCCTTTCGTTATGTCGTTATGAGTCAACGGTTTAAGTTCATATTCTAGTTTCTGTTCATATTCATGTTTCAGAAAGCAGGTTCGGTACGTCCGCTCGCCCTGCCCGGACTCGCCAGACCTGTCGAAAGCATGTCACGAAGTCAAAAAATCTGCTGTTTTTTGTAGTTCGCGCCACCAAAACAGACCGAAACATGTGAAAACCCGTCACGAAGTCAAAAAATCTGCGGTTTTTTGCAGTTCGCGCCACTGGCAGTCGGCAGGAAAGACACCGAGTCCGAAGAAATGCTATATTTGTAAGAGAAAGAACAAAGAAAACAGCAGCGATGACATTATTGGAAGCAATACCGCAGCGCCATTCGGTGCGCGCATACAGGGAAGAGGCGCTGAGACCAGAGGCGATAGCCGTGCTCAGGGAGAAGGTGGAGGAAGTGAACCGCAAGGCACAGCTTCATGTCCAGCTGGTTCTCGACGAGCCGAAGGCATTCAAGTCACCGATGGCAAGGTACGGCAATTTCAGGGGAGTGAGCAGCTACCTCGTGATGGCCGGAAAGCCGGGTGAGGTCGACGGAGTGTCATTCGAGGAGCGCGTCGGCTACTACGGGGAGATGCTCGTCCTCACTGCCATGACCATGGGCGTCAACAGCTGCTGGGTCGGCATGACCTACGGCAAGGTGGAAGGTGCGTACACACTCGAGAAGGGTGAGAAGATATCATGCGTGATCTCGCTCGGATACGGAGTGGACAATGGCCATGACCACAAGCGCAAGAGCCCGGAGCAGGTCAGCAACGTCGGTCCGGACAGCCCGGAGTGGTTCAAGGCCGGAGTTGATGCAGCGCTTCTCGCACCGACAGCCGTGAACCAGCAGAAGTTCAGATTCACATACAAGCCATCCGCAGACGGCTCCAAGGCCAAGGTCATCGCAGACAAGACCTTCGCCCTTTCCGGCTACACCCTCGTCGACCTCGGCATCGTGAAGTTCCATTTCGAGCTCGCCGCCGGCACCGAAAACTTTGACTGGGAGTAAAACAATATTGTTTTCAACTTGAAAAAACACTTGAAAAAAAGACAGCTCTGAAGGCTGTCTTTTTTTGTAAAAAACATCGTAGACGAGTGCAAATCATTGATTTGAAATTTGGTAAATAGGCTATATATATATATATTTACTGCGGAATTGCAAATTTTCACTTATTAATTTATATGAAACGTTTCTTAGCAATCTTCGCATTTGCACTCTCGTGTGTAATAGCAAATGCCCAGGCATCAAATGTCGGAGCAGGCGGTACGGTCTACGGCATCGAAAAAATCAAAGTAGAGGCAGAAGTTTCCCGTAAAGAAAGTACCCTATTGTACGTTAACCAGTATGTCCCCACTTTCGGTGCCAATGTATTCTATGAGAAGACATTCAATGGTTTCAGCACCATGGTTGAGTTTTCATACGCCACAGGTAAGATTTCAAACATGGAAATGAGCGAAGAGTATGTCTACGGACCTTGGGAAGAGGCTGAGGGGTTGTTCCCAAATTACAATTCTTTTAACCTTGGAGTTTATGCAGGATGGACGATTTTCCCTAAGAAGAGAGTCCAGATCCCTTTGTATGTAGGACTTGGATATGATCGCGTCAACTCTGATCCGGTAAAGACAAATCAGGGTTTCGTAGGAGCAAAGGCCCGCATCAAGGTCTATGTCACAAACAGCATCGGTCTGTATGCAGCTGCGAACTGGAAGTACGGAAGAGGGGGATATACTCCTGAAAAGGAATTGACTTTCAGCATCAGCTCTATGAGGGCATATGCAGAAGTTGGTATGACGTTCATGCTCCCATCAAGAAGAAACAACTAAAACGGTCGCCACATGAAACGCTTAATTGCCATTTTAATAGCATGTACTTCGTTCATTCAAGTAAATGCGCAAAGTTCCTCCGGCGGTGGGCTAGGCAAGCTCTTTTCAAATGCCATTTCTGCAGGAAGTCGCACAGATGGTTACTATCACCTGACGATGCCTTCTACAAAATATGATGAATCGTCAATCAAAAGTTATTGCAGCTCCAACGGTATCGTTATCAAGAATTTTGAATATGGCACGATCAACAAGTTTGGAGATGTACAGGAAGTCGTAACTGGATTGACCTTTTTCCCGACTTCGAAAACTCAGGAGTATATCTTCAACCAGATGAGCAACAAGAAGGCAAGCTACAATGCTTTGAAGGAGACTGTGGCATTCATCTACTGGGACAATACATATCAGAAAGAAACCGTCATGTGGAGCGGAAATGTCACAGATGGCTGTGCGAGTGGTGAGGGAGTAGGATTCTTATACAAAGGAACCCGTAGTTATTATTTCGAAGGGTACTTCGATCATGGTTTCCCTCAAGGCGAAGTCACATACAAGGAGTTCACATTCTCCGGAATTCCTGTCGGAGCTGATTTCAGTAAGTTGAAAACAACTACAAGTAATACAGGAAAGGCATCCGAAGGAATGAGATTCTACACAGAAAATGGCCGATATGGTTTTTTGAGGAACGATGGAACAGTTGCCATACGTCCAAGCTTCAAGACTGTAGTGCAGGACTTCAAGGACGGTAAGGCTATCGTAAGCCGAAACGACACATCGGAAATCATAATCAACACTGCAGGAAGGGTGATAGGCATCACCGCTCGTCAGAAGGAAGCTTTTGCAGCAGCAGCAAGAGAAGCTGAAGCAAAAAGAATCGCCGAAGAAAAAGCCCGTAAGGAGAGAGAAATCGAAGCGGAACGTGCAAGGCAACGACGACATGAAGCTATCCTGAAATATATTGCAAATGTTGAAATCGGAGACCAATTCATGTACAGGTATTCTCACAGTTGGAGGTCAGAGGATACTTTATTTGGATTTACCATAGGTTATACAGATCATCATCGAAGCGCAACAGTTAAAGCATATATCATTAACAAGAGAGCCGATAGTATATGTATTAGCATCGCCGATGTCGATAAAAGTTCACGATACGATTCAGACTATGGGTTCTCAGTAGATATTGCCGGAATCTCAGCCAGAGTCGGAACGGTAATTTGGGTCAGTGCAACTTGGTTGGAAAATCATTGGGATGATATTTACACATCGTTCTAGT
>JAKSJQ010000020.1 GCA_024402115.1 Bacteroidales bacterium | reverse complement strand
CCCATAGGGAGAGTGGTGAGAGAGTTCTTGAAAGTCTGCTCGAAAGCGAGGAACTTGAGGATGCTGAGGTTTACAGAGCTGTGGAAACGGATACCACCCTTGTAAGGACCGATAGCGTTGTTATGCTGGATACGATAACCCATGTTAGTCTGGATCTTTCCGCTGTCATCCATCCAGTTCACGCGGAACATATAGATACGCTCAGGGATGCAGAGACGCTCGATAAGGTTGTAGCGGTCAAATTCAGGATGGTTATTGTACTCGTCCTCGATTGAATAGAGGACCTCCTCTACTGCCTGGAGATACTCAGGCTCATTAGGAAAACGACGCTTAAGATCGCTCAATACTTTTTCTGCCTTCATAGTTCGTTAAATTTGTTTTGATAAAGGTAATTAAAATTTTTAAAAACAAAATAAAAATTCTTTAAAAATCAACATAATCAACGCTTTAACGACACAGAACGACACTATCAAACTATCACACAACGGTAACAATATCGCAAAAACCTACAATTTTCAGCGCATTTTTCGGCACAAATAGGAATCACCCACGCCTCCGCGATGACATATTGAAACTTTTCAGCCCTCGAAGACAATAAACTATAACGAAAACGGCGGCACATTATATATAGGTATGCCGCCAAAAAGAAAAAGCCGGAACTGGTCCGGCTTAAATATCAGATAATATCAGTTGGATCACTTCCTGACACCCATTATCCTTGCACGGAGGGTCTTTGCCTGGCCGACCTCGTAGTTCGACTCAGCTCTGTCCAGCCAGGTGAGCGCCATCTCGTCATTACCGAGCATGTGGCATGCGAGAGCCACGTTATAGGACATGAGCGCCCTCTTCTGGAGATTCTTGCTCGAGACCATCTCCAGCCAGATGTTCATGGCCTTCGCCCACTGGAAGTCAGAAGCGAACAGAGCGGCCTGCTGGGTCTTATCATCGTCAGAGAAGTACACCTTAACCTCTTCCTGCTTCCACTGTGGCTGGAAATACTGGGCAAACTGGGTTCCAGTCTCGGTCGGCAGCTTGTCGAGGTTCGCATATTTCTTTCTTCCGGAAAAGGCATACACGGAATCCACTTCTGCCATGCTGTCATACACATAGAACTTCATGCGAACGTAAGTGGTATCCTTACCGTCCACGGTGTACTCAGGAGAATCGAAAAGAAAAGCCACGTCGGCGTCCGTGCTCATCACAAGCTGGATCAGGGTATCCTTCTGCATATAGTCAGCACCCTTGGTCTTCCTGATTGCAAAGAGATCTATGGCTGACTCGGAATCGAAGAGGAAGGTCTCAAGACCTACGGCGAAATTCTCCGCAAGAGTGGACATAAAGACTGAGTCCTTCTGTCCTGCGCTCACGAAAGACACGGACACGCTCTTGCCAGGAAGATCAAGTCCAGTCACCGATGGTGCCTTGCGCTCGATGGCCACCGGATAGGTGTAATACGAACATGCGCTCATCGTCAGTACGAGAGCAGCGGCCGCAGCCAGTCTTGAAAACATTACCTTCTTCATGATATCCTATATTTCTACGACGTCGGCGATAAGGTCGTACTCATCCGCACCAACGATCTCCACCTCGATGAACTCACCGATGAGAGAGTACGGATCGACTCCTTCCATCGCCACGGAATCATACTTTACAAGAATCTCGCCATCGACGTCAGGACTCTCGAATTTGCTGCGACAAACGAACACGCCTTCGCTGAACGAATCGACGATGACCCTCTCACGAGTGCCCACCCTCGACTGGTTATATTCGAGTGAAATCTCGCTCTGGAGCTCCATGAGGGCATCCAGACGACGCTGTTTTTCCTTCTGGGTGATGGTGTCCTTGAAATGCTCTGCGCCATAGGTACCCTCTTCCTCAGAATAGGTAAAGGCGCCGAGACGCTCGAAGCGAGCCTCCTTCACGAACTCGAGGAGTTCGTTGAATTCCCTCTTCGTCTCACCTGGGTGACCCACGATCATGGTCGTACGGAGCACGACTCCCGGAACCTTCTCGCGCATGGTGCGGATGAGGGTCCTGGTCCATTCGCCGGTCACGTTGCGATGCATGTTGTCCAGCACCTTGTCTGCAATATGCTGGAGAGGAATGTCCATGTACGCGCAGACCTTAGGGTTATTCGCCATCTGGTCGAGCACATCCTCAGGGAAGTTTGCCGGATAAGAGTAATGTATCCTTATCCATTCGATGCCGTCCACCTCGGAGATCTTCTGGAGAAGCTCCGCGAGCGCACGACGGTGATACAGGTCGAGACCATAATAGGTCGTGTCCTGTGCTATGACTATCAGTTCCTTGACACCCTTGGCCGCAAGAAGGGTCGCCTCCTGCACGAGCTCCTCGATCGGCACAGACTTATGCGCTCCCCTGATATGAGGGATGGCGCAGTAAGAGCAGCGACGGTCGCAACCCTCGGCAATCTTGAGGAAGGCGTAGTGGGAAGGAGTCGTAAGAACGCGCTCGGAATTCTTGGATTCGTCCGGAACGACTCCGAGATACTCTACGATCTCTTCAAGATCGCGTGCGCCGAACCAAGCATCCACCTCGGGAATGAGACCGGGCATCTCCTCCTTGTACCTCTGCGAGAGACAGCCGCAGACGAAGATGCGTCCTATCTCCCCCGCCTTCTTCCTCTCCACGGATTCGAAGATGGCCTGGATGGACTCTTCCTTGGCGTCTCCGATGAAACCGCAGGTATTGATTATCTGCACATCGACGGGCTCCATGCTGTTCTCGGGCACGATTTCATACGCAGCCTCGAGTTGAGCAAGGATATGCTCGCTGTCAACGCGGTTCTTCGAACAGCCTAATGTCTGGATCTGAATCTTCATTTATTTCTCAGCCTGCTTTGCCTCATATTCAGCCTGGCGCTCCTCATCGGTCATGAAATCGAGAGAGGCGTTGTTCTTGAGGCAGTTGTACCAAGTAACGACCTTCTTCATGTGCGATACGAGGAAACGGTCCCTGTCATAGGTAGGGACAGCCTTCTCGAAGAGAGCCTGGAGCTCCTCTGACGATGCCTTTGCGTTTGGAGCACCTGCGCCACCGAGAACCTCCTGGAGCTTGCCGAACACTTCCTGAAGCTTCATCTCCTCCTCGTCGGTGTAGATGCTGATGTCAGCGAGGGTGGTGATGCGGCTGCTCATGCCGAACTGGGTGCGCTTCTTGTCAACGAGAGACTCGACGATGGCACCGTTGCGAGACTGTGCGATGTAGAGGAAAAGGCCGCTCTGGCCTGATACTGAAAGGATTCTTGCGAGATCTGTCTTCATGTTATCTGTCTTTTTTAGTTTATCCAACATTTGTATTGTCGCCCTCCTGAGTTCCTCTTCCGTTCCTTCGTTCCTGAGGACCAGGTCTATGCGCGGATCGTCCACGACGGATGGCTGGGCTTCCACCCTCTTCATCGTCTCTTCCCTGCTCCTGCCGTCGCGCTGCGATGCTCTCGCAACCCTCAGCTCAAGTGGGGCGTCAACGTAAATTATCTTGTCCGCGAGGCCTTCTGGCAGTCCCCTCTGGAGGACTATGGCCGATTCGAAGACCACGAATTCCGCATCCTGATGTTCCCTTCGGAAAGCATCGAAGTCGCGGTAGACCGCCGGATGTACGAGGTTCTCAAGCTGCGAGAGCTTCTCCTTGTCCGAGAAGACTATCCCCGCGAGAGCCTTGCGGTCTATCTTACCATCTTCTCCCATGACTTCCGTTCCCATCGCAGCCACGACTGCCGCCGCGAGTTCCGGATCACGGTCGTAGAGGCTCCTGGCCATGGAATCCGAGTCATAGACTGGTATTCCTCTTTCGGCCAGAACACGGCAGACGCACGATTTTCCGCTGCCGATTCCTCCCGTTATGAGCAAGGTCGTCATTGCTCAAATACTTCGACGTACATCGGATCGATGGTGTAATCGATGACGCCTGTGTCCTTGACCCTGAGCTTGACCGGACACTTGCCGGACCTTGAGTCAAGATAATCTTCATAGTCGACATAGAGGACGGCCGAAACCGTAGGATCAGCGACAAGCGGGAACGCGCAGCGGAACCTTATGTCAGCGGACGACGGTACGACGACAAGCTTCTTGTCTATAGGCTTGTTGACGATCTGGATGTCCGAGCTGAACGGAATGTCCACGTAGCGCACAGCTGAATAGGTGTACCTGACCTCGTCGTCTGAGAGGCGCATTCCCTTTATCTTGCTGAGCTTGAGTACGCCCTGTCCGTCGTTCGATATGCCGGACTTGTAGAACTTGGTGGTAAGAATCTCTCCTATCGTAGAGAGCCTGCTCATCTCGCCATAGACCGTGACACTGTCTGGAGACAGCTTCACTCCGTCCTTGAACATGTAGCCGGACTCTGTTTCGAAGGAACCGTTCAGAACCACCGGAACCTTCCTGTGACTGACAGGGGCGAACCTGAAGGTCACCGTGTCGGTAACGAAATACTCTACCACCGAACCTTCTCCGAAGAGTTCGTGAGAGAAGCCCATGAGCTCCTTCGAAGTCAGGTAGTAGGTATCTCCTGAAAGATGATGGAAGTCCTCGTCATGCACGCTGAGTACCCTCTCGGAATGTCTCAGCTTCATCTTCACGATGTTGAAACCGATACAGCGGGCGCGTGCAACGACCTCCGCGCTGTTCG
Source organism: Bacteroidales bacterium (assembly GCA_024402115.1). The sequence goes on along the minus strand of JAKSJQ010000020.1, from coordinate 29,773 downwards.
TCGACAGCTCGGCATGTCCCTCGATGCTGCTCTTGGCAACGACCTGGACGGACACGAAGTCGGTGTACTTGAGGGCCAGGTTATGGATGAACCATATACTTAACGCCAAGAGGAGAGATGCCAGGAACACCGGCATATCTCCCCTGTCAAGTTTCAGGAACCTGGCAATCTTCCCGAGGATTTCCTTCATTTCAGATTACTGCCTTGCAGCGTCAGAGAAGTCCTTTACGACCGAAGTCTTGTCAACCTTGATCTTCACGTTGTTGTCTACCTCGAGAAGAAGGGTCTTCTCCTGGATTTCGACCACCTTGCCGTAGATGCCGCCGATGGTAACGACCTTGTCGCCCTTCGAAAGTGAATTACGGAAGTTCTCGAGTTCCTTCTGCTGCTTGCGCTGCGGACGAATCATGAAGATCCACATCACGATGAAGATGAGGATGAGCATGATCCACATTGACATTGCGGAACCCTGCTGGGCAGGCTGTGCGGCCTGGAGGAGGATGTTAAGAGTGTTCATATCTTATCTTTTTGTTATTGCAATTATTGGGATTAGTCCTTGTTGATGAGACCTTCGCTGCGGAGCTTCACGACGAGCCTGTCGAGAATTCCGTTGACGAAGATGCTGCTCTTCGGAGTGCCGTAGAACTTCGAGATCTCCACGTACTCATTGAGTGACACCCTCACAGGGATCGAAGGGAAGTTGCAGATCTCTGAGAGGCAGCAGACCATCAGGCAGACGTCGGTGGTCACGAGACGGTCACGGTCGAAGCTCGGAACGGACTCTGAGATCATCGCAGAGTACTTCGCATAAGCCGAGTATGAGGTCTGGAGAAGCTTGAGGACGAATGCTTGGTCACTTTCCACTGCCTTTCCGCCCTTCGCGAGTATATCGCTCTGGTAGAGAGGAAGCTGGCGCCAATGCTCACCATCAGCAAAGGACTTGAAGGTCCTGCAGCACCAGGTGAGGCAATATGCAAGGTCGTCGTTCCAGTATATGTCCATGGACTCGAGTATCTCGTCAAGACCTTCCGCGTCCACGATTTCCTCCTCGTAGATGCGGGTGAAGAGACGGCAATCCTCGGCGAGAGATGACTCTTCGCGGGCGATGTAGTCCGCATAGTACTTCTTCTCGCAGATTGATGCGTAGATCTTCTTCAGCACGAGGTCGTACTGGTCCCATGAATATTTGTATTTCTTCCAGGTCTTCTGGAAATCGATATCTTCGCCGATGACCTTCGCGAGTGCGTTATCGACGAACTTGGCGTCAGGATTCTTCTTCGTGCCGGCCACAGCGGTGAGGGCAGGTACGAGACCGAGCATGAGGACATAGAGGTCCCTTGTAGACTCGCATGACTCGGCAAGCAGCTTCTCCGCTTCCGAGATGGAGGTCTCCGCGCCGCTTTCCCTGAGAATTACACTGCTGTAAAGAGCTTTGAAGGCTTTGATCCTCAATATACGTCTATTCAACATAATATCATCATCAAAATTTGGACAAAGATACGCTCAATTCCCGAAAAAAACATTATTTTTGTTGAGGTAAAGACAATAAAAATCACAGTACCATGAACCGCGAGGATTTTGAAGACAGCTACGCACAGGAGCGTAACGGAGAGGACGTATATTCGAAGCCGGTAAGGGCTGGAAAGCGCACTTATTTCTTCGATGTGAAGGCGACTAAGGGAAACGACTACTATCTCACCATCACAGAGAGCAAGAGAAGAGTCGAGAGGGACGGAACATTCTCGTACGACAAGCACAAGATTTTCCTCTACAAGGAGGATTTCGAGAAGTTTGCCGACGGTCTCCAGGAAGTTGTTGATTACGTAAGAAGAAACTGTGCCTACGACGTCGTTGAAAAGAAGGATGACGACGGCTACACCGACGTGAAGTTTGAAGAACTATAGAAAACTACACGACATGGACGCGAGGCTCTCGCGTCCTGTTTTGTATGAAAGGAAATAGAAATGAAGACAAGCACCAAGATCATAATTTACCTCTCGATAGCCCTCCTGCTCATCGGCAGCATCACTTTCTATGTACGTTACTGTTTCGTATTCGGAGAGGGAGTCAAGGCCGGCGAGCTGAACAGGGTCGTCTACAAGGGGTATGTGTTCAAGACATACGAAGGCTACATAGTGCAGTCAGGATTCAACTCCAAGAGTGCAAGCAGGAACGCCAAGGCTGCCAACCAGACAGGCCAGGGCATACAGTCCAACGAGTTCCTGTTCTCGGTCAAGGACAAGGCTATCGCCGACTCGCTCATGTATCACTGCGGAGGAAAGCAGGTCGAGCTCCACTACAAGGAGTACCTCGGAAAGCTTCCTTGGCGCGGTAAGGAAAAGTTCATCGTCGACCGCATCGTCGCCGTACACGACTAATTTTTGAAAGCATCTCATGAAGAAACTCATAACACTCTCCGCAATTCTCTTCGCCACCGTGATGATGGCCCAGCCTGGCGTGGTTTCGGTCAGACCGGCAAATGCTTCTGACGGCAAGATACTCACCATGGAGGAGACCATACTCAGCAGGACTCTGAGCCCGCAGATGGGCAAGGTGCGCGACTATCTTCCTCAAGCAGCAGAAAGGCCCTCAGTCAAGGCATGGAGCGAAGGCGGAAGCCTCTACATCGACAAGGGGGACGGCAAGCAGATCTGCGTCGCAAGAAGCGAAGCTGACGGCATCGTATACGGAGAGACCGTAAGCAGGAACGAGTTCGGAATCAGCGGAGGTATCTTCTGGAGTCCGGACTACAGCAAGCTCGCTTTCTACAGGAAGGACGAGACCAGAGTGACCAAGTTCCCTCTCTTCAACATCACTTCGAGGACAGGCAACAATGTCGACATACGCTACCCTATGGCGGGCATGGACTCTGAGCTCATAACCCTCGGCGTATATGATCTCGCAAGCGGTTCGACCATATGGGTGAAGCCGACAGACTTCACCGAGGAGCGTTACCTCACCAACATCAGCTGGTCACCGGACAGCCGTCACATCCTCATCCAGGTGCTCGACCGCGCACAGAGCCATGTCCATATGAACATGTACTCATCCGCTGACGGAAGCTTCGAGAAGACCATACTCACCGAAGAGAACGAAAGATATGTGGAGCCAAGCGACCCTGTATGGTTCGTCAAGGGCAGCGAGGACAAGTTCATCTACCGCACCGACAACAGGGACGGATACCGCAACCTCTATCTTTGCGACTATGCAGGAAATGTGACCCGTCTCACCGCGACTGACGCCGACGTCGAGTACGTGGGCAACGACGGAAAGTTCGTATACTACACATCAGCCGAGGTATCCCCTGTCGAGAACCATCTCTTCCGTGTCGAACTCAAGAAAAAGAAGAACAGCTTCGTTCCCGGCAAGGTCACAAGACTCACTTTCGCCGAGGGATGGCACCAGATCGTGATGGATCCTGAATACGCCTACTTCATCGACGTTTACAGCAGCCTGTGCAACCCTGGCACCGCAGAGAAGGTAAGCTGCGACGGAAAGACCCGCGAGCTCATCATGCAGGCAGAAGATCCAACCATGGACTATGCCTATACTGAGATCGACCTCGGCACCGTGAAGAGCGCCGACGGTAAGTTCGACAACTGGTACAGGATGATCAAGCCTATCAACTTCGACCCGAGCAAGAAATACCCTGTCATCGTTTACGTCTATGGCGGTCCACACTCGCAGATGGTACAGGACAGCTACATGGCTCAGCTCAGGAGATGGGAGATGTACATGGCCCAGAGAGGCTATCTCGTATATGTGCAGGACAACCGCGGTACATCCAACAGAGGTGCTGAATTCGAGAAGGTGATCCACAGGCAGTGCGGCCAGGCAGAGATGGCTGACCAGATGGAAGGCATCAAGATGCTCAAGAGCCTGCCATACGTGGATGCAGACCGCATCGGAGTCCATGGATGGAGCTATGGCGGATTCATGACCATCTCGCTCATGACCAACTACCCAGATGTATTCAAGGTCGGCGTAGCCGGCGGTCCTGTCATCGACTGGAAATGGTATGAGGTGATGTACGGTGAGAGGTACATGGACACACCTGAGGAAAATCCTGAAGGCTTCGAGAAGACCAGCCTCATCAACAAGGCAAAGGACCTCAAGGGTAAGCTCCTGATCTGTCAGGGTGCAATCGACAACACAGTCGTATGGGAACATAGCCTCAGCTTCGTGCAGAAGTGCATAGAGGAAAACGTGCAGCTTGACTACTTCCCTTACCCGCTTTCAGAGCACAACGTAACCGGCACTTGGAGAGTACATCTGATGGACAAGGTTTCAATGTATTTCGAAGACTACCTATAAAAAAAGCAGGATAGTTTCGCAACTGTCCTGCCCGATCAGAAAAAAATTAGAATTGAAAGTGTGTGTTGTGTGAGATGAATGGTGTTGACATTCATTCGCTACAAATATAGAACTTTATTTGTTCATTATAATAACATTTATAACATAATTTATATCACATTTTTCGCAATTATCCTGAAATAACCTATATAACTTAACATGAAAGTAGAAATTTTTGACAACACTGCGGAAGACATTAGAAGGCAAAGAATTCCTGTCGTCGACGGTTGGTATCAGACTGATGAGAACATTTTTGCCATTATTTGCCTAGAAGGAAGTGCTAAGATGTACATCGAAACAGGCGAGGAATTCTTGCTGAGCAAGCAGAATTACGCGCTCATTTTCGACAGAGGTTTCAGATTCGACGACAGAAGCGCCGACTTCAAGATCCGTGTCATCAAGACGGGCCGAAGCTTCCTCAGCAGTATCATCGACATGGAGATGAGACTAAGTCTCAACAAGCTCTTCTGCCGCCCTCGAGTGCTCAGCCTCTCCGGTAACCAGCTCCGCATCTATGAGCTCGTGACCAAGGACCTTCAGATTCTCCTTCGCTACGAAAACAGGAACTATTCATACGAGATCGTCACCGGCTACCTCAAGGTATTCACCTACTCTTCCCTCTTCGCGATGGAGAAGATGGAGCAGTCAGAAGTATACTCGACCAAGAGGGAGCACGAGATCTCAGACAAGTTCATCACTCTCGTCAGGGAGCACTATATCGAATCCCGCCGTGTGAGCTTCTACGCTGAAAGGCTGAACGTATCGTCCAAGTATCTGTCTTCGCTCGTGAAGAAGGCCACAGGAAGGCATCCTACGGAGTGGATCGACGACTATACCGTTGACGAGATCAAGCATCGTCTTGCCACTACCGACCAGACCATGCAGAGCATGAGCTTCGAACTCGGTTTCTCGACTCCGTCCCACATGACCAAGTTCTTTCACGACAAAACCGGCAAGACTCCGAAGGAGTATCGCCGGTCTCATACAGTAAACAGTAAAGTCAAGCACTAATTCTGCCTGAGCTTCTCCTTTGCGTATTCAAGCGTAACGTGGAAGCTCTTCTTCTTGGTGGAAGGAGCCTCATACATGGCGTCCGTCATGATCTGTTCGCAGATGCTGCGCAGACCACGGGCGCCTAATTTCTTTTCTATAGCGGTATCGACGACCAGATCAAGGACCTCAGGGTCAACTACGAGTTCCTTGTCGTCAAGCTCGAACATCTTCGCGTACTGCTTCATCAGCGCGTTCTTTGGTTCCTTGAGTATCCTAAGGAGCGCTTCCCTATCTAGCTGATCAAGCTAGGTGATGACAGGAAGTCGTCCGATGATCTCCGGGATGAGGCCATAGGCACGGAGATCCTGTGCCGATACATACTGAAGCAGGTTGTTCTTGTCGACCTGGTTCTTGGAAGAGGCGCCGAAGCCGATCACCTGAGTATTGAGCCTCTGGGCAATCCTACGTTCGATTCCCTCGAAGGCACCACCGCAGATGAAAAGAATGTTCTGGGTGTTCACATGGATGAATTCCTGCTCCGGGTGCTTGCGTCCTCCCTGTGGCGGAACATTGACCACTGAACCCTCCAGAAGCTTCAGCATGGCCTGCTGAACTCCTTCTCCGCTGACATCTCTGGTTATCGAAGGATTATCGCTCTTGCGTGCGATCTTGTCGATCTCGTCGATGAAGACTATTCCCCTCTCGGCCTTCTCCTGGTCATAGTCAGCTTCCTGAAGCAGACGTGAGAGTATGCTCTCAACATCCTCTCCCACGTAGCCGGCCTCAGTGAGCACGGTCGCATCGACTATGGTGAAAGGTACGTCGAGGAGCTTCGCGATGGTCTTTGCCATCAAGGTCTTACCGGTACCTGTTGGACCGACCATGAGGATGTTGCTCTTCTCCAGTTCCAGTCCGTCGTCCTCCTTGCGGATGAGGTTGTTGTTGATCCTCTTGTAGTGGTTGTATACCGCAACGGAAAGAAGTTTCTTGCACCTGTCCTGTCCGATCACATATTCGTCAAGAGCCTTGTGGATTTCCATAGGCTTGAGAAGGCTGAGCTCAGGCTCGTCTGCCTTCGCTGATTTCTTCTTGCCCTTTTTCTGGAAGTCCTGGATATATTCGTTACCCATCTTGACGCAGTCGCTGCAAATGCATGCGTCAATACCCTGAAGCAGGAGCGGGACCTCAGCCTCACTCCTGCCACAGAACATACAATATCTTGATGTCTTCTTTGCCATCAGACTCTCTTTTTCAGGATCTCGTCGACCATTCCGTAATCGAGGGCCTCCTGGGCTGTCATCCAGTAGTCGCGATCGGCATCTGCCTCAATCTTCTCGACTGGCTGTCCGCTATGCTCGGAAATGATCTTATAGAGTTCCTGCTTTGTCTTGAGTATTTCCCTCGCAGCTATCTCGATGTCCGATGCCTGACCCCTCGCGCCTCCGAGAGGCTGATGGATAAGCACGCGTGAATGTGGAAGTGCAGACCTCTTTCCATGCGCTCCGGCGCAGAGAAGGACTGATCCCATCGATGCGGCCATTCCCGTCACGATGGTCGCGACATCCGGCTCAATAAGCTGCATCGTATCGTATATCGCAAGTCCTGAGGAAACCTGTCCGCCAGGAGTGTTGAGATAGAGCGATATGTCTGCTGAAGGGTCGTTGGATGCAAGGAACAGGAGCTGGGCAGTGATGATGTTTGCGACATCATCGTCAACTGGCACACCAAGGAAGATGACCCTGTCCATCATAAGACGGCTGAAGACATCCATGGAAGCGACGTTGAGCTTCCTTTCCTCGATGATAGTCGGGTTGATGTATGAATCAACCGCACTACGATAGTCGTGCAGGGTCAGTGAGCTGACACCTGCAGACCTCGCATATTTCTCAAACTCGCTGTTCATCTTATGAATTAAAGCTCGCGGAACTTAGCAACAGAGATTTTCTTCTTCTTGAGAGAGATGAGCTCACGAACTGCGTTCACGGTCTTCTCGTTCTCAACCTGCTCGATGATGCGGCGGCTCTCCTTCTCCTGGCTGAGGATGTTCTTTGCGAATGCCTCGAGCTGCTCATCTGGAACGTTGTTCATGCCGTACATAGCGAACTGATATGCTGCGTAACCCTTTGCAGAGTTCATCACGTCAGCCTCCTCGATCTTGACGCCAAGCTTCTCGATGAGGTAGTCGCGTACAAGCTGCCAACGGTAGTCCTCGATAAAGAGTGGCCACTCCTTCTCGATATCCTCCTGGGTGAACTTGCCGTCGTTAGCGACGAAGATCCACCTCTTGAGGAACTTCTCTGGGAGCTCCATTGCTGCCTTAGACACGAGGTAATCCCTCATATCCTTCTGGAGACGATAGTCTGCCTCCTGAACATATTCTGCCTTGAGTCTCTCCTCGATCTTTGCATCGAACTCAGCCTCGCTCTTCACGTTGCCCTCGCCGAAGATCTTGTCGAAGGTCTCCTGAGTCATAGGAGCGTCAACGAAAGTCTTCACGTTGGTCACGCTTACCTTGAACTCTGGGTTGAGAGTAGCAAGCTCCTCCTTGTTTACCTTGAGCATAGCCGCACGGTCAGCCTCGTTGGTGAAAGCCTCGTTGACATTCACGTTGAGAACGTCACCAGCCTTTACGCCTACGAATGCAGGACGAACGTCCTCTGCGATTGAGCGGAGAGCCACATAGGTACCCTCCACCTTCATTCCTTCCTGCTCGAAGTCAGCGATGATGAAGTCATCAGCCTTAGCCTCGGTACCCTCCTCGAGAGAGCCGTACTGACGGAGAAGGTTTGACTTCATCTCTGCCTTTGCCTCTGCGGTAGCAGTGATGGTATAGTATACGACCTCGTCGCTGCTGCTGAGCTCGAAGTCGAGGGTAGGATTCTGAGCGACGTCGAACTTGAACTCGAAGTCGTTGCCGTCCTTCCACTCTACTGAAGGCTGGTCCTCAGATGGAAGAGGCTCGCCTACAGGCCTGATGTTGTTGTCCTGGAGATACTGGCTGAGGGTCTCAGAGATCACGTCGTTGACTGAATCAACGAGTGCGTTCTGACCGTACATCTTCTCTACGAGAGATGCAGGAACCATACCCTTGCGGAAGCCCTTGATCTCTGCCTTGCGACGGAAATCAGAGAGTTTCTTCTTTTTCTTGTCAGCATAGTCTGCAGCTGCAATCTGCAGGGTGAGTTCGAGATTGAGATTGTCAATCTTGTTTTCAATAATATTCATATTCTTATCTTGTAATTATTATTTCCAAATAAAGGGGTGCAAAAATACCACTATTTCCTTGATATTCAAAATCAGAGGCGTCGCTTTTTCTTCTGCTCAGCGTCCTGGGCATCCGGATATGCTATACGAGGGTGGTAAATGTCGATGAGATACTTCTTGATGACGCTGCGGACCTTCTCGAGTTCTTTCATCGTGATGTCAGAATCCACGAGCTGGCCTTCAGAAATCTTGCCGTCGATGATCTTGTCGACAAGAGCCTCGAGCGATTCCTTGGTCTTGTCTGGCTGAGTCCTCGACGCTGCCTCAACGGAGTCGCAAAGCATGAGGATGACATGTCCCTTCTTAATCGGCTTCATGCCGGTATAGCTGAACATAGCAGCGTCAGGAGAGTCCGGAGAGCCTCCGTTCTTGAGGAACATACCATAGAAATATCCGGTACGGGTCGTTCCATGGTGGGTTCTGATATAATCCACGATTATGTCAGGAAGTCCATATTTCTCTGCAAGCACGAGACCGTCGCTGACATGGCGGATGAGGTGCTGGGCACTCTCCTGCGGAGTGAGACCCTCATGGAAGCGGTTGCTGCCGTCAGTGTTCTCGATGAAGCAGCCCGGGTTCATCATCTTTCCTATGTCATGGTACATCGCACCAGCTCTAATGAGCTCGACATTGGCACCGATCTCCTTCGCCGCTGCCTCGCACATGTTCATCACCTGGAGCGAGTGCTGGAAGGTTCCAGGAGCCTTCTGGTTGAGTTCAATGAGGCATTTGTTGGCGTTGGTGTCGCAAAGCTCGTGGAGACGGTTCTTTGACACCAGCCTGAAAATCTTCTCGAAGAGGAAGATCAGAGGATAGCCGGCAACGCAGAGGAATGCGCTGAGCGCAAGGTTCGCGAGAACCCTGTAATCGGAAAGTGACGCCACTCCCTCGAAGAGCTGGAATACCATCCATACCACCGCGAGCACGATGAAGATAAGGAAGGCGTTCACGAACTGAAGCCAGCCGCGGTTGAAATATGCAAAGGTGTAGATCGTAAGCACACCGGCAGCAAGGTACATCACGAAGAGCTCCGGTCCGTTATGCGCAAAGATCAGAAGTGGAAGAAGCGACACGATGTATACAGGAAGAACAACACGCTTCTTGAAGAAAGCAAGCATGTAGATTGCCACGAGCGTGAACGGAACCATGAACAGGTAGTTCGGTCCAACCCTATCCACTACGAGCGAGCCCACGCAAGAAAGGAGGAAGAGCAACAGAATGTACATGAACCTGTTCGTGTCCCTGAAGATGGACTCATTGGTGTAAAGGATAGAGAAGAAGAGCATTGCCACGATGATGAGGGACATCAGCAAGTTCGCAAGAAGCAGGAGGATGATAGGCCCATTGTATCCGAGGCTATTCTCATATTCTGCCTTGTACGAGTCGAGGAGCTGCTCGATCTCCGCTGTCACCACCTCACCTGTCGATACGATGAGCGTACCTGCAGGCTTGATTCCTTCGGTTGTGGAAATGAGGTCAGCAGAGCTGTATCTCATGAAATCTGTCGTCTTCTGATCGAAGGACAGGTCCGGAAGGATGAAATTGTACACCCCTATCGCAATGCAGAGCGAGTCTGCATTCATGCCGGGAGAAGACGCGCTCACCGCCGCCAGGATCTCAGCCTTGGCTTCATCCACGGTGTAAAGCTCGGACAGAGGATACTTAATAGCCTTCTTGTCCGTCTGCACATAGATGTACGAGTCAGTGTTAGGAATGTCCTTGGTCTGAAGGACTCCCCTGTCATAGATGGCAGCAAGCCAACCGAGGATGGATGAGCGAACCTCGCTGTTGGCTCCGAAGTCCGCAGAAGAGACTGCGTTCCTTGCGGAGTTGTATACCTCCGCTGACTTCCTGTAGTATGGCGTGTTGTCAGAGCCGAGCGCCTCCCTCTCCGCCTGGAGCTGGGCATCGGTCTTGAGCACAGGGAAGTCGAACTGAGCGACGAGATTGTCATACATCCATGGGCTTCCCTTGCGATAATCCTGCTTGAAGTTGCCCGACCTCGGCATGAGGAAGAAGAGCAGCACGACAAGCGCAACGAGAGCCACATAGATCCTGTAATTCCTTGGAAATCTGGCTTCGTACATGGTCTGTATCTATATTGGCTGAAGCCAACCCGCGTCTACGGGCTGGCTCCAACTCTAATCTTTTTGTCTATCTAAAGCTTCTGAGCTTCATTATTTGATGGTCATTGCCTCCAAGTCGTCACCGTCATACAAGCCTGCATCAAGCTTCTCCTTGATCTCCTTGAATGCGTTGAGGGTATACTTGACATCTTCCATAGTATGTGCAGCGGTGCTGACGATACGGAAGATAACCATACCCTTAGGAATGACAGGATAAACGACTACTGAGCAGAAGACCTTGTAGTTCTCGCGAAGGTCCTTTGCCATCCTTGATGCCTGACCTACACCACCCTTGATATGTACAGGGGTAACGCATGCCTCAGCCTCTCCGATGTCGAATCCGAGCTCCTTGAAACCGTTCTGGATAGCATGGGTGATCTCCCAGCACTTTGCACGAAGCTGGTCGCCCTCTGGTGAGTCGATGATCTCCATACGCCTGATGTTACCGATAACGAGAGGCATAGGAAGTGACTTAGCGTACATCTGCGAGCGGAGGTTAGCGCGGAGGTAGTTGATGACATACTTAGGACCAGCAACGAAACCACCGATAGATGCCATTGACTTCGCGAAAGCACCGATGTAGAGGTCGATACCGTCCATCACGCCGAAGTGCTCTGAAGTACCGCGGCCATGCTCTCCGAGGAGGCCGAAACCGTGTGCATCGTCGATCATGATACGGAAGTTGTGCTTCTGCTTGAGGGCTACGAGGCCGTCGAGCTTACCGAGCGCACCGGTCATACCGTATACACCCTCGGTGATGAGGAGCACTCCACCGCCATGCTCCTCAGCCTCTGCACAGGCACGGGTGAGGACGCGGTCAGCGTCAGCGATGTTGTTGTGACGGAACTTATACTTTGAGCCATCGTGGAGACGGATACCATCCATGAGGCAAGCATGGCACTCTGCATCATAGACGATCACGTCGTGACGGTTGGTGATTGCATCGATAGTCGATACGATACCCTGATAACCGAAGTTGAAGAGGAAAGCATCCTCCTTTTTCTCGAAGTCAGCGAACATCTTCTCGAGCTTCTCGTGATACCTGGTGTGACCTGACATCATGCGGGCACCCATAGGATATGCGAGACCCCAGTCAGCAGCACCCTGCGCATCAGCCTTCCTGATCTCAGGATGGTTTGCAAGGCCGAGATAGTTGTTAAGGCTCCAGTTGAGGACTTCCTTACCGTTGAAGATCATGTGAGGTCCGAGTTCACCCTCGAGCCTTGGGTACATATAATAACCGAATGCCTGATCGAAATACTGACCGATCGGGCCGCCTGAGTCTCTGGCGATTCTATCAAAAATGTCTACCATAAAATTATTGTAGGTTTGGATTAATACTTTCTGTCATTGCGTCGACTATGCGTCGATGTTCGCGAAGTGAGCGTTCTGCTCGATGAACTCGCGGCGTGGTGGAACGTCGTCACCCATGAGCATTGAGAAGGTTCTCTCTGCCTCGGCAGCGTTCTCGATGGTCACCTGACGGAGGAGACGGGTCTCTGGATTCATTGTGGTATCCCAGAGCTGCTCGTCACTCATCTCACCGAGACCTTTGTAACGCTGAACGTTCACGCCCTTCTCAGAACCACCGCCGATTTCTGCGATCGCAGCCTTGAGCTCGTCGTCAGTCCAGCAGTAAACCTGGTTCTTGCCCTTCTTCACGCGATAGAGAGGAGGGGTTGCGAGATATACATGTCCTCCGCGGATGAGGTCGATCATATAGCGGAAGAAGAATGTCAGGATAAGGGTGTCGATGTGGGAACCATCGACATCGGCATCGGTCATGATCACGACCTTGTGGTAACGAAGCTTAGTGAGGTTCAAAGCTTTAGGGTCCTCAGGAGTTCCGATGGTCACACCGAGAGCGGTGTAGATGTTACGGATTTCCTCGCTGTCGAATACCCTGTGCTCAGGTGCTTTCTCCACGTTGAGAATCTTACCACGAAGAGGAAGGATGGCCTGGATTCGGCTGTCGCGACCGTTGACTGCGGTTCCACCTGCGGAGTCTCCCTCGACAAGGAAGATCTCGCACTTCTTAGGGTCGCGATCAGAGCAGTCTGAGAGCTTTCCAGGGAGTCCGCCACCAGACATGACTGTCTTTCTCTGCACGGTCTCACGTGCCTTGCGAGCTGCGAGGCGGGCATTTGCTGCGAGGACAACCTTCTCTACGATGGTCTTTGCCATCTGAGGATTCTCCTCGAGGTATGCCTCGAGAGCAGCGCTCACTGCCTGTGATACAGCGGCGCGGACCTCACCGTTACCGAGCTTGGTCTTGGTCTGTCCCTCGAACTGAGGCTCAGCGACCTTGACCGAGATGACAGCGGTCATACCCTCACGATAGTCCTCAGGAGAAAGTTCTCCCTTGAACTTTGCGAGGAGGTTGTTCTTCTCGGCGTAAGCCTTGAGAGTACCGGAAAGTCCCCTCTTGAAACCGTCGAGATGGGTACCACCCTCTATGGTGTTGATGTTGTTTACGTATGAATAGATCTTCTCAGAGAAGCCAGTGTTGTACTGGAGTGCGATCTCGATAGGGATGATCTTGTCGTTCTGGATGCAGATCGGGCTGCTGATGAGGCTCTCTGCGCCTGCGTCAAGGTACTCTACGAACTCGCGGAGACCTGACTCAGAATAGAACACGTCGCTCTTGTATCCCTTGGTCTCCACACCGTGCTCATCGATGGACGAAACCTCGTGGCGGAGGTCGGTGAAGGTGATATGGATACCTTTGTTGAGGTAAGAAAGCTCACGGAGACGTGCTGCGAGGGTCTCATACTTGTAGACCTGATGCTCAACGAAGATCTCGGGGTCCGGATGGAAAGTCGCCTGTGTTCCTGTATCGTCTGCATCACCGACCACCTCAACCGGTGAAGTCGGCTTGCCCTTGGAGTATGTCTGCACGAAGACCTTGCCTTCACGATGGATCTCAGCCCTGAGATAGTCAGAAAGGGCATTCACGCAGGATACGCCGACTCCGTGGAGACCGCCGGAAACCTTGTAGCTGTCCTTGCTGAACTTTCCACCGGCATGGAGCACCGTGAGAACGACCTCGAGAGCGCTTCTGTGCTCCTTCTCGTGCATTCCGGTAGGAATACCGCGGCCGTTATCCTTCACTGTGATGGAATTGTCCGGATTGATATATACTTCGATGTGAGTACAGTAACCTGCGAGGGCCTCGTCGATACTGTTGTCGACGACCTCATAGACAAGATGATGGAGGCCTCTCTCACCGATGTCACCGATGTACATCGAAGGTCTCTTCCTTACTGCCTCAAGTCCTTCGAGGACCTGGATACTATTCGCCGAATACTGATTTTCTGCTGTATTCAGTGCTTCGTTTTCAGTCATAGAAATGGTATACTTTATAAAACGGACAAATGTACGAAATTTCTTTTACAAATTCAAGCAGATTCCTGCCGTAAAATAAGGTCCTGCCTCAGCATAGAGAGGGGTACGCTGAATGGTCATACATGCGAGATTTCCGCCCTTAGCCCACGCTGAGAGCTTTTTCGACATCACATACTCGAAATTCAGACCAAGATCAATGTATCCCGGGAGTCTGAGAAGACCTGCCTCAGGAGCACCTACGCGAGCGAGCGCATTGCTTCCAAGGGCACCTTCGACGCTCACTCCTGCGAAGATCCTGCGCCTCCAGTTATAGGTCACCTCGACATCACCCTTGAGAGGTGAAGGAAGGAAGCCTTCACGCATGGAGCCGTCGTCGTTCTTTCCGTAGAACGAATATCTCCAGAGTATGCCACCCTTCACGTCGATCATCTCCGTATTGACTCCGAAGTCGAATGCGGCATAGGTCTGCTGGAGGCTGCCATAGGAGACCTGGGGAAGGAGTATGCCGCTCTCACCGAGAGGAACCTGCGAAACGGCCTGGAAGAGATAATTCTGGTGATTTGCATATCCGAAGCGGAGGTCGTAGTCAAAGACAGTCGCGATGTTTCCGTTGACTCCGAGCGACACATCTGCGCGGGTCACGGTATTGTCGAGAAGCAGTCTCCTTGCCCCGACGAGGTAGGTCTGGCTCTCTGAATACCTGTGGTTGGACCAGTGGTCTCTCTCAAGCATGGACGAGTAGCTGTTGATGTCAGCACCTCCGTCAGCGCGGAAATAGATGTTCAGGTAGTCCCTGATCGCTGCGAAGTTAACGTCAACTGCAGGATAGAATACCTGTCCCTTGTTTGAGTTCATGGCAGGGAACGCGACCTCTCCGCTTTCCGTCAGCACATCCTCCGGACGGGCAAGGAACTCGACCTTGAGACCTGCCGAGATGTTCCACCTATCCTTGAAATAGCGATATTGAGGAGTTATGGACAGCCTTCCTGCATGGTCGAAGATAGCTTTCGAGTTTTCGTTCGTACGATAGCCTGCGAATTCAGCGGAAAGGCCAAGAAGGATTGCATGATAGTATGAGAGCACGGGACCGAGCGTTGCATCTGCCTTGAGTCGGCTTTCGCGAAGCCAGTCAAGCTGCTCTGTAGCGACATTGTGCTGTCCGAAACGATAACCCAGAGCTGCGTCATAGAAGAAATACTTCTCCCCGTTGTTGTTCGACCTCGCACGGGCATAGATATCAGCGCCATTATAGTCTCGTCCAGGCGCACGCTTGGAATCAGGATCGTTCACGCCGAATGCCGTGTCGAGGGAATCCTTGGTGGCTATGCCGAGGTAGCTTGCGTCGAAGAGGAAGGTACCTGACTCCCAGTCGAAGCGACCGTTGACGCCAGCCCTGCTGCTGAGATCGTATCCCTTGAACGCCTTCTCCTCCTTGTTGATGAGATAGGTCTCGGGCCTGAGCACATAGTTCTCTCCGTCCTCGAATACCTTTATGTCACGATACCTGCCGACATATGAGCGATGGGTACCATAGATGTTCATCTTGAATCCGTTGCGACGGATAGGAGCCCACACGAAGTCGAGTTCGGGATGGAGACCATATCCGGCACCGGCACGGAGCCAGAGGCTTGACTCCTTGTCATCGATACGCTCGGGGCGAATATCCTGAAGATATGGGTTGAACTCATTTCCACCCTTGTATGGGTTGGACATGACGGAATAGTCGAAGTCGAGGTTGAACTTGGTAACCGAGTCAGGTACGTCCATCCTGAAAGACGGCTTGTCCACCTCAAGGAGCTTACCCTCATAGGCCCTGGTGACGTTCACCGTAGGGTCGAGGTTCTGTGCCACCGCAGTCGCTGCGAATGCGGTCATGGCCATTGCCGAAATAAATATCCTGAGTTTCATGTCTTTCTACTTGAGTCTGTTGATACGGATGTTCACATTGTCGATGATGTCGTCATCGTTGCCCTTAGGAGTGTAGCCGTCGACGATGCTCTGGTATGTAGCCAAAGCCTGCTTGCCTTCTCCCCTCTCGAGGAAGGAGTCGCCGAGCACGATGAATGCCCTGGCAATCCAGTAGTCCTGGTTGGATCCGGAATCCGCAAACGAGTATACAAGTTCCTCTGTGCGCTCGAAGTCGCCCCTGTCGTAGCAATCCTGGATGAGAAGATATACTGCCTCGGCGCCTTCGGCAGTCCTTGGCTTGAGAGCAAGAGGAACGAGCACGTCGAGAGCCTCATCCCTTCGGCTGGTCGCAAGGTAAGACTTGGCAGTCACCCACTGGGCAACGCGGATCGCATCCTCGTCACTGCGCTTGTCGTTCTTCACGACTTCCGCAGCCTCGAGAGCATTCTCGAACATCCTACCCCTGAACGCCGACATCATCCTGCCCTGAAGAGCAAGGTACCTGTTCTCGTCAAGACGAGCCACGTCGAGAAGTCTTCCGTAAGCGGTATATGCTTCCTCATACCTCTGCAGGCCCTGTGCGAGCTCCGCATACTGGACGAGAGCAAGCTCCTGGTAAGCACCGCTGCCAAGAGATACGACCTTGGCGTAGGTGTCACACGCAGTCTCCTTCTGGCCGAGCTTGCGGTAGCTGTCAGCCATATAGTAGTATGCCTTGTCAGCCATCCTCGAAGAAGGATACTGGCCGAGGAATTTCTCGAGTGAGGCAAGAGCCTTCTCATAGTCCTCTGAAAGGTAGATCTGCTCTGCAGCATTGAATATCATAGCCTCCTTCTCGGTCTCAGTCTTCATGCCCGAGCGACCGATCTCGGCGAGATAGTCGAGATATGACTGAGGATCAGCCTTGCTCTGGTAGATGGACTCGATGGCCGCGAGAGCATCGTCGGAATACTCAGTCTCTGGCATCTTCTCAACCACCTGCTTGTAATAGTCAAGAGCCGCATCGTACTTCTTCGCATTCCTGAAAATCATCGCGAGCTCGATGAGGGACTTGGCCATGTAGGTGCTGTCCTTGGCATCCTCGAGAAGACCTTCGAAGCAAACCCTCGCCTCGGTGGTCTTGTTGGCAGCGATGTACGCGCGTCCGAGCTCATACACGGCCTCGGAGTAGAAGCGAGACTCCGGAGATGCATTCTTCACAGGAAGCAGAGCGCTGATCTTCTTCTGGTTGTTGCCGGTGAGGCCGTAGCAGATAGCTGCCTGATAGTATGGGTAGATATCGTTCACGTTCCTGTACTCGGCAGAAACCTGCTCGTAGATAGGAATCGCGGATGTGTATTTCTTCTTCATGAACCAGCTGTCGGCCTTGCGGAGTATCGCACCCTTGCGGTATGCCGCGTCGCCTTCGTCGATGTAGTTGTCGAACCACTTGATGGCCTGGTCGTATTCGCCCTCCTTGAAGTAGCAGTAGCCGATGCTGAACGGGATGAGGGTCGACTCGTCCCTGCCGTCAAGTGCGGACATGTTGTAGAGTTCGGTGAACACCTGTCTCGCGTTCGCATAGTCGCCGCTGCGGAAATATGACTCGCCGAGCCAGAAGCGGCTGAGCTGCCACATTCCGCTGGTCCTCGGAGAATAGTAAGATGAGGCCTTGAGGCAAGGGATGGCACCCTTGTAGGCACCGTCGTTGATGAGCTGGCTTGCACGAAGGTAGTTTGTCTTCATGTAGTTGCCGCGCATGTTCTCGTCGAGCTCGTCGATCTTGTCGAAGTACTCCACCGCCGCAGCATAGTCACGGCTGCGGAGGGCTGCGACGGCCATGTAACCGAAGATTCGGTCATTGTTGGCCTTGGAAGGATAGCGCTGGATATAGCTGCTGAACGCCGAGGCGTCATTGTTCAGGTCGAATGCGAGCTTCGCATAGTTGTAGAAGGCATCCTCTGTCACAACCGGGTCATGGTCGACTATGCTTGCATCCTTGAACGAGCGCATGGCTGCGACCTTGTTCTTGAGCTGGATGTAGCTGTAGCCGAGGTTGTAGTTCGCAAGCTGTCCGAGGGAATCGGTCCTGTCCTCCATCGCGGTGTAGTTCTCCACCGCCGCCTGCCAGTCGCTGACGGCGAAATTGAGCGAACCGGCGAAGAAATGCTCGGCCCTGGTCTTCGGAGCATCAGCCGAAGCATAGAACTTCTTTGCAGAATCGGCATCGCCCTGTACGAGGAATGACTCCGAGATTATCCTCGCGAGGTGCTGTCGGCACTCCACCGGAACCGAGTCGAGCTTTGCCGGACCTTCCTTGGTCACGTAAGCATAGTCGTTGAGCATGAAGCGGCAGTCGAGGATATAGTACGATGACATCGCCTCGAAGCGAGGATCCTTCATCGACTTCTCGAACCAGTTGATAGCCTCACGGAACCTCTGGTCCTCGTATTTCATGTATCCGAGAGCATACCTTGCCGGAGCCGAATAGTTAACCGAGTTCATTTCGTCAACCTTGAGGAAAAGCTGCTGCGCGGTAGGCTTGTTGGAAATCTCGAAATTGCTGTATGCCTCCTTGAAGATGAACTCCGGCCTCTGACTCTTCGGAATCTGCTTCTCCTGCACGTCCGCGAAATACTCGGCAGCCCTCTTGTAGTCGCCCTCATCGAAGAGATTCAGGGCGTACTGATAGCGCACCTGAGGCGTAAGAGCCGAATATGGATAGAGATCGGTGTATCTGTCGAAAGCCGCCTCGTATCCAGGCGTCTTCATCTTCTCCTGACAGAGGACGGCATAGCCCTCGGCCATAGGGTCGTTCTTTCCGGCCGCGATGGACTCGAATGCGACCCTCGCCTGCTCGTAGAGTCCTCGCTCATATAGACTGACGGCATCCCTGTACTCCTTCTGTCCGGAGCGCTGGGCGAATGCCTTTTCTGAGGTTCCGGCAAGCACCATCGAAGCCGCCAGAATCGTATAAAGGATAGTACGTTTCATGTAGTCAATATATTTTACAAATTTAGCAAAAATTTTGGCTATATTTGTGTTCCAAAAGGTATTTTTTCACATGTCTGAGACCAATCCACTCATCACTTTCGAAGGCGCCGAAATCATGAACGGAGAAAGCACCGTTCTGTTCGGACTTGACATGAACGTCAACCCGGGAGACTTTGTCTACATCGTAGGTAAAGTCGGCACCGGAAAGACCTCGATCATCAGGACCATCATAGCTGAGAACGAGCTCAGGAAAGGCCGCGGAAGCGTCTGCGGATTCGATCTGGGATCCTTACGTACAAAGGACATACCGTTCCTCAGAAGAAAGATCGGAGTGGTCTTCCAGGACTTCCAGCTTCTGATGGACAGAACGGTCGAGGAGAACCTCACCTTCGTGCTCGAAGCGACCGGATGGAAGGACAGGAAACTCATCAGGGAGCGCATCGACGAGGTCCTCGCAGCGACAGGCATGACCCACAAGCTCCACAAGAATCCGCCTCAGCTTTCGGGCGGCGAGCAGCAGCGAATCGCAATCGCCAGGGCCCTGCTCAACAAGCCTGAACTCATCGTCGCCGACGAGCCTACCGGAAACCTCGACCACGAGACCGCCCAGGGCATCATGGAGCTGCTCACCAGCATCAACAAGGAAGGTACGGCAGTCGTGATGGTGACCCATAACAGGACCATCTGCGACACCTACCCGGGCACGATTTACGAGTGTAAGGAAGAAACTGCAGTCAAGCTCTGATGAGGAAGAAGGAAAGATACGCTAAGATCTTCGGATGGTTCAGGGAGAACGTTCCGGTAGCGCAGAGCGAACTGGATTTCGACAGCCCGTTCCACCTCCTGATCGCCGTCATACTCTCTGCCCAGTGTACCGACAAGAGAGTCAACATGTACACCCCTGAGATCTTCCGTCGCTACGAACAGCCACGTCACCTTGCAGAAGCCACCTTCGAGGAAGTCTTCGAACTCATAAAGTCCATATCTTTCCCAAACAACAAGGCCAAGCATCTGATCGGAATGGCCCAGATGCTCGTGAATGACTTCGGCTCTGAAGTTCCGTCAGACGTCGATGAGCTCGTGAAGCTCCCCGGAGTAGGAAGAAAGACCGCGAACGTAATCGCCTCAATCATCTACGATAAGCCAGTAATTGCCGTAGACACCCATGTATTCAGGGTTTCTCACAGGATGGGACTCTCGGACGGAAAGACCGTCGAGGCAGTAGAAAAGGAGCTCACCGCAGGAATTGCACCAGAAGAAAGGCCTATCGCACATCATTGGCTCATCCTCCACGGCAGGTACATCTGCACCGCACGCAAGCCAAAATGCGAAAGCTGTGGCATCGCACCCTTCTGTAGGATGCACGAAAAAGAAGAAATCAGGTAAAATCAGGATCGGTTCGGAACTCCATCCTCTCACCCGTCTTCGGATGAGAGAAAATCAGCGATTCTGCATGCAGGCACAGACGTCCTCCAGACATGTCGCCATACAGTCTGTCCCCCTTGATCGGACGCCCCAGGCCTTCCGCATGTGCTGAATGCACCCTCAGCTGGTGGGTCCTTCCGGTACGCGGCACAAATCTGACAAGAATCTCCCCACCCTCCAGTTCATCCAGAACCTCATATTCAGTCAAAGCCTTTTTGCCGTCCTGCTCGTCCACCATCTGACGCGGACGATCATAATAATCAAGAATGAGTGGAAGCGCAATCATCCCTCGCGTCCCCCTCTCAAGTCGCGCCGCCGTCTCCTTACCTGAAACTGTTGAAAGAAGCGCGACATAGCTCTTGGACACTTCCCTATCCTCGAACTGCCTCATGATCGCAGCCTGCGCCTCGACGCTCTTTGCAAACACGAGGACGCCGGAGGTATCCATATCAAGTCTGTGACATGAAAAAATTCTCTCGCCCTTGCCCGCATGGTTCGCCCTTCGCTGAAGCCACGCCAGCACAGACTCCGCCTTGATCTTTCCCGGCACTGAAAGCAGACCGGAAGGCTTGTCCACTACGATCATGGCATCGTCCTCAAAAAGAATCTCCGGTTCATGGATCAGCACCGAAGAATAAGCCTCCATCGGGTTCGGCTCGACGTCCAGTCCCTTCAGCATGTACGCAAGCAGCGGACCGCACTTACCCATACATGAAGGATAGAAACTCCCATGGGTGCGGACCTCAGATTTCGGCGAACGTCCATACCAGAACTCCCCGAACGCCACCGGTCTGAGCCCACTCATATATGCGTATTGGAGCATCTTTGGCAAAGCACAGTCGCCTGTCCCGCCCGGAGGAACAAGTCCTCTCTCAGCAAAGATCTCGTAGACATTGCGGCTCTCGCCTTTCGCATTCAGGACCACGAACTGTTCGAAAATCCATTTCTGGAGGTCCTCAGACATCGTCTTGCGCATCGCCATCAGCTCCGCCTTCTTGCTCGGATCGGTCTCGGCGGCGATGCGCGGAGTAAGTGCCGAGATCTCCGCCTCCCTAGTCTTGAAGTGCCCCTGAGGATCTGTCAGGTCAAATATCGGTGGCACAAAGCCCTCAACGATCGACAGTCCCCCAGCCAGTCCAGAAAATCCCCACAGAACTCCGACCTCCCCCGCATCGGGACCCGGAGTTGTACTGGCAACCCATGGCCACCCATGGCCTTGTAAATGGGAGGGGCCCAGCTCTGCTGGGAGGGATGAGCGCAGCGAAGGTTGCAATGTGCAACTGCCGGGTCCCGATGCGGACGCAGCTGTTGGAGCTGGGCCGGCAACCAGAAGGACGCCGAGCATCTTACCTTCGAAGAAGAGGGCGTCCAGCGCCGGGTCGGAAGCCACATGCGAAATCAAACGCTCCGCAGCCTCTCTGACAAGAGGATGCGGAGTGTATGAGAAGGGATATGTGAACTTCTTCGGAAGTTCCATCTTATAGTTCGTCTTCTGCGTAGAAGGCGTCAACCTGATAATTGGCGTATGTGCAATACTCTTCCTCCTTGAAGAAACGCGCAAGCTCGATAGCGGCAGACTCAGGAGAATCCGAAGTATGCACGATATTCTCAGTCTTGCTCATGCAGTAGTCACCGCGGATAGTGCCGAGAGCCGCATTGCGACCATTAGTCACACCACCCATCTCGCGAACCACGCGAACGGCCTCCACACCCTCGAGTGCCATAAGCACCACAGGGGTCTTCTTCATCGAACGAAGAAGGATCGGGAAGAATGGCTTGTCCTTGAGGTGGCCATAATGCTCGAAGAGCAGCTCGTCAGTGAGGTTGACCATCTTCATTGCTACGATCTTCAGGCCCTTCTTCTCGAAACGAGAGATGACTTCGCCGCAGAGCGCACGCTGAACCGTTGCCGGCTTGAGGATTACAAGTGTTCTTTCCATATCTGTATCGCTAAATTATTTGATGAACTGGCTCTTGAGTGCCTCGATCTTAGCATCTGCGTCAGCACCCTTAGCGCCGAAGTAGAACTTGATCTTAGGCTCAGTACCTGAAGGACGCACGGTAACGACGTCTCCGTCCTGGCTGAAGAACTGGAGCACATTTGACTTAGGAAGACCGGTCTTCTCTGGCTGGTTGTAGTCCTTAACCTCGACTACAGGGCAACCTGCGATCTCCTTAGGAGGGTTCTGGCGGAAGTCAGCCATCATGGCGTCGATCTCCTCTGCACCAGCCTTACCCTCACGTACGATGTACTTCATGTTCTCCTTGTAGTAACCGATCTCTGCGTAGATCTTCTGGAGGAACTGATAGAGGGTCATACCCTGCTCAGCGCACCATGCAGCACACTCTGCAACCATTGCGCAAGCTACAGGAGCATCCTTGTCACGAACGAACTCGCCGATGTTGAAGCCGTAGCTCTCCTCGCCGCCGCACACGAACTGTGCGATGCCCTCGTTCTTCTTGACAACCTCAGCGATATACTTGAAACCGGTGAGGACATTGTAGGTCTTCACGCCGAACTTTGCTGCGATTGCAGGAAGGAGCTCGGTGGTCACGATGGTCTTCACGATGTATTGCTTGCCGTTGAGCTTTCCGAGCTCTGACCAGCGGGTGAGGATGTAATATGTGAGGATAGAAGCGGTCTGGTTACCATTGAGGAGGATCATCTTGCCCTCGTTGTCGCGAACTGCGATACCCATACGGTCAGCATCAGGGTCGGTAGCCATAACGAGCTCTGCACCTACCTTCTCTGCCTCGTCGAGTGCCATCTGCATTGCAGCGGTCTCCTCTGGGTTCGGTGACTTAACGGTTGGGAAATCACCGTCGCTCATATCCTGATCGAGGACATGATATACGTTGGTGAATCCGAGTCTCTCGATAGCAGTGCGGGCGATGCGTACACCT
This sequence comes from Bacteroidales bacterium, assembly GCA_024402115.1. The sequence continues at coordinate 6,482 of JAKSJQ010000020.1, read as the reverse complement.
GTTCCGTGGAGCGGAGTGTAGACCATCTTGAGGTCGGTGTGCTTTGCGACTGCCTCTGGAGAGAGCATGAGAGAAAGGATATCGCTGAGGTAAGACTCATCCATCTCTGCGCCCATGAGCTCTACTGAACCAGGGTTCTCGACTGCTGAAGGATCGAACTTGACCTCTGAAGGATCGTTGATAGCGTTAACCTCGGCAACGATGTCCTTGTCCACTGGAGAAGTGATCTGGCCACCGTCAGCCCAGAACACCTTGTAACCGTTGTACTCCTTAGGGTTGTGGGAAGCGGTCACCATGACACCTGCGAGAGCGCCCACCTTGCGGATAGAGTAGCTGAGCTCTGGTGTAGGGCGGATGTTGTCGAAGATATATACATGAAGACCGTTGGCAGAAAGCACATCAGCAGTGATCTTCGCGAAGAGCTTGCTGTTGTTACGGCTGTCGTAAGAGATGCAGACCTTGATGTCGTCACCCTCAACGTTCTTCTTGATGTAGTTGGCAAGACCCTGAGTGGCCATGCCGACAGTGTACTTGTTCATTCGGTTGGTACCCACGCCCATCTTACCGCGGAGACCGCCGGTACCGAACTCGAGCTTGCGATAGAATGCGTCTTCGAGAGCCACTGGATCGCTGTTGCGAAGTCTGAGGATCTCACCTTTTGTCTGCTGGTCGTAGTTTCCATCCAACCAGCTCTGAACTACGTTCATATAATCTGCCATAGGACTTATTGTATTTAGATTTTGTATCAGTTTCAGTGTATCCACAAATATACGAAGAAATTGGCATAATAGCTATATTTGCAAGCATGAAAATGTCATTTGCAGACATACTTCGCCAAGTTGATTCCGAAGGAGCCCGTAAGATGGCTTCCAAGGTGCCCGAATGGCAGAACGTGGAGGGACTCAGCTTCCCGACCAAGCTCTGTACCGAGCAGTGCAGTTCATCTGAGACCGCCCGGTACAAGGCCGGCGTCGTCCTGCGCGAGTTCCGAAGAATCAGCGGCACCCCCGACGCCGGCCCCAAGCCGCGTCTGGCGGACATGACCGGAGGCCTCGGAGTAGACTCATGGGCCTTCTCACAGGTCTGCAGTGAGGTTTTCTACAACGAGATGGACACCACCCTTGCCGAGGGAGTAAAGTCAAACTTCGAGAAGCTCTCCGTCGCCAACATCTCCGTCCACAGCAACGAGCTCACCCCGGGAGCGCTCCGCACCATACTCGACGGCTTCGCTCCGGACATAATCTTCCTCGACCCGGCAAGGCGCTCGGATACGGGAAGAAAAATGTTCATGGTCGAGGACTGCAGACCTGACGTCCTCACGCTCCGTGACGAGCTCCTGGACTGCGCTGCGCTCGTAATGGTCAAGCTCTCCCCCATGGCCGACATCAGCCTGCTCGCGAAACAGATCGGCGACCATGTCAGCGGAATCCATGTCGTCGGCTCAGCCGGCGAGTGCAAGGAGCTGCTGGTTTTGATGGACAGGGAATACCATGAGAGCTATGGCATCACGGTCCATGAAGAAGGAAGCGATTTCTCATTCACTCCGGATGAGGAAGACGGAGCATCAGCGCGGCTGTGCACAGCGGAAAATCTGGTAGGGCGCATGCTCTTCGAACCGGGAAAGGCGCTGATGAAGGCCGGAGCATATAATCTGCTCTGCGAAAGGCATGGACTCGAAAAACTGGGACGCTCCACCCACCTCTACGTCTGCGACGAGATCGTCGACGGGCTCAGCGGGCTCGGGAAATGGTTCCGCATCGAGAGCGCGGACGAGCTGAACAAGCGCAGCATGAAGGAGACCGGCAAGAACTATCCTAGGTGCGAGGTGACTGCGCGCAACATTCCGATGAGCTCGGATGAACTGAGAAAACGAATGGGAACTGCTTCCGGAGGCGACAAGCATGCGTTCGGAGTAAGGTGCGACCTCAGCGGATCGAATCTCCTGCTCGTCACTACGCGCCTTGGAAATACTCGTCCTTGAAATTCACCAGATAGACTTTCTCCACTCCTCGGGTGATCGCAGTATACAGCCACCTGAGGTCTTCAGCCGTCAGTTCATCCTGCCAGAAAGGATTGTCGATGAACACGCATGACCACTGTCCGCCCTGGGACTTGTGGCAGGTGATGGCATTGGCGTACTTGAGCTGGAGGGCATTGAAGAACTTGTCCTCACGCACGGCCTCGTAGCGCTTGCGCTTGGTATTGATGTGTCTGTAGTCGTCGTTCACGCCCTGATAGAGCGCCTGCTGCTGGTCGTAGGTCAGGGATGCGCTCTCGGAGTCGAGGGTATCGAGTATCACCTTCGCGACTATCTCCTGGTTGTCATAATCCGGCAGCGCAAGCCTCGCCTCTGCGAAATGCAGCCCATACCTGTCCTCGTAGCGCGAAATCTTCATGAGCTTTGCGATATCGCCGTTCGCTATGTACTCGAGTCCCTCTACGTCCTCGACGAACTGATAGCAGTTCTTAACGATCATGAGCTTGTCTCCACGCACCAGCCTTTCCTCCTTGTACTGGATGGACGAGCGGATGCCTGCATTGTATCGGTTTGCGCGCTTGTTCGAGCGGCAGAGCACCACAGTCTCGTCCTCGCCATAGCGCGAATACGCGTCCGAAAGAGCCTCGATCAGCTCACCTCCGGTAATCCTCACGACGTCAGGGAATCCATCCGAGATAAGGCCGAGTTCATCGATCGGTATGCTCTCCATGCCCGGAGAACCGCTGAATCCGTCGTCATCGAGCTGCCTCCCCTCGGTTATCAGCTCCCTCAGGTGGGTCGCATTCCAGAGTATCCCCGACTCTCCCTGCTGCCTCACGACCGTCTTCAGAGTGGCAAAGCGCGAGGCGCCTAGCATGGCCATGTAGTCATGGCTGAGCGCAGGGCTCTGCTCCTGGCCTATAGGGGGAAGCTGCGCCGTATCGCCGACAAAGATAATCTTGCAGTCAACTCCCCTCCTGACATAGCTCAGAAGGTCTTCCAGGAGATTTCCCGTACCGAAATTCGAGAGCGACTGGCCGTTGTTGTCGACGCCGATCAGCGATGCCTCGTCGACGATGAAGAGAGAATTCTTCATCTCGTTCGGAGCAAGCGAAAACTCGCCGAAGCCGTCGCTGCCTAGAGATTTCTGCCTGTATATCTTCTTGTGGATGGTATATGCCGGCATTCCGGCAAAGCTTGACAGCACCTTGGCCGCACGTCCGGTAGGTGCCAGCAGCACGCAGTTGATCTGGAAGAAGTTCAGCGTCCTTATCACCGACGCCAGCGCAGTTGTCTTACCCGTACCCGCATAGCCGTTCACGACCATACAGTCCTCATCCGAGGTCACAAATTCGGATATTTCCTTGAAGAGCCTGTCCTGGCATTCTGTAGGATCGAGGCCGAGGTTCTTGACGAATCCGGCATATAGAAACGCACTTCTTCCCATTATTTGGACCTACCGAGAAGGAGTGAAAGAGACACGAGAATAGGATATATCTCGACACGTCCGAGGAACATGTCCGCGGTGTAGATGAGCTTAGCCATGTGCGGCTGAGCTGCGTAGTTGCCTGCGGTTCCGATGGACTCGAGAGCCGGACCGACGTTACCCACTGAGGCAAGCGACCCGGAGAAAGCCTCAGTGATGTCGACACCGATCAGGAGAAGGAGCATGGTCGACAACACTATGAGCATAATGTAGAGCACGATGTAGGTCATGATAGGAAGCACAGTCTCGTCCCTGAGATAACTTCCGCCGACACTCACCTGATTGACCGCCGTCGGGTTGATCTGCTTGCGCATCTGCCTCTTGACGGCGCGGAAGGTAAGGAAGATGCGGTCGGCCTTGAGACCTCCTGTGGTCGAGCCTGCGCATGCGCACTGGAATCCGGCAATCATGAGTGCCATAGCCGCGAGAGGCGGCACATGATTCAGGTCCGCAATCGCGAATCCGGTGGTCGTTATGTAGCAGACGATATGGAAATAGCCGTCCTCGAAGGCCTTGCCCCAGCTTTCATATCCGCCCTGGAGCTTGAGAGAAAGCGAGAGTATGAGTCCGAGAATGAGTATGCAGCAGATAAAATACCTCAGCACAGGGTTCTTCAGCGGCTTGAGAGAGCGAGTGAGCACCACCGAGGCCATGAGGCCGAAATGCATCGCAGCCACGATCATGTAGAACATGACTATGCCATTGATGAGCTTCGAATCATAGTATCCGATGGAGAGGTTCTTGGTACTGAAACCGCCGGTTGCGACATTGCTGAACGCATGGTTGACAGAGTCGAAGAAAGGCATTCCGGCGAGGGTGAGGGCGATGGTCTCAGTGACGAAGAGAGTGAGGTAGATGGTCACTATCGTCTTCACCGTATCGTTGGTACGCATGTGGTACTCGTCCCTCGAGAGCGAAGAGAGTTCGAGGTTGGCAAGCCTGAGCTTGACCGCGCTGTCGCCCGGAATCACGAGCAAAAGGAAGACCACGACTCCCAAGCCGCCGATGAAATGGGTCGAGGACCTCCAGAACCGACGGCTCCCCGGAAGCGCCTCTATGCCATCGAGTATGGTCGCACCCGTCGTCGTGCCGCCGGAGCCCCTCTCGCACCATGCGTTCACGAGAGAGAATTCCCCTCCCCACATGATGTACGGCATCATTCCGAACACGAATGAGAGCAGCCAGGACAGGAAGATGACCATGTATCCGTCCCTCAGCGTAACACGCGAGGTCTTCTTGACGAACACGAATGGGAATCCGCCGACGATGAGGGTGATGATGAAGCTGATCAGAAGAGGCTCGAATCCGGAATCCCTGCCGTCAACCAGCGAGACGACGATGGACAGGAACATGAACAGCGCACTCACGAGAAGCGCGAGTCCGACGAATCGGGATATGGCCTTGATGTTCATGGCTACCTGTCCTCCTGCTGCTCCTGGTCGTCCGTCACGGTGCCGTTACGGAACTTGATTGACCTCTTGAGCTTGATGTTCTCCTCGATGAGCTCGAAGATATTGGAGTTAAGACGCTGGAGTTGATCGTCTCCGTCGAAAGTGTAGGTATACCTCTTTCCGTAGTCCTTGTATGCATCCATGCCGCCGAGCATCTTATAGAGCGGACGGACATAGTTGACGATGAGGAAGAAAAGAAGGAGAGCGATGAGCAGGAGTCCTGCAAGCACGGACACGATTCCAGGAATGATGCTTCGGTAGAAACCCATCTGGAAGGCATCGGCCTTCTCCATGAGGGAAAGATGGACCTGCTCATTGTATGTTTCGAGAACAGAGTTGAACTCGTTGAAGGCCGGCTGGAGGGAGTTGAAGAACCATTCGCGAGAGTCCACGAAGGTTGACCTCACTATGGTCTCGAGGCCCTCGGTCTCGAGTATATAGACATCGAAGGCGCTGCGCAGTTCGTCCAGCACAGGCATGGCCTCCACCGAATAGAACTCGTCGAACACGCGCCTGCACTCGTCAGCCGCAGCCTGACGGTCGAAATTGGTCACCGCTGCAAGCGAGTCGGCGGCACCTACGGTCGCAAGTATCTTGTGGTTGTAGAGATCAGTCGCATTGGCGACCTTCTGCGACACGTTGATACAGTCGATGCTGTTACCGATCTGGGCAGTGACATGATCGCTCATGCTGCGGTATTCCAGGATGGAAATGACCGCAGTCACGAGCAGGACGACGGCGATTGCGCTCAGGCTCAGGATGAGCTTGACGTGCAAGGCCAGACCTCTGTTTTCGGAATTCTCTTCTTTCATTTAGAACTTGAACGAGTCCTTGAGAGCAGTTGTCTTGTTGAATACAGGCTTCTCAGGGGTGCTGTCGGCATCCTTGAAGAAGTAGCCCACGCGCTCGAACTGAACGGCTACGCCGCTATTGTCCTCGAGAAGTGCAGGCTCTGCATAACCCTTCGCAACCACGAGTGACTCAGGATTGAGGAAGTCCTTGTAGTCCTTGTCCTCAGGAACCTGGCTCATGTCAGCGAGGGTGAAGAGACGGTCATAGAGACGAAGCTCGAGCTCCTTGGCATGTGCGGTAGACACCCAGTGGATGGTGCCCTTCACTGAACGCCACTCACCGTTGCCAGGACGGGTCGAAGGATCGTAAGAGCACTTGAGCTCAACCACCTTGCCGTTCTCGTCCTTGATGACCTCTTCGCACTTTACGATGTAGGTATACTTGAGACGAACCTCACCGTCTGGCTTGAGACGGAAGTATTTCTTAGGAGCATCCTCCATGAAGTCCGCACGATCGATGAGAAGCTCACCGGTGAACGGAACCTTGCGGGTAGCACCTTCCGGAGCTGCAGGGTTGAGAGGACAGTCGAACCACTCCACCTTACCTGGCTCCCAGTTGGTGATGGTCACCTTGATAGGATCGTCGGAAACGACCATGTAGCGGTTTGAGCGCTCATTGAGGTCCTGACGCACGCACCACTCGAGGAGCTGGATGTCCATGAGCTGGTCGCGCTTGCTGACACCGATCTTCTCGCAGAACATCTTGAGAGCCTCCG
>JAKSJQ010000002.1 GCA_024402115.1 Bacteroidales bacterium | reverse complement strand
TACTACTCTTCTCCATTTGTCATAGCAGCATCATTATTTCTCCTTCTAGGCTTTTCCCGATTATCTTTCTCAAGCAAATCAGTTAATTGGATTGCCTGTTCTGTGTTCTCCGTATACATAATCCACCTCCATCCAATAGTCTTACCATACTTTGTTGGTGGGATGAACTATCTCGCATCTTCTCTTCACACTATTTCATACACAATGGTCGCGATCATAGTTTCGATAACTCTAGTCGTGACATGCTCATGTGCAGACAAGATCAGAATCAAGTGTTGGGAAATGATTTGCTACTCGTTTTTAGACAAATGGCTTATTTCAATTGAGTCTCTATATGATAGGTTTTACTCAAGACTCGAGTAAGCTTCTACTAGACGTCTTATAATAAAAAGAATCCCCGAAAAGGTAGATCTTTTCGGGGATTCTTTTACATAACACTTCGAACGGTTTTAAACCATTCCCGAGAAACCCATGAACGCCATCGCGAGGATGCCGGCAGTCACGAGAGCGATAGGAATACCCTTGAATGCCTTAGGCACGTCATTGAGGGAGATCTGCTCGCGGAGACCTGCGAAGAGCACCATTGCGAGACCGTAACCGAGAGAAGTCGCGAAAGCGTATACGGCAGCCTCACCGAGATTGAACACGTGAGGAGCACCGCCCGCAAAAGAGAACTCCTTGGTAACGACGTTGATTGACACACCGAGAACCGCGCAGTTGGTGGTGATGAGCGGAAGGAAGATTCCGAGAGCCTGATAGAGGCTAGGGCTGATCTTCTTGAGCACGATCTCCACCATCTGGACGAGCGCCGCGATCACGAGAATGAAAGCGATGGTCTGGAGGAATGCAACGTTGCAGAGAACGAGAAGCTTGTTCAGAAGGAAAGTCACGATAGTGGCGAGAGTGATGACGAAGCACACTGCACCAGACATTCCGACAGCTGTGTCAAGCTTGTTCGACACACCCAGGAACGGACATACGCCGAGGAACTGGGAAAGCAGGATATTGTTTACGAATATCGCTGAAATGATGATGAGAATGTATTCCATGACTATTTATCTGTAAGCTTCTTGAATACTACGATAAGGTATGCGAGGGCGATGAACGCACCTGGAGCAAGCACGAATGCGAGAGCACCGTCCACCGGAGCGAGCTTGAATCCGAAGATCGAGAGGCTGCCGAGGAACTCGCGGATCAGGCCGAGAAGGGTAAGGGCCATGGTGAAACCGAGTCCGATACCGATACCGTCGAGAGCAGAGTCAACGACTGTGTTCTTGTTGGCGAAAGCCTCAGCACGGCCGAGGATGATACAGTTCACGACGATCAGCGGAATGAAGAGGCCGAGGGTCTCATAAACCGAAGGAACGAACGCCTGCATGAGGAACTGGAGCAAGGTCACGAAAGTCGCGATCACAACGATGTAAGAAGGGATGCGGACCTTGTCAGGGATGAAGCGTGCGATCGCTGAGATCGTCATGTTGGAAAGGATGAGCACGAACATGGTCGCAAGGCCCATGCTCATACCGTTGATGGCCGAGGTGGTAGTTGCCAAGGTAGGGCACATACCGAGAAGGAGCACGAAGGTAGGGTTCTCCTTTACAAGGCCTTTGGTGATAAGCTGAAGTTTACTCATTGTCCTGTCCTCCATCATTTGATGCAGCGCCGACAGCGTTAAGGATCATAGATACCTTGACAGCGTTTGCGACTGCGAGAGTGTAAGCGCGAGAAGTGATGGTAGACGCAGTGATTGCATCGACGTCACCACCGTCCTTCTTCACCACGAGAGTCTTCTCCGATGGGTTCCAGCCAGCGAACTGGTCGTGGAACTTAGGCTCGGTGCACTTCGCGCCGAGGCCTGGAGTCTCAGAGTGGCTGAGGACTGAAGTGTTGTATACCACGCCGTCGGTAGTCACGCCCACCATGAGGGTGAGAGCGCCGCCGAAGCCGGAAACGGTAGACTGGATCGCATGTGCGAGAACCTTTCCTGAAGCATCAGAAACCTGATAGTAAGGATAGGTGCTGCCGTCCATGTCCACGCTGAGTTCCTCATAAGAATCGAATGCAGGGGTAACCTCAGCGATAGCATTTGCAGTCTTCGCCTGAGCCGCCGCATCGATAGGACCTTTGGTAAGCACGTACACGCCTGCGAGGAGTGCAGAGCATACCAGACAGATCACAGAAAGGCAGAGTGCCATGTTCTTCAATGTAGATTTCACTGCCATAGCCTATTTCCTCCCGTATTTTTTCTGGTGACAGTACTTGTTGATGAGCGGAACTGTCGCGTTCATGATAAGGATTGCGAAGCTGACGCCCTCTGGATATGATCCGAAGTACCTGATAAGGACGGTGAGAAGACCGATGCCGACACCGAAGATGATGCCGCCCTTCGCGCTCATAGGACTGGTCACGTAGTCGGTAGCCATGAAGATGGAACCGAGAAGCACACCACCGGTGAGAAGTGCGAAGATTGGGTCAGGATACTTTGCAGGAGCGCAAGCCCAGAAGATGAGAGCCACCACAGCCACGGTACCCCAGATGCTGAGGGTGATGTGTGGACGGATCACCTTGCGGACGAGGAGATATACGAATCCGAGCAAAAGCGCGCATGCGGAAATCTCACCTGCTGAACCACCGATATTGAGGAAGAGGGTCTGGACATAGCTGATGCCCTTGATTGCCTCTACGCCACCCTCTGCATACGCACCGAGGAGAGTCGCACCCGAAACGGCGTCAGTCGCATGGATGAAGCCTGCAGGAACGGTCCAGTCAGTCATATAGGTAGGGAAAGAGACGAGGAGGAACACACGGCCTGCGATGGCAGGGTTGAACATGTTCTGTCCGAGACCTCCGAAGGTCATCTTAGCGACGCCGATAGCGAAGATGGCGCCGATGACGATCACCCACCAAGGGCAGGTAGGAGGCACGTTGAGTGCGAGGAGCACGCCGGTGACCACTGCAGAAAGGTCGCAGATGGTAGCCGGACGCTTGAGAAGGAACTTGGAGATAAGGTACTCAAGTCCCACACATGATATTACGCTGACGGCAAGGATGAGGAGCTCAGACCATCCATAGAAGAGGACTGAGACCAGAGCTGCCGGAAGCATTGCGATCACCACGTCCCTCATCAGGCTCTGGGTAGAGACTGAAGTATGGACATGAGGTGATGGTGAAACCAATAACTTGTTCATAGCTTACCGATTATTTCTGTGATGCCTTTGCGGCCTCGGCTGCAGCCTTTGCTGCTGCGGCACGTGCGCGCAGGATGCCGAGTACCTGGCCCTTGGCGATATTGATAGTATCAAGGAGTGGAATGCATGCAGGGCATGAGAACTGGCAGCAACCGCAAGAGATGCAATCCTGCACTGCGTTAGCCTCGAGCTCATCCATCATTCCGTTCTTCGCGAGCTTGTTCAGGAGGAATGGCTCAAGTCCCATAGGACATGCCTCCGCGCACTTGCCGCAACGGATACAGTTGCTCTGCACGGCCCTCTTGGTGGTCTTCTCAGAAAGGTAGAGGAGAGAAGACGAGCCCTTGACGGTGCATGCATCGAGGTTTGCGATCGCCCTTCCCATCATAGGACCGCCGCTGACCACCTTCGCAGCGCCCTCAGGGACACCGCCTGCGTACTCGGCGATCCAGCTGAGCGGCATGCCGATACGGAAAAGGTAGTTGTGCTGCTTCTCGACAGGGAGACAGTCACCGGTGATGGTCATCGTGTTGGTCACGAGAGGCTTGTTCTTCTGGACGGCCTCGTATACTGCGAGAGAGGTTGCTACGTTCTGCACCACAGCGCCTGCGCTGATAGGAAGCGCGCCGCTGCCCACCTCACGGCCCATGACGGCATTGATGAGCTGCTTCTCACCACCCTGCGGGTACTTCTTCATGAGCACCATCACAGAGATGCCGGGATAACCGAGCTCGGACACAGCCTTGTTCATGGCTGCGATTGCCTCAGGCTTGTTCTCCTCGATGCCGATGACGCATGGACATCCGCCGAGCACCATCTGCATGATGGCCGCTCCGACAACGATCTCCTTGCTGCGCTCGATCATGATTCGGTTGTCGCTGGTGAGGAAAGGCTCGCACTCCGCACCATTGAGGATGAGGCACTCAGCCTTGCTTCCTGCAGGTGGGTTGAGCTTCACATGAGCAGGGAAGGTCGCACCGCCGAGGCCGACAACGCCGCCCATCTGAATCTTCTTGAGGACCTCTGCCCTGTCGGTAGGGATTGTGGTGACGAGGTCGGTGCTGAGGTCGATGCCCTCTGCCCACTCATCGCCCTCCACGAGGATCTCGATGTGGTTCTGATTGTTGCCGGCGATATCCTTGCGAGGACCGATGCTCTTCACGGTACCGCTCACAGAGCTGTGTACATATGCAGAAAGAGCGCGCGGAGCTGGCTCGGCGATCACCTGACCGGCCTTCACCTTGTCACCTACTGCCACGCATGGCACTGCAGGCGCACCGAGGTGCTGGGCCATAGAGATATAAACGGTCTGCGGAAGAGGAAGGACCTCGATCGCGCAGTTGCGGCTGAACTTGCTGTCGTGAGGATGGACGCCGCCGATCTTGAATGTCTTACTCATTTTTTGGTTCCTCCTTCTTCTCTGGGGCAGCCGGTGCAGGGGCAGCGGCAGCCTTTGCAGCTTCAGCAGCTGCGGCCGCAGCCTCCTTGGCCTTCCTGTTGCGCTCAGCGATACGTGCCTTTACGGCATCCTTGTCGAGAGGCTTTGGGAAGTTGACTGCATGGATTGCTGATGTAGGACACATGGCCTCGCACTCGCGGCAAAGCTTGCACTTCGCAGGATCGATGTAAGCCACGTTGTTCTCGACGGTGATGGCGCCGTGGGTACAGGTCTTCGCGCAGATACCGCAGCCGATGCAGGCGGCGGCGCATGCCTTCTTGGCGACAGGACCCTTGTCCTTGTTGATGCATGATACGTAGAGACGCATGTTACGTGGGCCCTTGAGGCGGATTTCGATCACCTGCTTAGGGCAGGCAGCAGCGCACTTGCCGCAGGCAGTACACTTCTCCTCGTCAACGACAGGAAGACCAGTCTCAGGGTTCATGCTGATAGCGCCGAACTGACATGCCGCGACACAGTCGCCACATCCGAGACATCCGAATGCACAGCCGGTGTCACCGCTGTAGAGGGATGCCTTGACACGACAGCTCTTGAGGCCGTCGTACTCGTTGGTCGTCGGACGGTTCTGGCATGTACCGTTGCAGCGGACCACGGCTACCATAGGAGCCTTGGCAACTGCCTCGATGCCGAGAACGGCGGCAACCTTCTTCATGGTGTCATTGCCTCCGACAGGGCAGAAGTTCTTGTCAAGATTGCCAGCCTCAACGCAGCTCTGCGCGAAAGCACGGCAGCCGGCGAATCCGCAGCCACCGCAGTTGGCACCCGGCATGACCTTCTCGACCTCGTCGATACGTGGATCCTCCTCGACCTTGAATTTCTTCGCAACGAGGAAAAGAACCATGGCGAGCACCACACCCAGTACCGTGAGAATCACGATAGTCCAGATAATTGCACTTGTCATAAGGGTTAGTTGTTTATAATATAAAATTCGTATTCACCGTCCAGCCTGTCTCTCATAAGATACAGGATACCGTAGTATGCAGCCACCCCGGCGAGGGTGACCAAGCCCACGAGCCAATCTGACTCAAAGAGGACTGACAAAGATACTACGAAAATCATTAAAATAATAACAGGAATCACGTAAGAAAGCATTACTGCTTTCATTCCGAGCGATTTTTTAAGGCACACCCTTACAGTATCGCCCACGGCATTGCCGGAGTCCGGCACCGTACGCACCCTGATATGTTTCGCGACCTCCTCCGAAGCACCGCACAGCCCCCTTGCATGGCACTGGCTGCAGGCCGACTCGGAGATGATCTCCACGGTCGTCACTTCCGGAGTTATCGAAATGATCCTGCCGACATGGCTTATCTCGTCCTTCTTCATAGCTTACTTCACAGTCACAAGCTTGCTGCGCAGACCCGAATGCTCGACCAGCCTTCCGCTGACCTTTCCTATCCAGATCGGAGCCTCAAAATAAACCGGGAGCCTGTTCTCGTCGTCAGACACCCATATCATCATATCCTGCTCCCCGGTGAACACCTCGCCCGCGACGAGCTTCGCCGAGAAACGTATCGTATCGATGGTGCCGAGGCCCTTGACCTTCTTCTTCTCGCGGCCGTAAAGCACGAAGTGCACATGGTACACGTCATCGTCGATCGCGAAGGTCATCGGGTGTCTCACGCCCGGCTCCACCTTGTCGAAATCCATGTTCCTCGCAAGATAGAAGAGCGCCGGCAGGTCGTATGTATTGTGGTCCAGAGGAATCTGGAGGTCCTTCTTTCCGCCGTGCGAAGAGTAGACGTCCGCATCGATGTACGGTTCTTCCGCGTCCCACCTGTACACATATGTATTCTTAGCCTCGTAGCCGCCCTCGTAGGTGTCACGGGTGAAATGCTGGGGCACGAGACCGTCCGCAGTGAACACGGAAGAGAAGTTCTCACGCACGCGGAAGAGCTTGTCCCATATCTTTCCCGTCTGTCCGTTGATGTTCACGCGGAAGCATTCCTGACCATTGTACACGCACTCCGAGAGCACCGCCTGGCCCCAGCCGACGTCTGTGCTGATCACGCCCCAGTCGTAGTGGATCATGTACTTGATCTTCTCACCGGCCTGGAACGCGAGCTTCTCCCTGGAGGTTGTGCGGACAGGGATCTCCTGACCCCCGCATACGAAAAATGACCCCGCCGTCAAGGCCAGGATCATAATCGTTCTTATGACTGCTCCACGCATGTCCTATCTGATTTAAGCGAAGTTTCCTCCGTCGAATCCGAAATCGTCGCCGCCGAAAGGGTTGTAGCCCGAATCCGAGGCCGGCGCGCTGTTCATGGCCGAAGCGCTGACATGTCCGAAATCGTTCGAGAGGTTCTCCTCCTGGGCATCGACGAACTTTGCCATCGAGTCGCGGAAGATGAGCGGAACGTCTCCGATCTCACCGTTTCGGTGCTTGGCGATGATGAGCTGGGTCTCTCCCTTCTGCACGGTGTCGTCGCCGAAGTTCTGGTAGTCGAGACGGTGGATGAAGAGTACCATGTCGGCATCCTGCTCGATTGATCCCGACTCGCGGAGGTCGCTGAGCTGAGGCCTGTTGTTGCTGCCCTGACGGGTCACTGCCTGACGGCTGAGCTGCGAGAGGGCGATGATTGGCACTCCGTGCTCCTTTGCCGTAGCCTTGAGGGTTCTCGAGATGGCCGCGACTTCCTGCTCTCGCATTCCTCGGAGCTCCACAGGTCCCTGCATGAGCTGGAGGTAGTCGACGATGATGAGTCTGACGCCCTTCTGCTTCACGAGCTTCTTCACCTTGGAACGGAACTCCATTACAGGAAGAGACGGAGTATCGTCGATATAGAGCTGCGCAGACGCGAGCTTGGTAAGCTGCGATTCAAGCCTCTCCCAGTCTCCCGGCTCCAGCTTGACACCACCCTTGAGCTTCTTAGAGTCGATTCCGGTCTCGGAGACCATCATACGGTTCGCCAGCTGCTTGGCCGGCATCTCAAGAGAGAATATCGCCGTCGGATAGCCCATGACCGCCGCATTTCTCGCCACGTTGAGCGCAAACGCAGTCTTACCCACGGACGGGCGTGCAGCAAGGATGATGAGGTCCGATGGCTGCCAGCCGAGGGTGATGCTGTCGATGGATGGGAATCCGGACGGAACGCCGCTGTATGAGCCTTCCTGGCTCTGGGCCTTCTCGAGGTCGTTCAGCGACTTGTTGATCACCGAACCGATATCCTGCGCGTCCTTGGTGACATTGTGCTCCACCGCTGCGAAGATCTTGGTCTCCGCGGTATCGATGAGAGCCTCCATGTTCACAGAGTCATCATACGCCGTCTTCAGGATGGAATACGAGGCAGTGATGAGCTCGCGCTGGATGAATTTCTGCTTTATGACCTTCGCGTAGTACTCCACATGAGCTGCGGAACCCACTCTTGAGGAAAGGTCGGAAATGAATTCCAGACCGCCAGCCTCCTCGAGCTTGCCCGTGCTCTTGAGCTTCTCCGCGACGGTATATGAATCGACGGGAGCATGCTGGGCGTAGAGATCCTTGATGGCCTCGAATACCAGCCTGTTCTTCTGACTGTAGAAGCAGTTGGAGTTTGCAAGCTCATCGAGAGTGTCATCGAGACAGTTCGGCTCCACCATGAGCGCACCAAGAACCGCCTCCTCGAAGTCAATCGCCTGAGGAGGCATGGTTCCCATAAGGGCGTCAAGGTTCACCTGCTCGTCGCGAGATGACTTTCCACGATAGGTCTTTGCCATATAGGCCGGTTGTTATTATGCCTTGTCTGGGTTCATGAGGATCCTTCCGCAGTACTCGCAGATGATCATCTTCTTGTTGGTAGCGATATCGAGGAGGCGCTGAGGAGGAATGGTGCTCATGCAACCGCCGCAAGCGTTACCGTTGTATACTGAAACCACTGCGAGGTGGTTGTTGCAGCTCTTGCGGATACGCTCGTATGCGCTGATGGTCCTCTCGTCGATCTTGGCTGCGCACTCTTCGTGCTGAGCGAGGAGCTTCTTCTCCTCTGCTGCGGTAGCCTCGACGATGGTAGCAAGCTCTTCCCTCTTTGCCTCGAGGTCAGCTGCCTTGACTTCCTTCTTCTCCCTCATGTTCTCGAGTGCCTGCTTCCTGTCAAGATTCCTCTCACGAGTCTCGTTGATGGTCTTCTCGGCAATCGCACGGAGAAGTTCCTGGTTCTCGATCTCCTTCTGGAGCGAGTCGAACTCACGGCTGTTGGATACAGTCTCGAGCTGAGCCTTGTACTTCTCGGTCTGTGCGTCGTACTCTACGATGCACTGCTTGCTGTGTGCGATGGTCGCTGCATTCTCCTCGATCTCTGCGCTGATCGCAGCTTCCTTGGATGCAATCTCTTCGAGCTCGTTCTCGAGAGCCTCGACCTCGAGAGGAAGTTCTCCCCTGAGCTGGAGGATCTTGTCGATCTGGGAGTCAACCTGCTGGAGAGCGTAGAGAGTCATGAGCTTCTCCTCGACTGAGAGCTCTGAGTCTGCGAAGCTTCTCTGGATAGATACGAAGGTCTCCCTCTGATCGATAGGGGTCTCGAATTTCTTGGTCTTCTTTGTTGCCATATTGGTTCTTAAGATATTAAATCGTTGTTGGATGGTCGCTTTTCGTGCGAACTGCAAAGGTATTATTTTTTCCTTATATGATAAAAAGAAATTTTCCTACAATCCCTTCTTGATTTCGACGAGCTGCTCCCTGATGTTCTTCAGATGGTCGAGAACAACCACGGTGTTGTCCGCAGCCTCGCCGTGAGCGAGTTTCTTGGCCGCACCTTCGATGGTCATGCCCTGCTTCTTGAGAAGGAGCTGGATCTGCTTGAATGCCTCGATGTCACGTGCCGTGAACTGGCGGTTGCCCTTCGCATTGCGCTTAGGCTTGATCGACTTCGGGAACGAATTCGACCAGAATCTGATGCACGAGGTGCTCTCCCCGAGGAGTTCAGCGACTTCGCTGATCGTGTAGAATAACTTTTCCATATCGTTTGTCTTATCTTTAATCCATCTGTTGTGCGGTCGAGCTCGAAAGCACGAGCATCTCCGCATAGTCCATCGGCGAAACGCTTGCGAACATGAAGTTCACAGGATCGCAGACCACATTGCCGCGCATCACGGTGTAGTGCAGGTGCGGCGCGAATGACTTTCCAGACATGCCGACGGTACCTATCTTCTCACCGGCCTTGACCTTCCTTCCCGGGCCGACCTTGATCTCTCCGAGATGCGAATATCGGGTCACATATCCGTTTCCATGGTCGATGAACACGGTGTTTCCGTCCGCCTGGATGGAGCGCACCACCTTCATCACGACACCAGGTCCGCCGGCGAGCACCGCGGTACCCACGGGAGCGATCAGGTCGAGTCCGTCATGGCTCGTCGAGACCTTGTAGAACGGGCTCACCTTCGGGCCCACAGACGCTCCGGTCCTGGACACGGTGAAGCCTTCCACCGGCACCACCATAGGAGGGGTGGCATACCCTTCCGCACCCGTTATCTCAAAGATCCTGCGGAAGTTTTCCTCAACCGTAAGTGACGCAGCCTCAATGCTTTCCGCCTTTTCTGCAGCATAAGCATATATCTTGTTGTCGCTGAGATCCTCACCGTCGTTCGGAAGGGCCGTACCTATCTCCAGGTCAGTGATGGAAGGGACGGAAGTATTGAAGAGATTGTTGTAGATCTCGTCGTCCCTGATCTCCAGGAATTCGACCGCGTCATGGAGAAGTCGCTCCTGTTCCCTCATCCGGGAGTAGAGCTTCTCATACATCCTGTTTTCCCTCATCACTATCCTGTCGCTGTCCTTCGGGAACACGAGAACGAAGGCCAGATGGTACAGGCACACGAAGACAGCCGCGCTGAAGAACCACCTCAGCACGCTACCCACGATCCTCATATCTTCCTTCCTGTTTCTCATAGCTATCTCCTGCGCCTCCTTGCCGTCGTCCCCTTCTGTCGAGGGACGAGTTTGACCATGTTCCTATAGTCAGCAAGATGTATATCCAAGTCCATGTAATTCAGAGGGTTGACATAATTGTTCCTGTATAGCACCTCGTAGTGGAGGTGAGCACCGGTACACTTTCCCGACTGGCCCGAATATGCGATGTGATCTCCCCTGTCGACATGCTGTCCCTCGGTCACCACGGCAGCGTTCAGATGGGCATATCTGGTCTTATATCCGAAACCATGGTCTAGCACGACCATGAGACCGTAACCACGGGAATCCGAAGTCACGCTCTCCACCACTCCGGCGCCGGTCGCGTAGACAGGATTGCCCTTGTCCGTCGCAAGGTCAATTCCAGTGTGGCGAGCAGCTCCTCCCCATACAGGATCCTCTCTGTAACCGAAGGTACTGGTCAGCATGATGTATGCGTCAGGATACATTGGCGGTATCGAAGGAACGCTGGTACCCATGTCGCCGGCACTCACCGCAAGGGCGAACACCTCGTCGAAGGACTTGCTCTGGATATAGGCTTTCTTTGTCAGCCTGTCGAGACGTATCGCCGTGGTTTTCAGGAGGCTGGAGTCGGAAAGGTCCGCAAAAGGCTCATAGCGGTTCACGCCTCCGATTCCGGCGTCACGCACCTCTGACGGAATCTCATTCATACCGAACACGGAGCGATAGACCTCGTTGTCCCTCTGCTCCAGATGATTGAGAATCTCCTCGTAAGTGTCCATCCTTCTGCCCATCAGCTCGACCTTCGCGGCCCAAGAAGAATTCCTTCTACGAAGAAAGTAGCTCATCGGCTGCTCAAGTTCGAACACGACGTTGTAGAGCCAGAAGAAAAGTGCATACATCGCCACGGTGAGGACGAAGAATCCCACCCCGCGTACCATATATATGCGCTTTTTGGACTTTGACATCGCGCAAATATACAATATTTGTTGTAAATTTGCGGGTTATTACTGAAAATAAACCAAGATAACTATATGACATCCAAAGAAATCCGCCAGGCATTCCTGGACTATTTCGCATCAAAGGGACACGCCATCGTACCGTCTGCACCGATGGTAGTCAAGGGCGACCCTACCCTCATGTTCACAAACGCAGGCATGAACCAGTTCAAGGACATCTTCCTCGGCAACGCGAAGAAGAAGTGGGACAGGGCTGCCGATTCACAGAAATGTCTCCGCGTCAGCGGCAAGCATAACGACCTTGAGGAGGTGGGACATGACACCTACCACCACACCATGTTCGAGATGCTCGGAAACTGGAGCTTCGGCGACTATTTCAAGACCGAGGCCATCGACATGGCATGGGAGCTCCTTACCGACGTGTTCAAGATCGACAAGAGCATACTCTACGCAACCATCTTCGAAGGCTCACCTGAGGACGGCACCGAGCTCGACCTCGAGGCCAAGGAAGCATGGCTCAAGCATCTCCCTGAGGACCACATCGTCCTCGGAAACAAGCATGACAACTTCTGGGAGATGGGCGACACCGGTCCTTGCGGTCCTTGCTCAGAGATCCACATCGACATCCGTACTCCTGAGGAGAAGGCAAGCGGCGTGCTCGGACGCGACCTCGTGAACCACGACGATCCACATGTGATCGAGATCTGGAACATCGTCTTCATGCAGTACATGCGCATGGCAGACGGACACCTCGAGAGCCTCCCTGCAAAGAACATCGACACAGGAATGGGCTTCGAGCGCCTCTGCGCAGTGCTCCAGGGCAAGAACAGCAACTACGACTCAGACGTGTTCACCGGCATGCTCGCAAAGATCGGCGAGCTTTCGGGACACAGCTACGGCCAGGACAAGAAGTGCGACATCGCGATGCGCGTGATCGCCGACCATATCCGTACCATCAGCTTCTCTATCGCTGACGGCCAGCTTCCTTCCAACGTGAAGGCAGGATATGTGATCCGCCGAATCCTCCGCCGTGCAGTCCGCTACGGATACACCTTCCTCGGCTTCAACGAGCCTTTCCTCTGCCGCCTCGTCCCTCAGCTCATCCATGACATGGGTGAGGCTTATCCGGAGATCGAGAAGCAGCAGAAGCTCATCGAGAGCGTCATCCGTGAGGAGGAGAACGCATTCCTCAAGACCCTCGACCGCGGAATCAGGCTCATGGACGAGTGCATGGCAGCAGCGAAGGACAGCAAGGTCATCGCAGGCGCAGATGCATTCAAGCTCTATGACACCTTCGGTTTCCCTATCGACCTTACCGAGCTCATCGCAGGTGAGAACGGATACAAGGTAGACCTCGACGGCTTCAACGTGGAGCTTCAGAAGCAGAAGGAGCGCGCACGCAACGCTACCGCCAACGAGTTCGGCGACTGGGTTGAGTACAAGGCCGGAGAGACCGAGTTCGTAGGTTACGACCAGACCACAGTGGAGGTCGCACAGCTTCTCCGCCAGCGTGTGGTTAAGCAGAAGAACAAGGAGATGCTCCAGCTCGTCTTCGACCAGACCCCGTTCTACGGCGAGATGGGTGGTGAGGTCGGTGACACCGGCGTGATCATCTCAGAGAGCGGCGAGCAGATCGCCATCCTCAACACCGTCAAGGAGAACGGTCTCACCGTACATATCGCAGAGAAGATGCCTTCAGACCCTAGCGAGAGCTTCACCCTCGTGGTAGACGCAGAGCGCAGGCAGAAGATCGCGAACAACCACAGCTGTACCCACCTTCTCGACGGCGTCCTCCGCGACGTTCTCGGAACACATGTGGAGCAGAAGGGTTCATACGTCTGCGACAACTACTTCCGTTTCGACTTCAGCCATTTCGAGAAGCTCACCGACGCACAGATCCGCGAGATCGAGCACAAGGTGAACGCCATCATCCGTGAGAACCTCCCACTCGAGGAGAAGCGCGACGCCACCATGGAAGAGGCTAAGGAGATGGGCGCAATCGCACTCTTCGGAGAGAAGTACGGCGACCGCGTCCGCGTGGTGAAGTTCGGCAGGAGCATCGAGCTCTGCGGTGGTTGCCACACCGACGCTACCGGTAAGATCGGATACTTCCAGATTACCGGCGAGTCTGCCATCGCTGCAGGTATCCGCCGTATCGAGGCTGTGACCGGCTTCGCAGCAGAGATGCACTCTGAGGCAGCTCAGGAGGCTCTCCGCACCGCAAAGGCATTCTTCAACAACGTGCCAGACCTCGCAGGCGCAATCCAGAAGCTCATCAACGAGAACTCAGAATACAAGAAGCAGGCTGAGGCTTTCGCAAAGCAGAAGGCCGCAGAGCTTGCCAAGGAGCTCAGCTCAATGGCTAAGGAGATCAACGGAATCAACGTCATCTCCATCAACAGCGCCCTCTCATTCGAACCAGCAATGCTCAGGGACGCTGCTGCCAACCTCCAGAAGGAGCTCAAGAACACTGCTCTCGCAGCAGCCATCGAGTCCGAGGGCAAGCCACAGCTCGTGCTCATGTACTCGGCTGATCTCGTAGCAGCAGGCAAGAACGCAGGCAAGGACATCCGCGATGCTGCCAAGTTCATCCAGGGCGGTGGCGGCGGACAGCCTGGTCTCGCAACTGCCGGTGGTAGGAACTGCGGCGGACTCAAGGACGCCCTTCACGCACTCGTTGCAGCTGCGACCAAATAAGTCCGACATTTAATGAAGAAGCTGGACCAGTTCATACTGAAGACGTTCATAGGACCGTTCGTTGCGATCCTCTTCGTCGTCGTGTTCATCCTGATGATGCAGTTCCTTTGGCTGTACATCGATGAGCTGGTAGGAAAGGGTCTCGGCTTTCGTGTGATCATCGAATTCATGGGATGGGGATGCGCGACGCTGCTGCCTCTGGCGCTGCCTCTCGCGACCCTCCTCTCCTCGATGATGACCATGGGAAACCTCGGAGAGAACAACGAACTGCTCGCGATCAAGGCTGCCGGAATCTCGCTCCAGAGGATCATGCTCCCGCTCACACTCGTATCCGTCCTCATCGCGATAGGAACCTTCTTCGCGACGAACAACCTTGTGCCTATTGCCTACAACGAGATCTACACGCTCAGGGACGACATCCTGCGCACCAAGAACGAGATCAAGATTCCGGAAGGCACCTTCTACGACGGCATCGACGGCTATATTCTCCGAATCGACGACAGGGATGCCGAGACCGGCATGATGCACGGCGTCATGGTCTACGACCACACCGGCAGCAAGGGTAACGTCAGCCTCACCATCGCCGATTCCGCACTCATGGTCATGTCCCCGGACAAGAGCTTCCTCACCTTCTCCATGTACAATGGAACCAACTACGAGGAGACAAACAACCGAAGGTACAGGGACACGACCCTCCAGCTCCAGCAGATCGACTTCAAGCTCCAGGAGATGGTGATTCCCCTGGAGAACTACGCATTCAAAAAGTCCGAAAGCGGAAGGTTCAGCGACGAGGTCAAGACCATGCCGCTCTCCCAGCTCTATGTCGTGAAGGATTCGCTCACCCTGCTCTACAACAAGATGTACGACACCCAGATGGACGAGTTCAGGACCGGGCGCCGTCTCAGATACAATGACCAGCTGGATTCCGCCAACCACAGGGAGTACAAGGCCATGTTCGCACCGGAGGACCTCATGGTGTGGAAGGACCTGCAGGAGGAGCGCAACGCTTACGACAGTGCAATTTCGGCTGCAGACGAGCTCCAGAACACGCTCGAGGGCTATTCCCGCGACGCAATCCAATACATCTGGGTGCTCAGGCGCGCTGACGAGAACATACTCAAGAAGTTCGCCGGCGCACTCGCCTGCTTCATATTCTTCTTCATCGGCGCACCTCTTGGCGCGCTCATCAGAAAGGGTGGTCTCGGAACTCCGGCAATCGTCTCGGTGCTCTTCTTCGTGCTGTACTGGGTTGTCGACGTTTCCGGAACCAAGCTTGCCCGAGACGGAGCCGTGGGCAGCTTCATGGGAGCGTTCATATCCGTCATAGTGCTGGCTCCGATAGGCTTCTTCCTGACATGGAAGGCCATCAACGATTCGCCTCTGTTCAACATGGACAGTTTCAAGGCATTCTTCAGAAAGATTAAGAGAAAAGTCATGTCAGTTTTCCACAAGACTCAGATCGTATACATGGGTACACCGGAGTTCGCGGTGGCACCTCTCGACGCTCTCATCCAGCAGGGTTATCATATCGCAGCTGTCGTAACCGTTCCGGACAAGGCCTCAGGCCGCGGCCTGAAGGTCAACGAGAGCGCCGTGAAGAAATACGCCGTAGAGCACGGCATTCCTGTGTACCAGCCTGAGAAGCTCAAGGACCCAGAGTTCGTCGACGCGATGAAGGCACTCAAGCCTGACCTCTTCGTGGTCGTGGCCTTCAGGATGCTTCCAAAGGTCGTATGGGAGATCCCGGCCCTCGGAACCTTCAATCTCCACGCCGCCCTCCTCCCTCAGTACCGCGGTGCGGCCCCTATCAACTGGGCTGTCATCAATGGTGACCAGGTGACAGGAGTCACCACCTTCTTCATCGACGAGGGCATCGACACCGGCAACATAATGATGCGCGAGCAGATCAGGATCGAGAAGACCGACAACGCCGGCGACGTTCATGACAAGCTCATGGAACTCGGCTCCAAGGTGGTCGTCCAGACCGTCGAGGGCATCATCGAGGGCCATATCGAGAACCGCGTCCAGAAGTCGTTCATCCAGGGCGACGAGGTCCTCAAGCCTGCACCTAAGCTCACACGCGAGCTATGTCACATCGACTGGAACGCCCGCAGCAAGGACATCTACAATCTCATCAGGGGTCTCAGCCCATATCCTGCAGCCTTCACTGAAGTCTACAAGGAGGGCACAGAGCCTGTCCAGATGAAGATATACTCTGCCGAGCGCATGGATGCCGCACAGACAGCGGCCCTCGCAGGCCTCAGCGGCCTCGAAGCCGGCGCGCAGCCAGCTCCAGGTACCATACTCTGCGACGGCAAGAACACCCTCGCGATCACCACCACGGACGGAGCCATCTCGATCAAGGAACTCCAGATCAGCGGAAAGAAGAGAATGGACACCAAGTCATTCCTCCTCGGCTTCAGGGAGCCTTGCAGCTACAAGACCACCCAGGGCACCTCTGTCGAGTTCATCAGAAGGACCCACGCCCCTAAGGAATAGCGCTGATGAAGACCATCACCATCATAGGAAACGGGGAATACCCTCGTCAGCCATATCCGCTCTGGCTCATCGACAGCGCGAATTTCCTCATCTGCTGCGACGGTGCGTTCACCAGATGGCTCAGGCGGAAGCATGACGGCCGCCAGCTTCCCGACATCGTGATCGGTGACCTGGACTCACTTCCCGCTTCGGTCCGCAAGCGCTATGCCGACCGCATAGTCCATGAGACCGAGCAGGACGACAACGACCAGACCAAGGCCATCAAGTATATCCTCCAGCGTTTCCCGGATGAGGAGTTGGAGATTCACATCGTCGGCGCAACCGGCATGCGTGAGGACCACACCATAGGCAACGTTTCCCTCCTCATGGAGTACGAGCGCAGATTCGGCTTTTCGAAGCGGGGCATAACCTGCGACATAGTCTCTGACTACTCGACCATCTTTGCGATCACTGACAGCTGCAGCTTCGACTGCGGAGCCGGCAGGGCCGTCTCAGTCCTCACTCCTGACAACAGTCTCAAGATCAAGTCCCAGGGACTCGTATGGCCGACTGACGACGTCGTATTCGACAACTGGTGGAAGGCGACCCTCAACCGCGCCTCCGCCGACACCGTCACCCTCACCTTCTCCCACCCCTCCTACGCCCTGATCATCCTCAGCTGACAACTACCCCGTATATCCCGCGATAGAGCGTATGCACACCGTTCTTGCGCGAACCGAAAAAATGTGCCATTTTTTTGAGTTCGCAGCACCAAAACAGGCCCAAACGGGCAAAATGTCGTTGCGAACTTAAAATTTAAGTCAATTCTTTGAGTTCGCGGCACCAAAACAGGGCCAAACAGGCAAAATGCTGGAGCGAACTTAAAATTTGAGTCGATTTTTTGAGTTCGCAGCGGCAGTGAAGGAGGCAAAAAAGCGTCCGGCCAAGTTGACCGGACGCTTCTGAATATATAAAGTCTAAGACTATTTCTGCGGAGCAACGATACCCAACTTCTCGAGAAGAGCGCGAGGCTCAGGATCGTGACCACGGAAGTTGCGATAGAGCACAGCCTCATCGTCTGAGCTACCCTTGCTGAGGATGTTCCTGCGGAACGATGCAGCGACGTCCTTGTTGAAGATACCCTTCTCTGCGAAGAGAGAGAACGCATCAGCCTCGAGGACCTCAGCCCACTTGTATGAGTAGTAACCTGCAGAGTAGCCGCCGGTGAAGATGTGGCCGAAAGAAGTCGAGATCGCACATGCAGGATCGGAGTAGATCACGTTAGATGGCGCAAGAGCCTTCTTCTCGAAAGCTACGACATCGATGTTGGCAGGAAGCGCCTTGAGAGTATGCCAAGCCATATCGATGATACCGAACTGGAGCTGGCGCACCTGGAGGTATGCTGCGAGGTAGTTCTTCGAAGCGACGATCTTGTCGATGAGTTCCTGAGGGATGGTCTCACCGGTCTGATAGTGCTTTGCGAAAGTATTGAGATACTCAGGCTCGAAAGCCCAGTTCTCCATGATCTGCGAAGGAAGCTCCACGAAGTCACGAGATACGCTGGTACCTGACTGTGAGCCGTAGCGACCCTCTGCGAGCATGCCGTGAAGAGCATGTCCGAACTCATGGAGGAAAGTGGTGAGCTCATCATGGGTGATGAGAGAAGGTGCGGTAGCGGTCGGCTTGGTGAAGTTGGTCACGATGCTGATGAACGGGCGATACTCGACACCGTCAACGATGCTCTGGCCACGGAACTCTGTCATCCATGCACCTCCCCTCTTGCTTGCGCGTGGGAAGAAGTCGGCATAGAAGAGAGCGATGTGCTTGCCATTCTCGTCCTTCACGTCAAACACCTTCACATCCTTGTTGTAGCCAGGGATGTCAGGGCGAGCATCGAAGCTGATGCCATAGAGCCTGGTAGCAAGACCGAGGACTGCATCGATACAGTTCTCGAGCTGGAAATATGGCTTGAGCATCTCGTCATTGAGGTCGAAATATGCGTCCTTGTACTTCTCATTCCAGTATGCCCAGTCCCAAGGTCTGAGCTCACTGTCCTGGAAACCATGCTCCTTAGCGTAAGCATAGATGTCAGCAACATCCTTCTTCGCAGCTGGGATCGAAGGCTCGAGAAGCTCGTCAAGGAAGTTCATCACGGTTGCGGTATTCTTCGCCATCCTGTTCTCGGTAGCATAGTCCGCATAGGTCTCGTAGCCGAGAAGGTTTGCAATCTTGATGCGGAGATCCACGATCTTCTTGACATTCTCAAGGTTGTCGAACTCACCGCCAACAGCCTTAGTATTGTATGCACGGTAGATCTTCTCACGGAGATCACGCTTCTCGCTATAGGTCATGAAAGGAGAGTAGCTTGGCTGTGAAAGGTCATAAGCCCAGCCCTGGAGGCCTTTCTCTGCTGCTGTCGAAGCACCCATGTCAACAACGAACGATGGGAGACCTGCAAGGTCAGCCTCGTCGGTGATATTGAGAACGAACGCATTGGTTGCGGCAAGGACGTTCTTGCTGTACTGAAGCTGCACGAGGGAGAGTTCCTCCTGATACTTTCCGTAGAGATCCTTGTCTGCGTCAGAAAGGTTTGCACCATTCCTTGCGAAAGACTCATAGGTGTCAACGAGAAGCTTCATCTGGTCAGGCTCGAGTCCGAGCTGATCGCGCTTGGCGTAAACTGCCTTGATCCTCTCAAAGAGCGGCTGGTTGAGCGACACATACATCGAGCACTCGGTCATGAGCGGAGCGATCTCCTCTGCCACCTGGTCCATCTCATCGTTGGTATCAGCCTCGTGGAGGTTGTAGAAGATGCTGGAAACCTTGTCGAGAGTCCTTCCTGACTGCTCAAGTGCGAGGATGGTGTTATTGAAATCAGGCTCAGCCTCATTAGCAACGATGGCATCTACCTCCGCCTTATACTCAGCGATTGCTGTCTGGAATGCAGGAAGGTAATGCTTAGTCTGGATTTTGTCGAACTGCGGAGCGCCATAAGGAAGTGGCGATTCGACGAGAAGTGGATTGTTCTCCATTTTACAAGAAGTGATGAGCGCCATCATAGTGGCAGCTGCTGCTATTACTTTACGCATTGTATTGAAATTATCAGGGCGCAAATTTAGTCAAACATTTGGAAATATTGCTCAACTTCTTGTCAGTTAGGCGATAGGTGATGTCGTAGCAGGCACATTCGAGATGACCCTTCACGTGATAGCAGGAGGTCATGATCGTAAGATCAAGCCCCATCAATGCAGCCTCGTTCCTGTCCACCGAGCTGACGCCAAGTTTCACGAGACCGTCCAGGATCTCATAGTTACGCTCAAGGGTACCATGTATACGGCCCTTCAGTATCCTCAGCTTGCGACGGTTCCTATAATGGTACCTGTTCTTGCACTCCACACAGCAGAACTTCCTGTCCGCACGGCCGTCCTCCATCAGAACGGGATCACCACACTCCAGGCATTGCTGCCCCTCCTTCTGTTCATAGCTGTCTCTCCTTCCCATATCAATCTTCTTTAGCAATACAAAAATGGCAAAAGCATCTATGATTTCGCCGCACCGCTCCCATAGAAGCATGACTCTGATGATGAGGTTTTCGTTTTTTCTCAGCAGATGAAGAAAATCCTTGAACCTCCGTTTTAATTCAAAGCCGATATGAATTTATTACGACATGGAGATTTCTTCATTTGCTACGAAAAAGAGAAAACCTGCTTCCAGGCTATTGCAAGGCCGATTTTATATCATTTCCTTTGCCACAGTACCTACCGAAGACAGCGCGCATAAGGATGTGGGGAAGGAACAATAAAAGAGAGAACTTATGGAACAGTTGAACAAGATTGAGCTGAGAGGAAACATTGGTAATGTGCGCCTCTCACAGAACACAGAGAACAACGTCGTAAACTTTTCGGTGGCAACGACCTATGTCTACAAGGACAGGAATGGCGAAGCCGTGATCGAGACCACCTGGCACAACATCACAGCATGGAAGCTCAAGGGCATGCCTGACTTCGAATTCCTGACCAGAGGAACTCCGGTCCACGTAGTCGGAAGGCTCAGGACCAACAGGTATACCGGATCAGACGGCGTCGAGAGATACTCATACGACGTGGTGGCAAGCAGCATCGAGATCCTCGATGAGCAGCTCACCATGCAGGCAGGATATTAAACACACGACAGCCGGGTCTCCGGCTGCTATTATCACATTTCTTGCTAGCACAAAAACAGGCCCCGTCGTGAGGACGCGGCCTGTCATTATTGCTATATCCGAAGCCCGGTAAACCGGGAATTCATTACGTACTACTCAGTGACAGCCTTCTTGGTCGGATCCTTGAAGAGAATCGCGAAGAGTATGCCCACTACGAGAGCGTATGCTGCAAAGATGTACCAAGTGAGCTGCCAGTTGCCTGCTGATACCTCAGCGACATGGGCTGCAGCCTCGTCGAGGCCCTGCTCAAGTGCGGCAGCCTTAGCTGCGGCCTGTGGGTTATAAACGAGAGCATTCACCACCCTACCTGCTGCCCAGGTACCGATTGAAGCACCGAGACCGTTGGTCATGAGCATGAAGAGACCCTGAGCCGAAGAACGGATGCTCTTGTCTGTATTCTCGTTAACGTAGAGTGAACCTGAGATATTGAAGAAGTCGAAAGCGACACCATATACGATGCAGCTGAGGACGAAAAGCCAGAGGCCGCTCATTCCAGGGTTGCCGAGACCGAAGAAACCGAAGCGGAACACCCATGCGAACATGGCGATGAGCATCACGTTCTTGATTCCGAACTTCTTCATGCAGAATGGGATGAGAAGGATGCAGAGAGTCTCCGAAAGCTGGCTGAGGGAGATGAGTGCATTCGCGTTGCGAGCACCCCATGAGCCTGCGATTGCAGGATCAGCGCTGTGCTGGAACGAAGTGATGAAGGTATTCGCATATCCGTTGGTGATCTGGAGAGAAGCACCGAGGAGCATCGAGAAGATGAAGAAAATTGCGAACTGCTTGTCCTTGAAAAGCTTGAATGCAGAAAGGCCAAGAGACTCTGCGAGAGACTGGTCACCTTCGCTCTTTGGCTTGCAAGGGCAGTTAGGCATCGTGAGTGCATAGACGCAGAGCACCACTCCGAGGATTCCGGAAACGAAGAACTGATCATAAGAGTGCTGGAACTGTACGCCGTGGCCGTTCTTCACGAAGTTCACGAAGAGCATCGAGATGATGAAACCTACCGTACCGAACACGCGGATAGGAGGGAAAGCCTTGACGGTGTCCTTACCGGCAGACTCGAGCGCATGGTATGCCACTGAATTCGAGATAGCGATGGTAGGCATGAAGAAAGCAACGCTGAGCAGGTAGAGGACATAGAACATAGAGAACTGGAAGCTGGCTGAAGCCTGGTAGACTGTCGCCATCTTGCCAGGGAAATGCACGTCTGGAATCTCGATGAACGAGCCGTTAGACATGGCGTAGAAGCCTGCTGCCAGCATAAAGAGACCTGCAAGTCCATGGCAGAGAGAAAGCACTCTCTGAGCCGGCATCCACTTGTCTGCAACGATACCCATGAGCGCAGGCATGAAGATGGATACGAAACCCTGGGTAGCAAAGAAAAGCCAGATCTGGGCACCGAGTCCTGCGCTGGCAAGGAAGCTTCCCATTGAGGTAAGATATGCTCCCCAAACTGCGAACTCGATAAAGTTCATCACGATAAGACGGAGCGTAATGTTCGAATTCTTCATTCTTATATGATTTTAATGTTAATTCGATTGGTTATGGGATGGCAAAGATAAGCGAAATCCGTCAAACTTTCTTATCTTTGAAGATTGAAATAATCGCGAATACACCATGACATTCGAATTGACCGCAAAAGACCCCAACAGCTCCGCAAGATGCGGAATACTGACCACGGACCACGGCAAGATCGAGACCCCGATCTTCATGCCTGTCGGCACCGTCGGATCGGTAAAGGGAGTGTACCATCGCGACCTCAAGGAAGACATAAAGGCCGAGATCATACTCGGCAACACATACCACCTCTACCTGCGTCCGGGACTCGACCTGCTCAAGAAGGTCGGAGGACTCCACAAGTTCGAGTCATGGGACCGTCCTATCCTCACCGACAGCGGCGGATTCCAGGTATTCTCGCTGACCGGCATACGCAAGATCACTCCCGAAGGATGTACCTTCCAGAGCCACATCGACGGTTCGAGACACACATTCACTCCGGAGAACAACGTGGACACCCAGAGAGCCATCGGTGCCGACATCATCATGGCTTTCGACGAGTGCTGCCCGGGAGACGCGGACTACAACTACGCAAAGAAGTCGCTCAAGCTTACCCAGAATTGGCTCGAGCGTTTCTCGAAGCGCTTCCATGAGACCGAGCCTCTCTACGACTACAGCCAGGCCTTCCTCCCTATCATCCAGGGTTGCGTCTACCCTGCCCTCCGCGTGGAGGCAGCAGAGCATGCGCTCGAATATGCAGACGCTGCAATCGCAATCGGAGGACTCGCCGTCGGTGAGCCTACCGAGCAGATGTACGAGATGATAGAGACCCTCAACCCTGTCATCCCGCAGGACAAGGCACGCTACCTGATGGGAGTGGGCACTCCTGCAAACCTCCTTGAGGCCATCGCAAGGGGCATAGACATGTTCGACTGCGTGATGCCTACCCGAAACGGCCGCAACGGCATGCTCTTCACCTGGGACGGCATCATGAACATGAGGAACAAGAAGTGGGCGGACGACTTCAGCGAACTCGACCCTAAGGGAAGCTCATTCGTCGACCACACCTACAGCAAGGCATACGTACGTCACCTCTTCATAGCCGGCGAGATGTTCGCGGCACAGATTGCCAGCGAGCACAACCTCGCCTTCTACCTCGACCTCGTCCGCGAAGCACGCAAGCACATCAAGGCCGGAGACTTCGCGCAGTGGAAGGAAGTGACCGTTAAGAGAATATCTCAGAGACTCTAGACCATGATAGACCTCAGACCGAAGATATTGGACAAGTACATAGTGAAGAAGTTCATCTCGACCTTCTTCGTGTCGCTCATCCTCATCATCGGCATCGTCATCATCTTCGACATCAGCGAGAAAATCGACGATTTCGTGTCCAACTCAGCCCCGCTGAAGGCCATCGTCGTCGACTACTACCTCAACTTCGTACCTTACTTCATGAACATGTTCAGTCCTCTGTTCGTGTTCATCACCGTCATATTCTTCACCTCGAAGCTCGCCGCCAACACCGAGATCGTGGCCATACTCTCCTGCGGCATCAGCTACCACAGGATGATGGTTCCGTACATATTCTCCGCATTCATCATCTTCGTCATCTCCCTCTGCCTCAACCTCTGGGTCATCCCGAGGGCCAACGCGACTCGAATACCGTTCGAGCAGAAGTATGTCAGCGGTTCGCAGTCATTCACCTCGAGGGACGTCCACTACCAGACTTCTCCGGGCCAGTTCATCTACGTAGAGTCCTTCAGCAGCTGGAACAACACGGCGTACAAGATGACCATCGAGCAGATCGAGGACAACCAGCTCGTGTCAAAGCTCTCGGCAGAGACCGCGGTATACGACAGCACCAAGTGCTGCTGGACCCTGAAGGACTACTTCATCCGCGACTACGGCGAGAACCTCGACGACAAGATCACCAGCGGAGCTCAGATCGACACCGTCCTCAACCTTGAGGTGGCCGACTTCTACAGGGACAAGAAGACAGTATCGACGCTTCCGCAGCAGAAACTGAACAAGCTCATCGAGACCCAGCGGCTCAGGGGCGACGCGAACGTGCGCCAGACCCTGATCGAGAAACATACGAGAATCGCGCTTCCTTTCTCGGCATTCATCCTCACCATCATGGGTGTATCCCTCTCCTCTAAGAAGAAGAGAGGCGGCATAGGATGGAACATCGGAATCGGAATCGCACTCGCCTTCACCTACATCCTCTTCCTGAAGTTCAGTGAGATGTTCGTGTATGCCGGAGGAATGTCACCGGGAATGGCGCTATGGATACCAAACATCGTTTACACCTTCGTGGCCGCCTTCCTTTATAAGATTGCACCTAAGTAAATTAATCAACCACCTATGTTACGTAAAATCCGCATCGTCCTCGCAGCCCTTTTCTGGGTAGGAGTGACCGCCCTGTTCCTTGATTTCACAGGAACATTGCATGCGTGGCTCGGATGGATGGCGAAGGTCCAGTTCCTTCCTGCCGTCCTTGCCCTCAATTTCGGAGTCATCGTAGCCCTAGTCCTTCTCACCCTCGTGTGCGGACGTGTCTACTGCTCCGTAATCTGCCCGATGGGAGTTTTCCAGGACATCGTTTCCTGGATCCACGGTAAGGGTAAGAAGAAAAATCGCTACCGCTTCAGCTATTCGCCCGCCAAGAGCTGGCTCCGCTATGGAATGCTCGGTCTCCTGATCATCGCCATCGTGGCAGGACTCGGCAGCCTCGTCGCCCTCCTTGCACCATACAGTGCATACGGACGCATCGTCAGCAACATCTTCGCACCGATGTACGGATGGGGCAACAACCTACTCGCACTCATCGACGCCCACTTCGACAGCTATAACTTCTACACCAAGGAAGTATGGCTCAGGAGCCTCCCTACCTTCATCATCGCGCTCGTGACCCTCGTGGCAGTGGTCATCCTCGCATGGAAGAACGGACGTACCTACTGCAACACCATCTGTCCTGTAGGAACCACTCTCGGACTCATCTCGAAGTTCTCACTCTTCGGGCCTGTGATCAATGAGAGCAAGTGCGTGAACTGCGGCCTCTGCGGCAAGCAGTGCAAGGCATCCTGCATCGACACCAAGAACCACGAGATCGACTACAGCCGCTGCGTGGACTGCATGAACTGCATCGAGTCATGCAAGTCCAAGGCCATCACCTACAGCTTCCGCTACGGTAAGAAGAACAGCGAGCCCGCTCCCGCAAAGGCAGAGAAGGCCGGCGCAGCAGACGCAGGACGCCGTGCTTTCATGATGGGTTCCGCATTCGCACTCGGAACCGCAGCAGCGAAGGCCCAGGACATGAAGGTCGACGGAGGTCTCGCAGCAGTGACCGGCAAGATCATCCCTGAGAGGGAGACACATATCGTCCCTGCCGGCGCCACCGGACTCAAGCACCTCGCACAGCACTGTACAGGATGTCAGCTCTGCGTGAGCGTGTGCCCTAACAACGTCCTCCGCCCTTCGACTTCACTCAAGAGCCTCATGCAGCCTGAAATGTCATACGAGCGCGGCTACTGCCGTCCTGAATGTACCAGGTGCTCGGAGGTCTGCCCAGCTGGCGCGATCGTGAAGATCACCCCAGAGGAGAAGACCGCCATCCAGGTTGGACACGCAGAGGTCGACCTCTTCCTCTGCATCGCCAACAACGACGGCGTGAACTGCGGCAACTGCGCACGTCACTGCCCTGCCGGCGCCATCAAGATGGTCAAGGAAGAAGGATCAGACGTAAGGATTCCAAGCGTGAATCCAGAGCGTTGCATCGGTTGTGGAGCGTGTGAATATGTATGTCCTGCACGCCCTCTCTCAGCAATCCATGTAGAAGGACATGAAGTACACAGAAGCATCTAGTACTATGGACAGAAGAGATTTCATCAAGAGCGCAGGCGCCGGAGCAGCGGCTTTCGGCCTTGCAGCATGCACAAATAACAAGACTGTCACCGCCGACACCAAGCTCGGCGAGATGACCTACCGCACCAACCCCAACACCGGAGACAAGTGCAGTCTCCTCGGTTATGGAACCATGCGCTGGCAGATGATCAAGGATGCCGACGGAAAGGACATCATCGATCAGGACAGCGTCAACGAACTCGTGGACCGCGCAATCGAGGCAGGTATCAACTACTTCGACTCGTCTCCTGTATATCTCCAGGGACAGAGCGAGCAGGCAACCGGCCTCGCGCTTGCAAGGCATCCACGCAACAGCTACTACATCGCGACCAAGCTCTCCAACTTCAGCAACTGGACCAAGGAGAACTCCATCCTCATGTACAAGAAGTCGCTCGAGAACTTCCAGACCGACTATCTTGACTACTACCTCCTCCACTCTGTCAGCGGCGAGGCTGTGTTCAAGCAGAGGTTCGTCGACAACGGCATGATGGAATATCTCCTCGAGGAGCGCAAGGCGGGAAGAATCCGCAACCTCGGATTCTCTTTCCACGGCCCTGCTTCAGGTTTCGACGAGATGATGAAATATCATGAGCAGTACCACTGGGACTTCGTGCAGATCCAGATGAACTATTCCGACTGGACCCACCAGACCCGTGAGGCAAAGGCCAAGTACATGTACGAGGAGCTCACCAAGCGTGGCATTCCTGTAGTGATCATGGAGCCTCTTCTCGGAGGTGCGCTCGCAACCGTTCCTGACGCCATCGCAGAGCGCTTCATGGAGCGTGAGCCTGGCAGGAGCGTCGCATCATGGGCTTTCCGCTTCTGCGGTACTCATCCTAACGTGCTCGTGACCCTTTCAGGTATGACCTACAGGGAGCATCTCGAGGACAACCTCAAGAGCTTCTGCCCACTCGTGCCTCTTACCGACGAGGAGCTCGACTTCCTCGAGTCACAGGCAAGCCTCATGAAGGAGTATCCTACCATCAGCTGCACCGGCTGCAAGTACTGCATGCCTTGTCCTTACGGTATCGACATCCCTGCAATCTTCGCTCACTACAACAAGTGCGTCAACGAAGGTAACGTCGTGGATCTCGAGAACGCAACCCCAGAGCAGAAGGAGTTCCGCAAGGCTCGCCGTGCTTACCTCATCAGCTATGACCGCACCCTCGAGAAGGTACGCCAGGCAGACCACTGCGTAGGTTGCGAGGAGTGTATGTCACACTGCCCACAGCATATCAGGATCCCACGCGAGCTGCAGAGGATCGACAGATATGTGAATAATCTCAAGAAGACTTTCTAGAAGGAATAGCCCAGTCCGAAGGACAGATTGTTCTTCAACGGGCTTCCTTCCTTTGCGATGTAGTACATCGCATCGATATGGATATCTGCTATGCGCAGAGTAAGACCCGCGGCGCCGAAGCTTGGCATGACTGAGCTCTCGGCGCCGTAGTGGTATCCGAGTCGCGCAGTTATGAACTTGAACGAATATGCAGCACCCATCGAAAGACAGAACGGATTGTTCACGACAGCCTTGTCCTCGATGAAGTAATAGTCGCCACGCAGTTCTGCCTCGATGCCGTGAGCACCCCACAGAACGGTCTCATATCCGGCCGCGAAGCTCAGTGATGACGGGATGTTCCAACGCCTGCCTGCAAGGTCCTTTACGCGACCTCCGAGGCTGTTGAATCCGACGGTAGCCTTGATACCTTTGTACTCGCCCATGAAGAAGACGTCGGCAGCCACAGTGCCCTGGCGCACGTCGGTGAAGAGTTTCTGACCGACATACTTCACGTTCGCGCCCACGGAAACCCACTCCACGAAGCGATACGCTGCGCCGAGATTGAACTGGTAGTCCATAGGACGGAACTGTCCTGCCTCGCTGCCGAAATCATCGGTGAGTGCCATGGTCTTGCCCATGCCGAGAGTAGCGCCGGCCGTGATACCGACCTTCTCACCTATCTTATACGAGCCGCCGAGGTTGATATAGTTGCTTGACGACGGACGCCAAGTGTTGTATGAGACGGCGAAGTCCGCAGTCCTGTGTGCGAAAGTCACCGCCGCAGGGTTGTAGTACGATGCCCAAGCGGTTGAAGCAGTGGAGAGAAGACCGGCTCCTCCCATCGCTTCCGCCACCGGGCTGTGTCCGATACGGGAGAATGCAAGTGCCGCCTCGGAAGTGGCTGCCACCCTGAGGTCCGTTGTCTGTGCGAATGCCGCGCTGCTGAGCATGACGGCAAAGAGGATGATGATTGACCTTTTCATGCTAGAGCTTGATTATGCTGTGAGTATAAGTCTCGCCGTTGATCCTGACTACGACATTGTATTTGCCGGAAGCGAAGTCTGTCATGTCCACGACCGCAGGCTTGAAGACGCTTGAAAGAAGAGTGTTGGACCAGGCCAGCGATCCGCTCTGGTTGTAGATGCGGATGTCTGTCTCAGCCTCCCTGCCGGAGCATACATTGAGAAGATAGCGTCCCTCGCCGTTCGGTCTCACCGGATTCGGGTAGACGCTGGCACCGCTGTCCTTCTTGGCGCAGAGCACCGCGAAAGGAAGGTCGGCGCTGAGTCCGTCACCGTCGGTAGCCGTGATGACGATGTCTGTCCTGCCGTAGTTGTAAAGCTTGCCGTTGAGCGTGCTGCCCTCTATCTTGAGATCCACGAGTCCCTTCGTGTTCATGCTCACCGAGTAGCTGAGCACATCACCGTCCGGATCGGAGAAATGCTCATCCATCGCGATGGTGAAGGTCGCACCCGTCCCTTCGAAGTACATACTCTCCACGGCCGAAGTCACGACTGGAGCATGGGCTTCGGAAGGAAGCTCGCTCCTTGTTTCGGTAGAGACGCCTGGGCGCGCCACAGAATCAGGCACATAGGCCTTCGTACATGAGAAAAAGGACATCGCTGCCGCCAGCAGGGATGCCACCGTGAGATAGAATCTAGACATAACTTTACCCTCCATACGAGCAAATATATAAAAAAGGAGGCTGATTTGCATCAGCCTCCTTTCAAAAATATCAGACTTGATTAGTCGTCAAGCTCGAATCCGGTGTAACGCCAACCTGAAACCTTGTAGCAGGTACCACCGTAATATACAGGGTAACTGATACCAGGCATACCATAATCCTCAAGATCATCATCGTCGAAATTGATAAAGAACTCGATATAGTCAGCAGGCATACCGCTAGGTGTAGTGGCTCCGTCCTTGACGATCTTTCCACCCCAAAGGTTTACGCCACAGTCATAGGCCTCGTTCTCGATCAACTCGGACTCTGAAGCGCCAAAGGTAAGACCATTCACGTTGCAAGGAACCTTAACCTTGAATTCCCAGAAGCCGCCGAGGTCGTCAACATAGAGGACATTATCCGTGTTGGATGCAGTATTATAGGTAAGGAGGAGGCAACGTCCACCGTTGAAGTCTTCACCTTCATCAACGACAGCGCCATTCTCGTCAGCGATGTCAACCTGAACATACCACTGGCCTGCAAGTGCCTCAGTTGCGGTTGAGCCTGGCTGCTCCTTATGCTGGCATGATGAAAGAATCACACATGCACAGATAGACAATACATATAAAATCTTCTTCATTGTTCAATACTTATTTAGACATTGTAACATAGAACTGCATGCCTGAGACATACTGCGCCATATAGGTGATGGTTCCGTCCTCGAACTTTCCATCTGCCCAGTCAACAAGGCTGTCGCCCCAACCACCAATATAACTGTCCAGGAGTTCGATAACGCCATCCCCGTCGATTTCGACGATGCCGTTCATCTTGTAATTGTCACCATAGCCTGCCCTCTGGCAATACCAACCGCCAAGAAGGTCATCAACATAGTATACACCTTCGCCCTGGCAGATTACAAGGATCTCGAAATCACTGCCGTAAGCTGTCTTGACACCATTGTAAAGACGGTAGCTTGATGGATCTGTATAGTAGAAACCCTCGATAGGATCGTTAGGGTCGAGTACGATTACCTGACGGTATGCCTTTGAAGAAAAACCGTCAGCATTCACGATGCTGTACGCAACTTCATAGACACCTGATATCTGAGGATCGACATTTGACTCCACCTTGACCTGATCGGTGACATCCTCTCCGTTGAGAGTAGCCGAGAAACCTGGCTCAGCGAAAGATGTACCCTTGTCAAGAATGATACGGGTATCACCGGCAAGCTCAAGAACAGGATAGTAGGTAACCCTGGTCTTGTTTGCAGACTCCTTTGTGCAGCTGGCAGAAAGGACCATCGCAACAACTGCGGATGCTATATATATAAGCTTTTTCATTGTCATTGCACTTTAATTATTTAGCCCAGAAGATAGGAACGGTGTAACCAGGGAACTCCGGAACGTTAGAGTTACGTGAAGAAGAGCTCTCCGCGTAAGGGAAACGCTGAAGAAGGTTATTGCTGCCTACAGGACCGAACACCTTGAAAGGAGTGTAAAGATGGTTGGCGACATACTTGTCACCGTTTACCGCACCACCTTCCTTATAGAGATCGTCACCGGTAACTTTACCGAATGAAGGGAACTTGAGACGACGAACCTCGCAGTAAGCCTCGAATGGGTTCACGCCTGAAAGAGCGATCCACTTTGCAACGCCGATGCACTCCTTGTAATTCTGAGCATTGTATGGGTTGCGCTCGAGATACTCGTCAGCGCCCTCAACTCCTGCTGCGTCGAATGATGCATTGATAGCCTCAGCATAATAACCTGCTGCATCGCCACCGAACTTTGCTGCAACCTCGGCAAGGAGGAACTTGACCTCTGCCACTGAAAGAAGGGATACAGGCATGTCGTAGCTTGCCACCGGACGGCACCAGTGAGCTGTGGTGTTGTAAGGAGCAGTTGCGGTGGAAAGGTTGGTTCCTGATACGCCACCATCATACTTGCCCTCATTGTTTGCATTGAAGAATGCTGCAAGACGTGGGTCAGTGTAGAGGATGACGCCCTCGCTGTCCTTAACCTGCATTGAGCCGATGAGAGCGATGTTGGCGATGACGTTGATCTGGGTTGAACCGCCGAGGGTAGAGAACTCCTCACCATAGAATGGGCTTTCCTTACCGGCAGCCTTCTCCCAGCAGCCTGCGAACTCGATGTCGCTGCCGATGAAGTTATTCTCTGCCACGAGAGCAGTGATCTGGGACTTCACGTCAACTACATCCATCATGCGGACGAGGATACGGAGCTTGAGAGAGTTTGCGAACTTGATCCACTCACCTGCGGTCTCTCCAGGAAGGAGGAAGTTTGTGCAGACCATGTCACCTGCAGACGCCTTTGAGATAGCCTCATCAAGCTCGCTGACGATACCGAGATAGATATCCTTTCCGTCGTCGTACTTAGGAGTGAGGTTTGAATCATCGAGAGCCTCAGAGTAAGGAACTTCACCGTAGCAGTCTACGAGAGCCTGATAGATGAAGGCCCTGAGAGTGGTTGCTGCAAGGTATGTACCCCAATCCTCTTCTGCAGAAGCCTTCTGCTGAATGGTCTTGATATTGGTGAGACCCTTCTGGAAGAGCTGGGTATAGGTGCTGCTGTTGCGGACAGCAGACATCTCGAACTGAGAGTAGTCAACATAGTTCGAAGTTCCGAACTGATGTGCATAATGCTGGCAGAAATATCCGCCGACGATACGAAGATAGTCTCCGTAGCTGGCTGCGATTGCCATCTCGACGCCTGGGAAGATCATCGAAGTGGTGATGTTCTCCGAAGCAGGGACGTTAGGATCGTAGTTTATATCGAGATAGCCTTTGCACGATGTAGCGCTCACAAGGAGAGCTGCAGCAGAAACAAATGATAAAAACTTTTTCATATTCTGTGTTCTCCTCTTTCTTTAGAATTTGATGCTGACATTGAAACCATAGATACGGTTCGATGGGTTTGAATAGAGCTCGCCGAACTGTGATGCAAGGTCACCGTCACCTGCGAATGAGGTGGTCTCAGGATCGATGTATACGTTGCTCTTTGCGGTCCAGGTGAAAACATTGTTCACGAATGCAGTCACAGAAAGACCGGAGAAGGTCATCTTCTTGAGCCACTTCTTAGGAAGGCTGTAGGTGAGGCTGATGTTACGGAGTTTTGCATAGCTTCTGTCGATGAGATAGAACTCGCCGCACTCGCCTGCACCGTAAGAGTCATAGAATGTCTGATATGAGCTGTCGTTGAGATAGATAGGAGTGGTGTTCTCAACATATTTTCCGTCAGCAGTCTCAACAACTGAGTCTGGGATGACGAAAGGACGGCGCTTGTTGTAGGTACTCATGATGCCGTTACCGGTGAACTGCATGAGGTTCTTGGTACGAGAGAACATGTAACCGCCCATACGTACATCGAGAACTGCACTGAGGCTGAAGCCCTTGTAGGTGAGAGCAGTGTTGATACCTGCAGTCCACTTGTTCTGGAAGTTCTTGCCGGTATCCTCGATCTCGGTTGACTTGATAGGCTGACCATTTCCGTCAACGATGAGCTTACCGTCTGCGGTACGAGCTGGAAGGTAGGTATAGAACTGACCCATAGGCTTGCCTTCCTCAGCATATACATAGACTGCATCGCTGCCGGCAGAGAAGCTGTTGATGACGGTCTTGCCCTCATCGAGACCCTCAGGAAGTGAGACAACCTTGTTGAAGTTCTGAGAGAAGTTGAAGTCGAGAGACCAGCTGAAGTCCCTGGTCTGTACAGGAACGGTGTTGAGCACGAGCTCATAACCGGTGTTCCTTACCTTACCGAAGTTGGTCACCATTGAAGTGTAACCGGTGGCAGGGTCTACAGGGAGGGTGAAGATCTGGTCGTTGGTCACTCTATAGTAGTAAGCTGCATCGAATCCGATACGGCCGCCGAAGAACTGGAGGTTTGCACCGAACTCAGCCTCGCTGGTAAGCTCAGGCCTGAGTGTTGATGAACCCTTTGAAGCCGCTGCGATGAATGCATTGGTTGAATGCATAGGGAAGTCTGCGATTGAACCGTAGTAGTAACCGTTGGCATAAGCCTGGGTGTAAGAAACGCTTGTCCTGTATACACCTGCGTCATTACCGGTCATACCATAAGCCGCGCGGAGCTTACCGAATGAGAGGACGTCCTTGTTCTGGAGACGGTTAGAGAAGATCCAGCTGAGGGTCACGCCTGGGTAGAAGTAGCTGTTCGCATTGATTGGGAGAGTTGATGACCAGTCATTGCGGGCAGTGATGTCGAGGAAGAGTTCCTCATTGTA
Organism: Bacteroidales bacterium; assembly: GCA_024402115.1. The sequence continues at coordinate 61,670 of JAKSJQ010000002.1, read as the reverse complement.
GCCGAGGGTGACGTCTGCGAAGAGACCGATAGCGCGTCTCTTGCTCTGAGACTCTGAGAGGGTTGACTTGGTAGCACCGTTGCTGAGATCCCAGAAACCGGTCTCGAAGGTAAGCTCGTCAGTCTGGCCGGTGAGGCTTGTAGCCGCACGCTCGTTGATGTTCAAACCGGCGATTGCAGTGAGGCTGAACTTGTCATCGAAGAAACTGTTGGTATAGTTTGCAAGGAAGTCATGGTTAGTCTCATATCCTCTGCGATAGTGAGCATATACCCAACCTGCCTGGTTCATGTTAGATGGAGCATAACCCTTGTCATCGTTGATGAGAGCGTCATCAAGCTTGATCTCAGGATAACCCATCTTGGCATCAAGGTCATTGTAGTCGAAACCGAAACGATAGGTGAAGGTGAGACCCTTGACAGGCTTGAGGTCGATCTGTGCCTTGCCGCGAACCTCCTTTGCGTCGGTGTGGTTGTAGTTGTTCTCGATTGCCCAGTAAGGGTTGGTGATACCGTAAGGAGTAAGATAAGCCTCAGGAGTGTTGAATGGGTTGCTGAGATCCTTAAGGTCGACGATAGATATGTCGCGAGGGAACTCATAGAGACCATCGATCACTGAAGTACCCTGATATGAACCGACAACGTCTGACTTGTTGGTTGCGAAGCTGACCTGTGAGGTCACCTTGAGCCACTTGGCTGCCTCGTATGAAGAGCTGTAAGAGATGGTGTTTCTCTTATAGACATCGTGCTTGCCAGGCATTGCACCGTTATCTGAAGTATGACCGTAAGAGAGATAGTAGGTCAGCTTGTTGTCAGATGATGCACCGCTGATAGCGACATTGTGGTTGTGAGAAACGCCAAGCTCGAAGAAATCCTTCACGTTGGTTGGCTTTGCATCGAACTCGTGGATGCGCTGCTGGTTGTTCCAGATAGGACCGTACACCTGAGTTGAACCGTCAAGGGCAGGACCCCATGAACCGTTCTCAATATAGGTCTGAGTACCGTTCCAACCCTGACCGAACATGTTCTGCATCTCAGGGAACATAGCCACCTGACGGAGCTGGAGACCACCGCTGTACTCAACGGTGAAGTCACGGTCGCTACCCTTCTTACCGCTGCGGGTGGTGACGATTACGACACCGTTGGCTGCGCGGCTACCGTAAAGTGCGGTTGCTGCTGCACCCTTGAGGATAGTCATGCTCTCGATATCTTCAGAAGCGATGTTACCGATACCGGCAACTGCGGTACTCTTTGACTGACCGTTCATGTTGACGTTGCTTACAGGAACGCCGTCGACAACATAGAGAGGCTGGTTGGATCCGTTGATAGAGCTGAAACCACGGATGATGATGTTGCTGGCAGCACCTGGGTCAGAAGAACTTGCCTGGACCTGTACACCGGCAACCTTACCTGCCATCGCGTTTGTAAGGTTGGTTGAACGTGCAGAAACGATATCGTCACTCTTGACGGTGGTCGCTGAATAACCGAGGGTCTTCTCTGAACGAGAGATACCCATTGCGGTAACGACGACCTCATCAAGGGCCATTGAGTCATCCTGCATGGTTACATTGATGACGGTATGATCACCTACGGTGACATTCTGAGACTTCATACCGAAGAATGTGAACTCGAGCACATCGGTAGGAGCTGCAGAAAGCACGTAGGTACCGTCCAGATTAGTAACTGTACCGGTAGTGGTACCTCTGAGGAGAACGGATGCACCTGGAACAGGATCACCGTTCGCGTCAGTCACCTTACCGGAAATCTGCTTGGTCTGCGCTGATGCCATTACGGCTGCTCCGACGAGAGCGATCAGCGCCAATGCGATTTTCTTTAACATAATAAACTGAACTTTAGTAAGTAAATGTTTTAAGTGGCAAAAATAGGGCGAAAAAAATTGATTTGCAAGCACTTGGGTATTCCCGCACACTAACGACCATGCTCAATAATAAAAGTTTTTATTAAGTATTTGCAACCACATTTACTATTTTGATTAAAATTCTAAACCAAATTTCAAAATATCGTTACACATGCAAAGGTCAAAAAGTATAGATAAAAAACGGAATAAAAATTCTTTCATGTCCTATAACAGCATTGGCACAGATTTGGATAAAGCAATAAAACGACATAAATACTGAACTGAACAACATAAACCCCGCTTCCGGTCGTGAGATCAGAAGCGGGGTATCTTCTATATTTCGAAGTCCGAATTCTCTATCTGCGGAGCCTTACGACCACGCTGAGAGGGAGCTTCTTGCCGAAGGAATCCTCGAGCACGAGCTCTCCGTAGTCCAGGGACTTGCACTGCCTGCCGAAAGCCTCGCGGACTATGGTCTCGCCGAGCACGGCGCTGTATCCGTTCGAATAGAGGTTGAGCACCATGAAGCTGTCCTCGGGTGCAAGTATCGCTGCAACCTGCCTGAGCATGTCGAAGAGGCACTCGTCGAGCTTCCACTTCTCCCCGTCCGGGCCATGTCCGTATGCAGGAGGGTCGAGTATGATTCCCTGATACCTGTTCCCTCTCTTCGCCTCTCGCTTTGCGAACTTGAGCGCGTCCTCCACTATCCAGCGGATGTTGTCGAGATGGCTGTTCTCCATATTACCGCGGGCCCATGTTACCACCTGGCGCACCGAGTCGAGGTGGGTGACGTCAGCCCCTGCAGCCTTGGCGGCGAGAGATGCCGCACCAGTATAAGCGAAGAGGTTGAGCACCTTCGGAGCCGGATTGCCTTCCGCCTTGGCCTTCTCCACGAGCTCGCGCGTGTTCCTATATATATATTCCCAGTTGGAAGCCTGCTCGGGGAAGACGCCCACGTGCTTGAACGAAGTGAGACCAAGTCTCAGGGTGAAGTCCAGTCCTGGTTGCCCGCCACCGTAGCGGATATACCACTGGTCGTCCATCTTCTTGCGCCTGTCCCAGGTACCGCTGTCCTCCTTGCCTGCCTTCGCGAAGCCTGCTCCGGGGGTGAAACGGGTATGGATGAGCTTGTCCCACTGCTGCTCGGACATGGACTTGCCCCAGAGAGCCTTCGGCTCAGGGCGGGCGAGGTAATAGCTGCCGAAGCGCTCAAGCTTTTCGAAGTTGCCTGAGTCTACGAGTTCATAGTCCTTCCAGAATTTGCCGGGAATTTCGATAGTCATGTCTGATTACTTTTTTCTGCCGAAACAATACCACGAATAGAACAGTGCGATGCTTGCGCATGCCACGATGGCAGCGATGTAGCCCGACCATCCCATTGGGAGATTGAATCCGATCTTGGCGGTGCTGATGTAGGTGATGCACACCGTGGTCATGAACACTGCCGGGATGAATGTTATGAGATATGCGAACTTTCCCCTCTCCTTCACCAGGAACGAAGCGAGCGCCCAGCGGGAGAAGCAGGCGAGCGCCTGCTTTGCGAGTGCGAAGTAACGCCAGACGATGTTGAATCCGTCCTCGTTGGCGATATTGAACCACAGGATGAGCGCAGTCACCGCGAAGAGTGGGATGACTATACGCAGACGGTTCGAGATAGGCTTCTGGTCATATTTGAAGACATCCGCGATTATGAGACGAGCACTGCGGAGAGCAGTATCGCCGCTTGTGATAGGCGCTGCGACCACGCCCAGAAGGGCGAGTACGCTGCCGGCGACACCAAGCCATGCACGGCTGACGTCAGAGACTACCTTGGGAGCCGCAGCGCTCATGGTGGAGCCGACCTCCTCTGCACCGCCGTCGAAGAAGAAGTATGAAGCCACCGCTGCCCATGTGAGAGCGACCATTCCCTCAACGATCATGGTGCCGTAGAACACAGGACGTCCGAGTTTCTCGTTGGTGAGGCAGCGTGCCATGAGAGTGCTCTGAGTTGCATGGAATCCGCTGATCGCACCGCAGGCGACAGTGATGCACAGGCATGGGAAGATGCTCTGTCCATTGAGACCGACGGACGGACCGCGGTTGCCCAGACCCTGCCAGAACTCGGGGATGACAGGCCACTTCACGAAGAGTCCCACCATCATCGCGATCGCCATGAAGATGAGCGCGAAGGCGAAGAGCGGATATATCTTTCCGATGATCTTGTCGATAGGCACGAGGGTCGCGAAGACATAGTATACGATGATCACTCCGACCCATATCATGACCGCGCTGAAGCTTCCGTCACCGACAAGGTCACCGAGTATTGATGCCGGGCTGTAAACGAACACCGCACCCACGAGCACGAGGAGGACGACGCAGAAGGTGAGCATCACCGCGCGTGTGGTCTTGCCGAGGTAGCGTCCCACGATGGTCGGAAGGTCGATTCCGCCGTTCCTGATGCTGACCATTCCCGAAAGATAGTCATGGACGGCACCGGCGAAGATGCATCCGAAGACCACCCACAGATAGCACGAAGGGCCGAACTTCGCACCCATGATGGCACCGAAGATCGGACCGGTTCCGGCGATGTTCAGGAACTGGACCATGAAAACTTTCCAGACAGGCATGGGGACATAGTCCACGCCGTCATTGATCGCCACGGCCGGAGTCAGCTTCTCCGCATCCGGACCGAAGACTTTCTGTACGAACTTGCCGTAGAAGATGTATCCCAACACCAGGGCAAGCATGCTTATGAGATAAGAGTACATGGGGAGGTTAAAATATTTAAGTCCGCAAAATTAATAATTAATAGGTAAAACCATGTCCTTTTTCCGGTATGCACCCACGGCGCCGAATCCTCCGGAGATGCCCGAATATGTGTATGAAACGGCTGAGATACCCGCCATCATCGAACCTGTATTGATCTCATAGAGGGCTCTCATGAACTTATATGCCTCAGGAGAGAGCTTATATACGGAAAGCTGGTAATCGCCGCTGTAGTAGGCTCCCTTCATTTCCAGCACGACAGCCTTGAAGGTATTGTCCTGCTCCTTTATGCTGAGGTCATCGAAGAACACCAGATTATCTGAGAATGCCAGAGACAGGAATCCGAGCTGGCTGAAAAGGCGTGGCTGAATGCTCGTCCTGAGTCCATTTCCGATTTCGAGGCCCAGGAGATCCAGGTAGTCTCCCGTGACGAACTCGGTCCCACCGCCTTCTTCCGGAGAAATCTCACGGTGCATCTCGAACTCTCTCTTGAGAACGACTCCGTAATAATCCCTGGTCGCAGGGTTATCATTTATCTTCACGGAAAGGATGCTGTCCTTGCTGACCTCCGCGCTGACCACCTCTGCCGCACCCGGGGCAACAGTACGTCCGATGGCATCAGGATAACCCTTTGCCGATGCATGTACCTCTACAACGTCACCCTCTGTCAAATCTTCGATGACGGCAGTAAAGAAGTCTTTAGGGAAAGCTTCGTCAGATCCCACCGGAGCTTCGAACCTGGTAAGCGTTATCTCCTCTCCGTTGACCGTAGCGGAAACTTCCAGCTCGTCAAGCACCGGGGCCTGAGTTCCCTCTGTCTTCGATGAACTTGGGACATAGTCTCCGACAGGCACTGTTCCATATATGCTGACACACACGAGTGTTTTTCTTCCATTTCCATACCCCTGGTTGACCATACAGTCAACCACAAGCATCGGAGCCTCATGGGTACCCTTCAGGTCAAAGTCATACTCACAGCCCATGACGACGGTCGCCACGAAAACGAAAAGAATATATCGTACAAAACTTCTCATCAGAACTTCAATGTATAGCTGAACGACGGTATAATAGGAAGGAGTCCCATCGCCACACCGTGATATGGGGTCATGGTATCAGTAGTCACGTCGTATACTCCCATCTTGGCATAAGCCATGATCGGATTCATCCTGCAATAGACGTTATATATGCTGACATTCCAGATGCTCTCGAATCCACGTTTTGTCTGCTTGCGGTAGTTGAATCCGAGATCAAGTCTGTGTACAGCCGGCATCTGGGCATTGTATGGCGATGAATACATCTCTTCGATTCTTCCGCCCGGGAGGATGGCGACATGCGTCGGCATGGTCCAGCGGTTGCCGCTGTGGCACACCCACGCAGCCGACAGGTCGATGCGCTCCCCTATCTTCCACGCGCCCTGAATGTTGATCTTGTGTCTGTTGTCATTCCTGTCCGGATACCAGTTCTCGCAGATGTCTTCGAAGAAGCGCTCCGTCTTGCTGAGAGTATAGTATGCCTCTCCGGTGAAGATGGTTCCATTGTAGATGAACGAAAGCTCGAGTCCATAGGAGCGTCCCTTGCCCTGGAGGAAGGTCGTCTCCCAATCATCGATAGGAGGGAACATGGCAGCCTCGCCGCCGTACTCAAGTATATCCCTCATGCTCTTGTAATAGCCCTCGACGCTGATGGAAATGTCATGCGGAAGGCTGGCATATACGCCGCCCGCTACTTGCTTGGAATGGGAAGGCGCCACCTTCGATGTCGAAGGCATCCAGCAGTTGGTCGGAAGGTCGAGGTAGGTAGTCGCGACGAGGTGGTTGGCCTGGTTCATCTCCGTATATGAAAGCTTGAACTCGACATTTCTGCCCGCACGGGCCCTCAGAGCCACTCTCGGTTCGAACCTGTGCCACACCTTGTTCTCCATTCCGTAAAGCATGTACCTCACGCCGGCATTTGCCTTGAACCACTTTGCAATCGCCCACTCATCCTCCGCATACAGCGAGAACTCGTGAGAAAGGTACTGCCAATCATTCTGCGTGCTCATGTTGACCAAATCCTCTCCCATGCTTGTCGTGAAGAATTCTGTCTGCCGCTCCGGGCGGTAGATATGGAACTGGTACTGGGCGCCGTATCGCACATGCATGTCTCTGGTCGGCAACCAGTCGAAGTCGGTCTTCGCGCTGAGGTCATGCAACCTGGTACGATTGCCGAAAAGAGCATGGCTGGTATTGTCCTCAACGTCACTGTCCATGAAGAAATTGGTCTTCGACGTGCTCTGGGTATAGTACGCAATGCTGCTCATCCTCAGGCCGTCCATAAGTTCATGGTTCCACTTCACCGATGAAGTCAGATTGCCCCAGCGGATGTCGAATCCCATCTCGTCCGTCTTTTCTACCGTGCTGTCTCCCATTTCCTCATCGGTCTTGTCATTCAACGAAGACTTCAGATAGTCGCTTCCGTCGTAGAAGTTGAAATATATCATGTCCCCGTTCTTGGCACGGTGGGTTATACGGGCGTTGATGTCATAGAAAGCGTAATGGAAACTCGTCCTCAGAGGATTTCCATGCCTGCGGTAGCGCAGGTTTATGATTGCCATGGCAGGCTCAGTCGCGACGTCAAGCCAGCTTCTGCGGGCCGCGACGTTGAATGAGGTCCTGCCCTTTACTATCGGGCCTCCGAACTGCACCCTTCCGTCGATCAGTCCGACGGAAACGCTTCCATGGTATTTCTCGAAATCTCCGTCAGAGCCGTTCACATCCACCACTGACGACAGACGTCCGCCGTAACGGGCCGGGAATCCGCTCTTGTAGAAATCGAGATCCTGCACGAAATCGGTGTTGAAAGAGGAGAAGAGTCCTCCGATATGGCTGACCTGATAGAGAGGGACGCCGTCCAGGAGAAAGAGGTTGTCCGAACCGTCGCCGCCATGGACATAGAGTCCCGACAGGAGTTCGGAGCCGCTCGCCACTCCGGGAAGTGTCTGAAGTATCTTTATGACGTCAGGCGTGCTGAAGGTGGCGAATCCGCCGTGAAGCTTCTTCGAGTCTATCTTGGTCATACCGGTCTGGGTTCCGTTCACGGCATCATACTTATCGGCCACGACATAGGCCGAATTAAGCGTATCGAGCTGCACTTCGGACCAGTCCTGGGCATACGCAAAGAGGCCGGAGCAGAGAACTCCGGCACACAATGCTATATGTCTTGCTGACGTCATGTGCTGTCTTTACTTTACGCCTTCAGGGTATCTGTACTGAACGGTCACGCCATGATCGTGGATATGAGCGTTGAGACCGCGTGCGTTCTCCTTGACCTCGCCGACTCTGCGGCCCTCGAGCATCTCCTCAGCCATCGACTTGAGGTCGAGCACCCTCTGGAGGGTCTCAGGATTGTGGCCGTGGTAGTGGCCTGAGTACATCTTCTCGATGCCGTTGACCTGCATGTACCTTGCGATTCTCGATGCAGTGTTGAGAAGGGTCGAGAAGTTGGTCTGGAGAAGGAGGTTGGTGGAGCCGAAAGCGTCACCGCTGAAGCCGTAGTGCTTCTCCTTGTCGAAGAACGAGGTCGAGCCAGGAGTGTGGCCGGGGGTGAAGATCACCTCGATCTGCCTTCCGCCGAGGTCGATGACTTCGCCGTCGGTGAGGAACTTGATCTCACCCTTGTAGTTTCTCATCTGGGTGCGTGCGCCCACCATGTCGGCGGCATTGATCCAGATCTCAGGGAAATAGTTGATTGCCGAACCGGTGTGGTCTCCATGGACATGGGTGGCCATGAGGGTCACAGGCTTCGAGGTGATGCCTGCAACGATCTTGTCGAGGTCGGCGATCCTGGTGCCCGCATCGATGAGCAGTGCACGGTCCTCGCCCTCGATGATGTAGAGCGACTCTCCGAATACGAGATTTCCGTTACCCTCCCAGGTATGCTCGTCGATCTGACGGAAGGTCACGTCCTCGTTGGTGAAGACTACCGGTTCCTGGTATTCTGCCGGAGCTTCCTCCTCTTCAGGAGTATTGGTCAGGATGGCAGGCTCCTGAGGCTGGTTCTGGGCGCATGACACAACCGCCATTGCGGCTGCCGCGAAGATCAGATTGAGTTTCTTCATATAGTGTGGTTCTTATTGGTTCATCAGATTCCGAGCGTGTCCTTGAGACTTGACTCGATCTCGTCGGCAAGCTGCTCGTCTCCGTTGTCGCGGAGTATGTCGCTGACATAGTAGATGTACTGGCAGTTGGACTCGAAGTCAGGCTTTGCGTACTCGTAGAAGTCGAAGTAGAACTGAGCGTTCCTGCAGGTCTCCGCAGCGAATGCGCGCGCAAGGTCGCGGGCCTTCTCCGGCTGTCCGCAGATGTAGTAGAGGTTCACGATCTCCATTATCATGAGCTCGTTCGAGAATCCGTACTCAGTCATGTTGAGAGGGAACCTCTCCGGCTTCTGCACCTCCATCGCCTTGTCGATCATCTCGAGCGCCCAGTCCTCGTGGCCCGCCTTGACGAACTGCTTTGCCACGCTCACGAAGAGCTGCCTGAGGCTCATCACACCGCAGTAGGTGTAGAAGTTCTGGTAGTCGATGAAGTAGTCGTCGCGGCTGACAGCGTCGAAGGTGTAGACCTGGGTCATCTTGTGGTAGAGGTCCTCGACATCCACGAAGTCAGGAGTTGAGAGCTTGGTCTTGTTCCTGATAGGCACGAACCTGTACGAGAATCCGTCGAACATGAGGTATTCCTTGATGCCCATGTTGAGGTCGCCGCCCATCGAGAGGAGGTTGATAGGACGGTCCCACTGGTAGTTCGAGAGAAGGTCGAGCATGAAGAGCTCCTGCTTCGAGATGTAGTCCTTGTCCTCAGACATTGTGAGGATGATCTCGTCAGGGATCTGGTCCGCGTACTTGGCGTCGAGGATGCCGTACTTGATGACGTTCTCCTTGTTGACAGGGACGCTTATCTTGTGTGAGATGATATAGTCGACATTCTTGCCGCTCTGAAGAGTGAGCTTCGCATCCGGATGCCTGAACACCTTCATCACGTCCTCGATAGGGATCACAGTGTTGCGGGTGTCATAGATGTATGGCCAGTCGTTGGTTCCATAGAGGTACTGCTCAGGACCGATGCTGAGGGCAAGAGGGGCGCTCTCGTTCACGGCCCACTTCATCTGGTCGATATGCCAGTCGGTTCCGAGGAGCGAGGTGTTCACGACGCGCACGTCTGTCCTTATGCCCTCGACCTCCTGGGCGTACCAGAGAGGGAAGGTATCATTGTCGCCATGGGTCACGAGTATACCGTTAGGGCCCACTGAGTTGAGGTAGTTCTTGGCAATCTCGACCGCGGTGTAGCGGTTGCTGCGGTCATGGTCGTCCCAGTTCTGGGCGGCCATGAGGGCTGGAACGCCGAGACAGAGGACTGTCGTTGCGGCTGCGACCGCCGCCTTCGACCTGTCGTCAGCCCTGCCCCATCCTTCGATGATCTCCTCGAAGGCCGTGTAGAGCGCGGTCACCGCGAGACCTATCCAGATGCAGAACGCATAGAACGAGCCCGCATACGCATAATCCCTCTCGCGGACCTGGAAAGGAGGCTGGTTGAGGTAGAGTACGATCGCGATACCGGTCATGAAGAAGAGCAGGAAGGTAAGCCATGAGCCTCTCTTGTCACGTCCGAACTGGAAGAAGATTCCGAGCACTCCGAGCAGGAATGGGAGGAAGAAGTAGTGGTTCTTTCCGCCATTCTCGCGGAGATAGTCCGGAGCGTTGCTCTGGTCGCCGAGATGGATCCTGTCGATGATTCCGATTCCGCTCTCCCAGTTGCCCTCGAAGATCTCTCCGGGACTTGGGGAATGGAGGTCGTTCTGACGGCCCACGAAGTTCCACATGAAATATCTCCAGTACATCCAGTTGAGCTGGTAGTCGAAGAAGAACGCCAGGTTCTGTCCGAAGGTAGGCATCTTGTGCTCCGCGCCCTTGACCTTCTTTCCGCCGCCGTTCATGTAAGACTCGTAGAAACGTATGTACTTATCGTCTGCGTTGCACCACATGCGAGGGAAGAACATCATGCCTGAAGCATCATACTTCATCTCCGGAGGAGTAGGAGCCTTGTAGTACTTTCCGTTCAGCGGAGTCCAGTAAGAGCCGTAAACGATATCGCCCGGAGCATCGAAATACTGTCCGTAGATGAGCGGATTCTTGCCGTACTGCTCGCGTGAGAGATATCTCACGAGGCCAAAGGCGTTGTCCGGCTGGTTCTCGTTGGTAGGGGTCTTGGCGCTCGAGCGTATGATGCAGATCGAGAAGATCGAGAAGCCGATCACGATCATCGTGAAGCAGAGAAGTATGGTGTTCGCGAACGCCTGGTTCTTCCTGAGGGTCCTGAAGAGGCCCCAGAAGCAGAGCGCGAGAAGCGCCACCATGAAGAATGCAGCACCGCTGTTGAAAGGAAGTCCGAGGGTGTTCACGAAGAAGAGGTCGAACCATGCCGCGGTCTTCGGGAGATACGGGATGATGACGAAGAGGATGACGGCGAGTATCACGCATGAAACCGCGAAGATGCCGACATTCTGCCAGAAGGTGTAGCTTCCGTTCTCGCGCTTCTTGTGGTAGAACATGAAGACGAGACAAGGGATGGTCAGGAGGTTGAGGAGGTGGATGCCCACCGAAAGGCCCATGAGGAAGGAGATGAGCACGATCCAGCGGTTCGCATACCTGCTGTCAGCCTGCTCGTACCACTTGGTCATGGCCCAGAACACCAGCGCGGTGAAGAGCGACGACATCGCGTACACCTCACCTTCCACCGCCGAGAACCAGAATGTGTCCGAGAAGCAGTATGCGAGCGATCCGACGAGTCCGGCTCCGAAGATGGAGATTGCGCGGCCGGTGCTGAAAGTGCCGTCAGCAGAACGGTGCACGAGCCTCTTCGCGAGGAACACGATGGTCAGGTAGAGGAAGAATATGGTCAGGGCCGAACATATCGCGCTGAGCGCATTGACTGCGACGGCGGCGTGCTCTGCACCGGTGAACATCGTGAAGAATCTTGCGAAAAGCTGGAACACCGGGTTTCCAGGGGCATGTCCCACTTCGAGCTTGTATGATGATGCGATGAACTCACCGCAGTCCCAGAAAGACGCGGTCGGCTCTATCGTCATCAGATATGTGACGGCTGACACTACGAAAGAGATAGCGGCACATATATGATTCCAAAGGTTGAATTTCTTGTTGTCCATGTTTTTCTTCTGCTTGATTACCGGCTATGCCGGTATTAAAAGAACAAATATACGAAGAGAATCGCTATATTTGCAAAAATTTTAATAAACGACAGATGGCCGACAACGACTGGAAGAAACGACTCGGAGTCGTATTCTCCACCAACCCCGACTTCACATATGCCGAAGAGGCCCCGGAACAGGTTGAGACCCTGGAGCCGAGCAGGCAGAATCTCCGCGTGCTGATCGACCGCAAGGGCCGCGCCGGAAAGCAGGTCACCCTCGTGACCGGTTTCGTGGGTTCTGACGACGACCTCGCAGAGCTCGCACGCACCCTCAAGGTGAAGTGCGGAGTGGGCGGCACCGCCAAGGACGGAGAGATTGCGATCCAGGGTGATTTCAGGGACAGGATAGTCGGACTTCTCGTCCAGATGGGCTACAAGGCAAAGAGAGGAAACTAATCCATGATGAGCATACTTCAGAGACTGGCGCACCCTATCGACAGCGCATTCGTCGAAGGCATCCTGCTGCTTCCTACCGAAGCGAAGGAAGCCGTCGAGGCCGTGTCGCCGGGACATTGGGAGGACAGCATGACGCTCATCATCTTCGCGGCAGTCTCCCTGCTGGTCGGAATGACCATGATACAGCGACTCATCAACATCATGCCGTCGCTGCTCGGATGCCTCATACGCTGGAAAGAGTGTCTCAACCTCGAAGCCAGCGCCCAGCTCAGCAGAGACAGGAACATCGTCGCGCGTTTCGTGCCCATCCCCCTCTGCATGGTCGCTGCCAACTACTCCCTGTGGGAAATAGACCTCATGGAGAAGCTCGGACCCGGCATGAGATTCCTCTGCACCTTCGGAGCCTTCCTCCTCTACCTCGGCATGAGGTTCGGACTGACAGCCCTGCTTAGGCCGCGCTCGACCAGCAACAGGACGTACAACGTCGCCACGAAGGCATTCGACACCTTCCTCATCACGGCCACCATGCTCACTCTTTTCTCAGCGGCCGTCATGGGAGTGTTCCGATGCGAATATGAGCTCATCAGGACAGTACTGTTCTACGAAATATGTGGCATCTATGCCATCCATTTCCTCAGAAAAGCCCAAATTTTGGACAGTTCGATGTCCTTGTTTTCAACATTTTTGTATCTTTGCGCCCTTGAAATTCTGCCGACAGGCATCCTTGCCTCAGTCGCAGCGTTCTTATAGAAGCGAAATATGAAACGAATACTCATCTCACAGCCAGCCCCACAGGTAGCATCCCCGTTCCCTGCACTTGCTGAGAAATACGGCGTCACCATTGACTTCAGGCCGTTCTTCCACATCGAGCCCCTCTCTTCGAGAGAGTTCAGGACCCAGAAGATCAACCTCGCCGAATATACAGCAATCGTATTCTCGTCAAAATCGACCATAGACGCATACTTCCACATGTGCGAAGAGCTTCGTGTCAAGGTGCCCGAGACCATGAAGTACTTCTGCTCTACCGAGAATGTCGCAAAGTATCTCCAGAAGCACATCGTCTACCGCAAGAGGAAGATCTTCTTCGGACAGGGACCTGCAGACACCATCCTCGCAGAAATCGGAACCAAGCACAACGGCGAGAAGTTCCTCGTCACCACCTCCGAGACTCCGGTCAACGACGTGACCAAGGCTTTCGAGAAGGCCGGACTGGACTTCACCCCTGCAGTATTCGTAAAGCCTGTATCTCAGGACATCAAGGACGTCGACATCGACAGCTACGACATCATCGCGTTCTACAATGCGGCTGACGTCAAGTCGCTCTACGAGAACTTCCCAGAGTACAAGCAGAACGACACCAAGTTCATCACCTTCGGAAAATCTATCGTAAAGGCGATGGAGGAAGCCGGTCTCTCTATCGAGATCGCCGCCCCTACCGTCGAAGTACCTTCCGTGCTCAAGGCAGTAGAAATTCTCATAACCCAAGACTAGATGGACCTTCCTGTATGCAATACGCTCTCCAAGGAGGAGAGGCTGTACTGCAAGAAGGACATCACCGAGCTTCTTGCCAAGGGTCGTTATGGAAACATTCCTGGCATGAGGTTCTGCATACGCAGGGAAAGCGGTGCTCCGGTCAACCGTATCATGATCTCGGTTTCCAAGAAGTATTTCAAACGTGCCGTGAAGAGGAACCTCCTCAAGAGACGAATCAGGGAAAGCTTCCGCCTGCAGAAATCCATGCTCCCTGCCGAGGGTGGTATCGACATACTCTTCATCTACAACAGCAAGGAAATCATGAGCTACCAGCAGATCTACGAGCTGGTCGGCCAGGTACTCCGAACCGCAGCGAAATAATGGACAAGGCAAAAGTCAAGGAGCTGCTGAAGGAAGCTTCGATCTTCCCGTTCATCATGCTCATCAAGTTCTATAGGAAGTTCATCTCTCCCTATAAGCATCCATGCTGCCGATACACACCGACCTGTTCACAGTACGGCCTCGAAGCCTTCAGGAAATACGGTCCGTTCAAGGGATTCTGGCTCACCTTCAAGAGAGTCCTCAGATGCAACCCATGGGGAGGCAGCGGATACGATCCGGTACCATAGATTGTACAATCCGGAGGAGTAATACCGCCTGGAGACGCCTACAACGGCTAAAACAACAACAAAAACAACATCAGCTACAACTCGCCACAAATTTTCTGTGGTGATATTTGCATCGGTTAAGAATCTTATTCGTCTCAACTTGTGCATATACAAGTTACAAAAGCGGCCCCTAGTGATTAGGCGCCGCTTTTTGTTTTCTGTCTTATATGAAAGAATGATTAGTCGAGCTTGAGCACAGCCATGAACGCGCTCTGAGGAACCTCGACGGTACCGATCTGGCGCATCCTCTTCTTACCCTGTTTCTGCTTCTCGAGGAGCTTTCTCTTACGTGTGATATCACCTCCGTAACACTTCGCGGTCACATCCTTGCGGACCTGACGTACGGTCTCACGGGCGATGATCTTCGCACCGATCGCAGCCTGGATAGCGATATCGAACTGCTGGCGCGGTATGAGTTCCTTGAGCTTCTCGCATATCCTCCTTCCGAAGTCGTATGCATGGTCCTGATGGATCAGGGTCGAGAGCGCATCGGCAGGGTCGCCGTTGAGAAGTATGTCAAGCTTCACGAGCTTCGCCTCCTTGAATCCGACAACATGGTAGTCGAACGAAGCATAGCCTTTGGAGATCGACTTTAGCTTGTCATAGAAGTCGAACACGATCTCCGACAGAGGCATCTCGTAGGTGAGCTCGAGACGATCTGCTGTGAGATAATGCTGGTTGATGAGTATTCCCCTCTTATCGAGGCAGAGCTTCATGATAGGGCCATAGAAATCCGACTTTGAGATGATCTGCGCCCTGATGTAAGGCTCCTCTATCCTGTCGATGAGGGTCACCGCAGGAAGACCCGAAGGATTGTGCACGTCGAGGCACTCGCCCTGGGTTGTATATACCTTGTAAGACACGTTAGGTACGGTGGTGATGACATCCATTCCGAACTCGCGGAACAGACGCTCCTGCACGATCTCGAGGTGGAGAAGTCCGAGGAAGCCGCAGCGGAAGCCGAATCCGAGGGCAAGCGACGACTCCGGTTCGAACACGAGGGACGCATCGTTGAGCTGGAACTTCTCGAGAGAGGCGCGGAGCTCCTCGTACTGGTCGGTCTCGACCGGATACATGCCGGCGAAGAGCATAGGCTTTACCTCCTCGAAGCCCGCGATCGCAGTCTCGCAAGGATTGTCCGTCTTCGTGATGGTATCACCCACCTTCACCTCGGAAGCCGTCTTGATACCCGAGATGATATAGCCCACGCTTCCGCATGGAATCTCATCCTTAGGTACAAGCTTCATCTTCAGCACACCGATCTCGTCGGCGACATATTCCTTACCTGTATTGAAGAACTTGACCTTGTCACCCACATGGATGCTGCCGTTGGTAACCTTGAAATATGCGATGATTCCGCGGAAGGAATTGAACACAGAGTCGAAGATGAGGGCCTGGAGAGGAGCCTCCGGATCGCCCTTAGGTGCCGGTACCCTCTCGACGATGGCATCAAGTATCTCCTTTACGCCCTCTCCGGTCTTTGCAGAGCATTTGAGGACATCCTCCGGATCGCAGCCGATGAGATCCACGATCTGGTCTGTAACGACCTCCACCATGGCTGAATCGACGTCGATCTTGTTCAGCACAGGGATGATCTCGAGATCATGCTCCACCGCAAGGTAGAGGTTGGAGATGGTCTGAGCCTGGATTCCCTGGGTGGCATCGACGACCAGGAGCGCACCCTCGCAGGACGCGATCGCGCGAGAGACTTCGTAAGAGAAGTCGACATGGCCCGGAGTGTCGATGAGGTTGAGAGTGTACTTCTCACCTTTATATACATAGTTCATCTGGATCGCATGGCTCTTGATGGTGATACCTTTCTCCTTCTCAAGATCCATGGAATCGAGGACCTGGTTTTCCATATCACGCGCAGCGAGGGTGTTGGTCATCTCCAGCATCCTGTCCGCGAGCGTACTCTTGCCGTGGTCGATATGTGCGATGATACAGAAGTTTCTTGTCTTTTCCATTTCAGCGATAATTGAAATGCAAAGATAATTCAAATCGCACAAAAGAAAAAGGACGGCCACCGAAGCGACCGTCCTTGAAATATGCTTTGTGATTCAATTACTCAAAAAGCTTGTTAACCTGAGCGTAAACGTTCTCAGCGGTGTAACCGAGCTTCTCGTCGAGCACCTTGTAAGGAGCAGAGAAACCGAATGTCTCGAGACCCCATACAGTTGACTCAGGAGCTGCACCGATGAGGAAGCCCTGGAGGTTTACAGGAAGACCTGCGGTCATACCGAATACCTTAGAGCCTACAGGGACAACGCTCTGCTGGTACTCCTTGCTCTGGCAGCGGAATACGCCCTCAGATGGAACGCTGACGATACGTACCTTCTTGCCGTCCTTGCGGAGGAGCTCAGCACCGGCAACGAGGGTTGAAACCTCAGAACCGGTTGCAACGAGGATTACGTCAGGGTTCTCGTCTGAACCTGCAACGATGTAGCCACCCTTGCGAGCCTGCTCATAGTCGTTGCCCTCAGGGAGGTTGTTGATGTTCTGACGTGAGAGGATGAGAGCGGTAGGGCTCTCCATGTTCTCCATTGCCATAGCCCAAGCGGTAGTGGTCTCCTTTGCGTCTGCAGGACGGAGAACGAGGCAAGAGTTCTTGCCGTCATGTCTCTTGAGCTTCTCCATGAGACGGATCTGTGCCTCATGCTCGACTGGCTCATGGGTAGGACCGTCCTCACCCACGCGGAATGCGTCATGTGTCCAGATGAACTTGACAGGAAGCTGCATGAGAGCTGCCATACGTACTACAGGGAGCATGTACTGAGAGAATACGAAGAATGTACCGCAAGCAGGGATGACACCACCGTGGAGTGCCATACCGACGCAGCAGCATGCCATGGTGAACTCAGCGACACCTGCCTGGAAGAATGCGCCTGAGAAGTCGTCTGCAGTGAGTGCATGGGTCTTCTTGAGGAAGCCGTCGGTCTTGTCTGAGTTGGAAAGGTCTGCAGATGCGCAGATCATGTTAGGAACCTGCTCTGCGAGAACTGAAAGACAAGCTGCAGAAGCGTTACGGGTTGCATCGTTGTCCTTCTGAACGCAAGCGTTCCAGTCGATCTTAGGAGCCTTGCCTGAGAACCAGTCAGCCTGCTGAGCAGCTGCCTCAGGGTTTGCTGCAGCCCATGCAGCCTCCTCTGCATAGCGCTCTGCGCAGATAGCCTCAAGCTCCTTTGCGCGGTTTGCATAGAGTTCCTGAACGTCTGGGAAGATCTGGAATGGATTCTCAGGATCACCGCCGAGGTTCTTGATGGTATTTACATAGGCGTCACCACCGAGAGGTGCGCCGTGAGTCTTGCAGTTAGCCTCGTAAGAGGTACCGTCAGCCTTGAGGGCACCCTTACCCATGATACACTTACCGATGATGAGGGTTGGCTTGCCCTGGACTGCCTGAGCCTTCTCGATAGCAGCGCGGATCTGTGCAGCGTCGTTACCGTTGATCTCGATGACCTCCCAGTTCTGTGCACGATACTTTGCAGCAGTGTCCTCGTTCATGACGTCCTTGGTCTCGGTTGAGAGCTGGATGTCATTGCAGTCGTAGAACATGATGAGGTTGTCAAGTCCGAGGTTACCTGCGATACGTGCAGCACCCTGTGAAACCTCCTCCTGGATACCACCGTCAGAGATGTATGCGTAGATGGTCTCCTTAGCGAAGGTAGGGTTGCCGGTGTGTGCAGCGAGGAACTTCGCAGCGATGGCAGCACCGATAGCGTATGCGTGACCCTGGCCGAGAGGACCAGAGGTGTTCTCGATACCACGTGCTACTTCGTACTCAGGGTGACCGGTAGTAGGTGAACCCCACTGACGGAGCTGTGCGAGCTCATCGAGGGTGAACTTACCAGCGAGGCAGAGCTGTGAGTAGAGCATAGGAGCCATGTGGCCTGGATCGAGGAAGAAGCGGTCACGACCAACCCATGTAGGGTTCTTTGGATCGTACTTGAGGTACTCTGAATAGAGGACGTTGATGAAGTCTGCACCACCCATGGCACCGCCTGGATGACCTGACTTAGCCTTTTCAACTGCAGAAGCAGCAAGGATACGGATGTTGTCCGCTGCGTGGTTGAGCACGCTGATTGAATTTGCCATGTCTATATGAATATATTGTTTTTACGTATTTCAAATACGGCGCTTCTACGCGTAAACGCAAATATAAGGAATTGTCATCAGTTCTCCTAATCCATTTCGCGCACGTAAAGGAAAGAGAGCACAATTATGCCATAAATCATGATAATTTTCCATATATTCGCCGTTGCGGCATCATGATTGAAGCCTGCTTGAACCACACAGATGACAGACAAGGAGATCATAACCCTCTACCGCAGCGGGCAGAAGGAGCGTGCTTTCGGCGAATTGGTCGAGAGCTACAGCGAGCGTCTGTACTGGCATCTGCGCCGTTTCACCAACTCCCACGAGGACGCGGACGACCTGCTCCAGGACTGCTTCGTGAAGATATGGTCATCCCTGCCTGAATTCAGGGAGGAGTCAAGGCTCTACACCTGGGCATACAGGATCGCCACCAACGAAGCCCTGAACCACATCAGGAAGAACCGCTGGCGAGCTGCCCTCCAGAGGGAAGATCTCGACGCCGTGATGGAGCAGCGCATCGACGACGATCCATCATTCAACGGGAACGAGCTGCAGCGCGAGCTCATGAAGGCCATCAACAGGCTGCCGGCGAAGCAGAAGCTGGTCTTCAACCTTCGCTACTTCGACGAGCTCCCGTACGAGGACATCGCTGAGATCACCGGAACGTCCGTCGGAGCGTTGAAAGCCTCCTATCACTTTGCCTACAACAAGATAAAGGAAGAACTTGAAAAAAAGTTTTAAACCTTTGATATAAAACATTGTCAAATACTCGGAAAACAACAAGAATGGAACAGAAGAGAGACATACTCGACAACAGGGAACTGCGAAAGATGCCTTACAAGGTACCTGAGGGATACTTCGCAGCAAAGCCTGAACAGATGATGGCTGCCGTCAGGAAGAAACCAAGGCAGACCGTCGTCCGTCGCTTCGCGCCTTACGTCGCCGCAGCGGCGTCGTTCCTGCTCCTCATCGCAGGAGGAACCTTCCTCCTCGACAAGCCTGCCCAGACGCTTCCTGAGGCAAGCTACTATTCCGCCGACGCCCAGTTCTATAACGACATAAGCGAAGAAGACATGATCGCTTATCTCATCCACACAGGAGCTCGCGTCGAGGAATTCGAATTCTCAGACTTTTTCGCAGAATAAAAGCCAATTCAACCATGAAGAAAATCCGCATGTGTGCACTTGTGGCAGTCATTGCCGCAGGCATCTTCTCCGGCGACGCATTCGCTCAGGAGAGCAGACAAGGACAGGCTCAGGGACAGGGACGTCCCGAGAACTGGGAACAGATCGGCCAGCAGTGGAAGGCTAGGATGGCTAGCGCCAAGGTAGGCTTCATCACCAATGAACTTAATCTCACACCGGCAGAAGCACAGAAATTCTGGCCGGTATACAACGACATCTCAGCAAAGAAGGACAAAGCTCTTGACGCATCCGCAGAAGCCCTTCGCAAGCTTGACCAGGCCGTGAAAGAGGGAAAGGAGAGCGCAAAGATCCTCGACGAGTACGTCAAGGCCCAGCAGACCATCGCTAACCTCAACGCAGAAGCGGTCAAAGCCTACGGCAAGGTCATTCCTGCAGAGAAGGTAGCTAAGCTCTTCGTAATCGAGGAGAACTTCAGAAGGAACATTTTCGGAAGGCTGCAGGGAGGTCACGCGGCTCCTGGACCTAGGCCAGGAATGGGCAACCCTGGCGGAATGCCAAGATTCGGTAACGGCAGCGCTCCACGCTTCGGAGAGGGTGCGCCTCAGAACGGAGAAGCCCCTAAGAACGGTGAGACTCCTAGGACAGGAGAAAGAAGGATGCCGTTCATGCCATGGTTCCACGGCGGTCCAGACAACAGCCAGAACCAGAAATCAGACAAGGAATCGATTTAAAAGATAAAGGTTAGTTTGTATAGAAATCGGACATGAGATCAGCGTACTCCCGGGTGCGCTGATTTTCTTTTGTAGGGTCCATCAGGACGAGATCCTCCTCGACGGCCTGCTCGCGGCGTGTCCTCGTGAATTCCGCGACCATCCTCCTCGGCTGCTTCTTCGGAGTGGTGCGAACGCGGACTATACGTTCGAGAAAGAAACCCCTCGAACGGGCCTCCCTGCAAAGCCTCTTCTCCTCTTCCGAAGGCAGCACGAATGCCACCCTGCCCTCCTCCTTGAGATATTTTTCCGCAAAAGCGAGTATCTCCCTGTAGGACATGCTGGCGGTGTGGCGGGCGTCGGTCTTCCTTTCGTCAGGGTTGACAAGGGAATTATCAAAATACGGCGGGTTGGAGAAGATTGCGTCGAACACCTCAGCTTCCCCGGCGAGAGACTCTTCGTACGCATCGAGACTCAGGTTATGGGCATGGAGCCTTTCCGCCCATGGGCTCGCAGCGAAGTTCGCCGCAGCCTCGCTTGCCGAAGGCTCATCAATATCGATGGCATCCACGACCGCATGGGCGCACCTCTGCGCCGCCATCAGAGCGATGGTTCCCGTACCCGTTCCGACATCCAGCATCCTGCCACCCTCCGGCAGCACCATCAGCGCGCCGAGCAGCACGCCGTCGGTATTGACCTTCATCGCTGATCGGTCATTCACGACATCGAAATGCTTGAAATGGAATATGCTCATGGGCGGGAGCTATTTCGTCTCCTCGAGAAAGAGACCGTCCTGCATGAAGAGCGAGCGGTCGCACATCGCCGCAAGTTCGGGATCATGGGTCACGATCACGATGGTCTGATCGTAACGATCGCGCAGGTCGAAGAAAAGCTGATGTATCTCGGCCTTGGTCACGGTATCGAGGTTGCCCGAAGGCTCGTCTGCGAAAAGCACGGTGGGATCATTGATGAGGGCCCTTGCTATCGCCACCCTCTGCTGCTCACCACCTGAAAGCTGTGAAGGCTTGTGAGTCGTCCTGTCAGCAAGTCCAAGATCTGCAAGAAGCTCGGTCGCCCTCTTCTTTGCGGCTGACTGGCTGACACCCGCTATGAGTGCCGGAATCATCACGTTCTCAACCGCGGTGAACTCTGGAAGGAGATGATGTGCCTGGAACACGAATCCTATCTTTCGTCCCCTGAACTCGGCAAGTTCCTTTCCGCTGAGCTTCAGCACGTCGACGCCGTCGATGGTCAGAGAACCGCTGTCAGGCATGGACAAGGTACCAAGAATCTGCAGCAAGGTCGACTTTCCGGCACCGCTGGCACCCATGATTGCTACGACCTCCGCCTTGTCTGTGACGAAATCTATCCCTTTCAGCACCTTGAGGTCGCCGAAAGACTTCTCTATGTTCCTAGCTTCTATCATAAAAACCTTCTTGTACGGCCTTCTACAAGCCTGACTAGACAAAGTTATGAAAAAAAAGCAAAAAATTTTGGGGAATTAAAAAAACGCATCTATATTTGCAGTCCCAAAAGGGAACTCGGGGTGTGGCGCAGTTGGCTAGCGCACCTGGTTTGGGACCAGGTGGTCCTCCGTTCGAGTCGGAGTACCCCGACAAAAAAGCATCGCAATCGCGATGCTTTTTTTCGTTTTATTTCATCTCCTTGCCGTAGATCCTGCGGCGACGGTGCTGCCTTGATTCGAAGAAGCTCCAGAGATTCTGTACCGAGTAGTTATCCTCCAGTTCCGGGTTTGTCTCGGCATATTTTATTCCACCTGCCACCAGGCGAGGGAAGATGTCCGATATGATCATCGCGGGCACGCCCTTGGCCTGAAGGTCAGGACGCACGGCAATAAGAAGCATGTCTGCAGTATCAGTCCTATGGAAGAAGAATCCGCGCACCAGATGGAACCAACCGAACGGGAACCACTTTCCCCCCGACTTCTGGAGTGCCTTGGACATGGACGGGATCATCACTCCGAAGGCGGCGAGGTCACCCTTCCTGTCCTCGATGAATGACACGAAGTCCATGTTCAGCATGGAGAGATAGGTCTCTACATACTGAGCCATCTGCTTTCCGCTGAGCTGGGAGTAGCCATAGAGCACGCAGTAGGTACGGTTGATCAGGTCGAAGAACTTGAATCCTATACCCTTCTTCTTAATCTCGCGCCTGGTGTACCGAGCCACCCTGAGGCCGTTTCTCTCTGCGACGATACCGGCGTACTTACCGTACTTTTCCGGGATGGTGTCAGGAACGACGAGCCTTCTCTCGACCCAGTCCTTCCTCTTCGTGTAGCCGAGAGCCTCGAGATGCTCCATGTAGTAGGGATGATTGTAGAAGGTGATCATGGTTCCGAGCTCCTCGAAACCTTCCACAAGCATACCCTCGGTGTCGAAGTCCGTGAAGCCGAGAGGGCCTTCGATATCGTCCATACCTCTCTCCTTGCCCCAGTCCTCCACTGCCTTGAGCAGAGCTGCGGACACCTCGCGGTCATCGATGAAGTCGACCCAGCCGTAGCGGACGGTCTTCTTCTCCCATGCATCATTCGCGCGGGGATTGATCAGTGCGGCTATCCTACCGACAAGCTTTCCGTCCTTGTATGCAAGGAAATAGTCCGCATCGCAGAATTCGAAGGCGGCGTTCTTGGATTTGTCGAAGGTCTTGAGGTCGTCTGACACGAGAGTGGGCACATAATAGGGATTGCCCTTGTACAGCTTATTGGGATATTCGGCAAAGATTCTCAGTTCCCTCTTTGTCGTAACTTTTCTGATTTCAACTGACATTCAGGTCGTATTTAGGTGTGTGTGTTTCCGCAAAAATAACACTTTTCACAAAACACATATGAAAGATACCCACAAATAGCTATTGCACCCGCAGCAAATACTGACTATTTTTGTCGCATCAAGAAAAATTTGTGATGTCGGTAAACTGTAACGGACAATGCTCCAGCTGCCCTTATGCAGCAAAAAGGAAACATATCAAGGTAGCTGTCATCGGCTCGAGAAGCATGGCTGCCACCTCTGAGATCTCGGTGAGGGACTATTGTCTCCGCATCGAGTTCCTGTCCGAGATATCCAGCATACTCGACTACAAACCCGATGTCGTCCTCAACCTCGCCGATTCCACGAACCTCGAGGGAACCATACATCCCGTCACCAAGCTCGTGGACATGGACCACAAGATAGTCCTCGCGCTCGAGAGGTATGACGAGTTCCTTGCCACCGGCCACTCCGTCGACATGGACAAGCTCTCGCTGCTGCTCGGAATGCCTGTTCTCGCCGCAGACTTCGACGATGTCGAGGGCAAGGCGCGCATACTCCCTGCCATCATCGACGCATACGAAACTCCGGCACCGGACGCTGACAAGAAGGTCAGGATCCCTTATGGACAGGACATCGAGAAGGCCATCCTCAAGATAAGCGAGAAGATACACCATCAGCACGACGACGATACTTGCTTCACTGACCGATACATGGCCGTGAGGTTGCTCGAGAAGCAGCCATACATACTCCCATACGTCGAGAAGCTCAGCAATTCAGGTGAGATCCTCGCTCTCGCGGACAAGCTCTCCGAATCCCTGAGGAAGGGCTACGACAAGAGCTCCCCTGAACTTGTCGCCATCGCAAGGCGAGGCTTCGTTTCAGGTGCGCTCCAGGAGACTATTCGCCATAGCAGCGACAACTCCGACCACTCCCTCACCCAGAAGATAGACGCGGTTCTCACCAACCGCTGGCTCGGACTCCCTATACTTGCGCTCGTACTCTTCGGAATGTTCCAGGCGACCTTCGCACTCGGAGCGTATCCGCAGGAATGGATAGAGGACGGAATTGGCGCACTCGGAGAATGGCTGCATGGAATCATGGCTGAAGGTTGGTTCTCCAGCATGCTCATCGACGGCGTCGTCCAGGGCGTCGGCGCAGTTCTGGCCTTCCTTCCGAACATCATCATACTCTTCTTCTTCCTCTCCCTGCTCGAGGATTCGGGCTACATGGCCCGCGCGGCTTTCGTGATGGACAAGATCATGCACCGCTTCGGTCTCCATGGCCGCTCGTTCATCCCTATGCTGATCGGATTCGGCTGCAACGTTCCTGCGATCATGGCCGCCAGGAGCATCGAGGACAGGAAGGACAGGGCCCTTACCATGCTCATGATTCCGTTCATGTCCTGCTCGGCAAGGCTTCCTGTGTACATGCTCTTCGTCTCGGCGTTCTTCCAGAACTACAAGGCGCTCGTGATGATGTCCATGTATGTCATCGGAGTGATACTTTCCATACTCTTCGCCTATGTGATGAAGCATACGAGATGGTTCCGCAAGGAGAACGAGGACTACGTGTCCGAGCTTCCTGAGTACCGCAAGCCGACATGGCGCAGCACCGGAGCCCACATCTGGGAGAGGGCGAGCGACTACCTGCAGAAGATCTCGACCGTCATACTCGCAGCATCGGTGATAATCTGGGCACTGGAGTACTTCCCTGCAGAGCGCACCGATCACGGAGCGAACCCTGAGCAGTCCATACTTGCCGACATAGGAAGGGGCATGGAGCCCGTGATGGCGCCGTTGGGCTTCGACTGGAGGATGAATGTGTGCATACTTACCGGACTTCCTGCTAAGGAGGCCATCGTGAGTACCATGGGCATACTCTACAAGGCCGACGAGGATCAGGACTCGCTCACCAGCGCGATGAGGGAGGAAAAGTACCTGAGCGGTCCAAAGGCCGGACAGAACGTCTTCACGCCTGCAGTCGCGCTCGCATTCATGATATTCGTGTTGCTGTATTTCCCATGCATAGCCACCATCGCGACCCTCAAGAGGGAGATAGGATGGAAATGGGCCGCCTTCGAGGTCGTCCACAGTCTTGTGCTTGCGTGGGTCGCTGCCTTTGTCGTATTCCGTGTAGTCAGCCTGCTCATCTAGCGCGGAGGCCTGACTCTCAGGTTGCCTTCCGCTTCGCTCCATCCCTCCCAAGCAATGCTTGGGCCCCTCATGTGGCCATGGGCGGCCACAGGCTCTGAGAGTCAGGCCTCCGCGCATGGCTACCTAGGAACGGCGAGAACCGATGAAGATTGCACAGACCGCGCAGATTCCCAATGCAAATGGATAATAGAGGTAACGGATGATCGCCACCGACGAGATTCCGGCAAGGCCTGCTGCCATCAGGAGCTGGGCGCCATAAGGGATGAGGCCCTGCACGAAGCAGGAGAACGTATCCAGCAGGCTCGCTCCCCTCTTCGGACTGATCCCGAACCTGCCGCAGATGTCGTTCGCTATGCCGCCGGTAGTGAGAATGGCGATAGTATTGTTCGCCGTGCACAGATTTGCAAGGCATACCAGAGCCGCAATCACGAGCTCTGCGCCCCTGCGACCGTTGGCATGACGGGAGAGGCTCTCGATGAGATAGTCCAGTCCGCCGTTGTGCCTGATCATGGCAAGAAGGCCTCCTGCGAGCATGGTCACGATGATGAGGTCTCCCATACCGCTGATGCCCGCACCCATAGACGCAAGCCAGCTGTCCCAGGTCAGCGAACGTGTGCAGAAACCGATGAGCGCGTTGAGCACGATACC
Source organism: Bacteroidales bacterium (assembly GCA_024402115.1). The sequence goes on along the minus strand of JAKSJQ010000002.1, from coordinate 35,774 downwards.
GATTCCGAGGACCATGGTAACGTTCATCCCGACAAGGGCAAGCACGATCACAGCTATGTACGGGAGCATCTTCACTACCTGCACATCCCCGATCTGAGGCACTGTATTCACGCTCCAGCCCTGCCAAACGTAGACCGCAGTGACAATCAACATCGCCGGCAGCACTATCCTGAGGTTCGCGCTGAACTTGTCGCGCATCTCGCAGCCCATTGCCTTTGTAGCAGCGATGGTCGTATCTGAGATGAAGGAAAGGTTGTCTCCGAAGAACGCTCCTCCTACCACGACCGCTGCCATGAAAGGCAAGGTCATGCCCGTATCCTCAGCGATTCCGGTCGCGATGGGCATCAGGGCGACTATTGTGCCGACGCTGGTTCCGATGGACATGGAAATGAAGCACGCGGCAAGGAAGAGGCCCGCATAGAGCAGGCGGCCCGGGATGATATGGAGTATGGCATTGACCGTCGAATCGACGGCGCCTATGTCCTTCGCCGTACCTGCAAACGCGCCGGCGAGTATGAATATCCATATCATCAGAAGTATGTTCCTGTCCCCCGCTCCGGCAGAGAAGATGTCTATGCGCTCGGAGATGCTTCCGCGCGTGATGAGCACCGCGTAGCAGGAGGCAAGCAGGAACGCGGCTGAGATGGGAATCTTGTAGAAATCCCCTATCACCGCCGAGCTGACGAGATAGACAGCAAGAAAGACTGCCAGCGGAGTGAGCGCCAGCAGTCCTTTCCTATGTGAGATGCCGTTACTCACGGCTGAGTCCACGGTTTGCGAGAAGACCGTCCACGCTTGGCTGACGGCCACGGAAGTCCTGATACATCTCCTTTCCTGACCTGATACCGCCAGGAGTGAGGACGAACTTGCGGAACTTCTCGGCAACCTGCTGGTTGAAGATGTCGCCGGTCTCTGCGAATGCCTGGAATGCGTCGCAGTCGAGAACCTCCGACCAGATGTAGCTGTAGTAGCCTGCGCTGTAGCCGCCACCGATAGAGTGGCTGAAGTTTGTCACGCTGTAGCGAGGAAGAATCTGGGCAGGGATGCCGCGCTCGTTCATCTTCTGGTTCTGGAAAGCCATCACGTCAAGGTCAGCAGGAACTGAGGTGAGAGTATGGAGATCCATGTCCACGAGAGCCGCAGCTACGAGTTCCACGGTAGCGAAACCCTGGCCATACTTGCTGCTGGCCTCGATCTTTGCGACAAGCTCGTCCGGGATGATCTCACCGGTCTTGTAGTGCTTTGCATATACCTTGAGAACCTCTGGCTCGAATGCCCAATGCTCGTTGATCTGCGAAGGAAGCTCCACGAAGTCACGCTCGACGCCCGAAGTGCCGCTGTAGTGTACGTTGCGGAAGAAAGAATGGAGCGCATGTCCGAACTCATGGAACATGGTCTCCACGTTGTCGAGGGTCTGGAGAGCTGGCTTGTCCGCAGATGGGAGGGTCATGTTGCAGACGTTGGTCACGATAGGCTGCACGCGGGCCGCGCCGTCATAGCTCTGGCCGCGGAAGCCGCCGCACCATGCGCCTGCGCCCTTGCCGTCGCGAGGGAAATAGTCGCTGTAGAAGATGGCGATCACGTTGCCGTCCTTGTCGATCACGTCCCATGACTTGGCGGTTGGCTCATACTGAGGATAGTCCTCGGTACGCTCGTTGAATGAGAGGCCGTAGAGCTTGTTCGCAACGTAGAAGATACCCTGCTGGACGTTGTTGATCTCGAGATACTCCGAGATCTCAGACTCGTCCACGTTGAACTTCGCACGCTTAGCCTTATCGAGATAGTACATATAGTCCCAGCGCTGAGGCTCACCCTTGACGCGGTCCTTCTTCATCATTGCCTTGATGTCAGCGATCTCTTCCTTAGCCTTTGCGACTGCAGGGCCCCAGATCTCGTCGAGGAGCGCATATACGTTCTCCTCGTTCTCGGCCATCTTGGTATCGAGCTGAATCTCCGCATAGTCCTTCGCGCCCATGATCTTTGCTCTTTCGAGGCGGAGGGCGATTATCTGCCTTGCGATCTCCTTGTTGTCATACTGGTCACCGTGGTTACAGCGGTCATTGTACATGAGGTATACCTTCTTGCGGAGCTCACGGTTGCTTGCGTACTGGAGCACAGGGTTGCAGCTCGGACGCTGCATGTTGAAGCTGTACTTTCCGCTCTGGCCGATCTTGGCAGCAAGCTCGGCAGCCTGGTCGATATTGGCCTGAGGAAGGCCTGCAAGCTGCTTCACGTCATCCACGGTCACATAGGTGTTGTTGGTGTCGTGGAGAAGGTTCTGGCTGAACTCAAGCTGGAGACGCGAAAGCTCGAGGTTGATCTTCGCAAGCTTATCCTTGTCTGAAGCAGAGAGGAGGGCACCGCTCTTCACGAAGCTCCTGTAGGTCTTCTCGAGGAGAGACATCTGCTCGAGATTGAGTCCGAGAGCGTCCTTCTTGTCATATACGGCCTTAACCTTCGCGAAAAGGTCGGCGTTCATGTTCACGAAATTGCTGAGCTCCGAGGTGAGCGGAGACATCTCGCGTGCGAGAGCCTGAAGCTCGTCATTCGAGTTGGAACTGTTGAGAGTGCTCCACACCCCGCTGGTCTTGCTGAGGAGCTCACCGCACTCGTCGAGAGCTACGATCACGTTCTCGAAGCTGGGAGCCTCGGGATTGTTGATGATGTCCAGTATCTCCTGCCTCTCCTGCTCTATGCCCCTGAGCATGCCCGCGCGGTAGTTGTCCATGGTGAACTTCTCGAAAGGAGGGATCTCGTATGGGGTTCCGTATCTCCTATGGAGGAATGGGTTCTGAGCGGCTGCGGACCTCGGTAGTGCCACTGCAAGGGCCGACGTGATGACTGTCTTTCTCATCTCTATTTGTCTAATTGCTACACAAAGATAGTGAATTTCATATTTCCTGCGAAAATGAGTAGCTTTGCTGACATGGAGAAAGTACTGCTGCATACCTGCTGCGCGCCATGTTCGTCTGCGATCATCGAATGGATGCTCGCGAACGGCTGGCAACCCACCATCTTCTACTGCAACCCGAACATATACCCGGAGGAGGAGTACAGGATAAGGAAGGACGAATGCACGAGGTACGCGCAGGCGCTGGGACTGGAGATCGTGGACGACGACTATGATCACGGATCATGGCTGTGCAGCGTCAAGGGCATGGAAGATGAGCCCGAAAGAGGCCCGCGCTGCCTTCAGTGCTTCAGGTACCGCCTCCTCTGCACCGCCAGATATGCCCTGGACCATGGGTATACGATCATGACCACCACCCTCGCATCTTCGAGATGGAAGAGCCTCGAGCAGATCGATGCAGCCGGCCGCTGGGCCGTGGAGAAGGCACTCTCGGAGTTTGACGGGGACGCCGCGCCGAAGCTCGAATGGTGGGAAAAGAACTGGCGCAAGGGAGGACTCCAGCAGCGAAGGCAGGAGATCATCAAGGAATATGGATTCTACAACCAGCTCTACTGCGGCTGCGAATTCAGCATGAGACGCCTTCAGAACGACACCACCGACAATCGATAGGTAACATAAAAAGCGGTCCTTTGCGGGGCCGCTCTTTATGTTCAAACGTATATAACGAAAAAGCCCCAGGCATTTGCCTGAGGCCTTGTGTGCGGAAGGCGAGACTCGAACTCGCACAGGAAAACTCCCACTACCCCCTCAAAGTAGCGCGTCTACCATTTCGCCACTTCCGCGTTGGGATTGCAAATATACGAGCGATTTTTTAAACCACAAATTTTTTTCGATATTTTTTGCAATCCACATCAATTTTAGTCGAGCTTAGTCCAGTATACGGTCTCGCCGATGCCCATCACCTGGCCTCTGATGCTGAGTCTTCCGTCGTCGGTGAACTTCACTGTGCAGTTCGCCTTGATGCCACGGGTAGGGTCATAGATCTTCGCGTCGCCCCACTGCTTCTTCTCCTTATTATACTTAAGGCCCTTTACGAGGACGATCCTGTCGGCAGGTGTACTTCTGAGCGACTTGTCAGGATTCTTTACGTCAAGTTTCTTCTGGCCGTTGGCCTCCTTGTCCTTCTCGAGCCAGATGACCTTGATGGTATAGGTGCCGTCTGCCTCCTTGCTTACCTGGGTGTTGCTGACCTCGCCGCCCTGCACGGCACGGTACTTTCCGATGATGTTGTCAGCTGATTCATTGAGCTTTGACTGCGCGAAAGAAGGGAGAGCGCAGAAGAGGATGGCTGCAACTGCAGCGAAAATTCGTCTCATAATCACGTTAAAATGTTGGTTTAGATGCACAAATATATAAAAGTTTTTGTTCGCAGATTGTATTTTCAATAATTATGCCTACTTTTGCACGCTTTCCCTCGAGAAGGGAACATAGGTAATTATCAACAATTTAAAACAGATTTACAATGGCTGTTAAAATTCGTCTTCAGCGCCACGGTAAGAAGAATTTCGCATTCTTCCACATTGTAGTGGCAGACACCCGCGCACCTCGCGATGGTCGTTACATCGAGCAGATCGGCTCTTACAATCCAAACACCAACCCTGCAACTATCGTCCTCAACTCTGAGCGCGCTCTTGCATGGCTCAACGTTGGTGCAGAACCTACTCTCACCGCACGCCGCATCCTCTCTTACGAGGGTGTAATGCTTAAGAAGCACCTCCAGGGTGGCGTTGCTAAGGGTGCCCTCACCCAGGAGCAGGCTGATGCAAAGTACACTGCATGGATGAATCAGAGAGATTCTAAGATCAACGCCAAGAAGGAAGGTCTCACCAAGGACGCAGCTGCTAAGGCAAAGGCTGCTACTGAGGCAGAGGCAAAGGTAAATCAGGAAAGAGCAGAGGCTATCGCCAAGAAGAAGGCTGAGGCTGAGGAGGCTGCACGCGCAGCTGCTGAGGCCGCTGCAGCTGAGGCAGCAGAGGCTCCTGCAGAGGCAGTTGAGGCATAACTCAATGAGTGCCGAAGGTAATCTGATCCAGATCGCCCAGGTCCTCAAGTCCAACGGCATCGACGGGGAGCTCGTCATGAGTTTCCGCGACATCGATCCTGAAGATATCCAGAAAACTGAACCGGTGTTCATCGAATTCGATGGACTGCCGGTTCCTTTTTTTATCGAATCACTCACCCGCCGCGGCAACACCAAGGCTCTCGTCCACCTCACAGACATAGAATCCTTCCAGGATGCAGAGGAGGTCGTGGGAGCTGCAGTCTACATGCGAGAGGAAGACCTCGGCGAGGGCGAATATGAGGACGGAGACTTCTCCTTCCTCGAAGGCTGGACTCTCTGCGAGGACGAGGAAGGCGCAGTCATCGGAACCATCACTGCGTTCATGGACATTCCGTCCAATCCTTGCATCGAAGTAGAGACTGCAGAAGGCTCCAGCGTCATCATTCCTCTCCACGAGGATCTCATCATCGAGATCGACGAAGATTCAGACACTCTCACCATGGCCATCCCTGACGGCCTCCTGAATCTCTAATAAGCAATCATCAATAGACCCTTTGGCACGAGCGACAAAAAACGCTCTATTTTTGGATGTCGTGACAGCAAAAATGAGGTTTTCAGCTGTTTCGCTGGCACGAGCGACAAAAATCGCTCTATTTTTGGATGTCGTGACAGTAACGGACGGCGAGGGCATGCAAAATGCATTTGCCCGGACTAGGGTCGGCGAAGCGGAGCGGAGCCGATCTGCATTTTGCATACCCTCCGCCGTCAGGAACCCCTCCCAAAAACAATAAAGCAGCCGACCCAAAAGGTCGACCGCTTTATTTTTATGGTTCGTAGGAAGGAACTAGCGAAGCAAGTCTTCCATGTGGACAGACGCAGCTGTCTTCTCGTCACGATACTTCACGATAACCGGGCAGTAGAGATGTGCACCGAGCTCAGCACCATGACCCTTGGTGATAGGGCGGCTTCCGGAAACAACGACCGCATTCTCAGGAACGACCACCCTGCCGTCCTCGTTGCGAGGAACGAACTCGCCGGTTGTAGAATCGAAGATCGCAGTAGCTGCGGTGATGATCACGCCGCTTGCGATGACTGCACCCGAACGAACGATGGTACCCTCATAGATTCCGCAGTTGCCACCGACGAAAGCGTTGTCCTCGATGATGGTTGGAAGAGCGCCTGCAGGCTCGAGCACACCGCCGATCTGGGTGGCTGCCGAGATATGCACATGCTTTCCGACCTGCGCGCATGAACCGATGGTAGCATGGCTGTCGACCATTGAGCCCTCGTCCACGTATGCACCTACGTTGACGTATGCAGGAGGCATCACGATCACCGATGGAGCAAGGTAAGCACCTCTACGGATGCTGCTGCCGCCAGGAACGATACGAACGCTATCTGCAGTGGTGAACTTTCTCACCGGATAGGTATCCTTGTCGAGGAAGGAGAACTGTCCCTCGGACATGTCCACGATCTTTCCGAGCTTGAAGCCGGAAAGGATCACCTCCTTCACCCATTTGTTGACCTGCCACTTGCCGTCAACCTTTTCTGCCACACGGATGGTTCCAGCCTCGAGGCCGGCCATCACTTCATTGAATCTGTCAAGTTCTGTATTCATATCTGATTCTGGGGATTTTTAATAGAACAACTCAACCTCTGCCACAAAGAGATCCGCAGCAAAGCTCTCCACGATACCTTCCTTCGAAGCCTCGAGTGTCATGGTGATTCCGTCGATGTCGCCGAGGGCGTCGAGCTTGAGCAGGGTCCAAGTCTTCACAGGAACACCCTTGTCGAAGAGCTTGAGGGTTGCATCGCCTGTCTTGCGCGCACCCTTGTAGCCGGTCACGGTCACGCTGGCCCAGTCGGTATCGGTAAAGCCATCCTCTCCAAGTGCACGGACAACGCTCTCGGTGGTGTTCGCAAGGAAGATTCCCTGAGCCTTGCAAGTGCTTGACGGATCGGCATTGTGCTCGATGGTGATGAGCTTCATTGAATTGATTGACTCGTCGGCAACCTTCCTGTAGATCATGTAGTGGTTGCCCTCGATCTTCTTGTCGCAGTCATAAACCACGAACGGATCCGGATCCTTGTCCCTGTCCACGAGGATGGTATCTCTCTGATAGCAGTAAGCGAATCCGCCGAGATAGTCCTTATTGTCGTCATCAGTTCTTTTTCCGCAGAACTTCGCAAGGTCGAAGTACATGTCATACTTGTTGAAATGGGTCGACTCGCCGAAGAATTCAGAATCCTTCAGGCCCTCGTACTCCAAGGACGCAAGCATGGTATACTTATAGGAAGACTGACCTCCGTTGAGGCACGATGTCATGGTCAATGCAGCTGATATGGCTGCGACGATAAGGATTATTCTCTTCATATCTGTTCTTAATATTATAAGCTAATTTCGAATTCCTCAAGTTTTTCCGCAGGTCCGGTCAGATATACGGAAGATGCAGCGAAGCCCCCATCCGTTGCAGGGATGAAGTCCACGGCGAGCGCATCTCCCCTCCTCGCAAGGATGTCGTAGCGCACGCGCTCGCCCTCACGGGAAGATGGTTCAACTCCTCTATGGTAAGAAGCCATCGCAGAAGCAACAATACCTGTGCCGCAGGCAAGGGTCTCTGCCTCCACTCCCTTCTCGAAGGTGCGGACGACAAGACGTCCGTCAGAAGGCTCCACGAAGTTCACGTTGGTGCCCTGAGGCGCAAAGGCCGCGCGATGGCGGACCTCCCTGCCGACATTCTCCACATCGACAGCGTTCACGTCATCCACAAGACGCACGAAATGGCGGGTTCCCGTATTGAGGAAGTCTCCGTCCTCGTACCCGGTGATGCCATCTACGTCAATCATCTTGAGGCGCACCGTCTTCACGGCTCCGTCGTCTGCGAGTATCTCGGCCTCATGCTCTCCGTCCGGAGCGAGGAATCGGCAAGAATCACCTACCACTCCCATGTCCTTGGCGAAAGCCACGATGCACCTTCCGCCGTTGCCGCACATCATTCCTCCGGAACCGTCGGAATTGAAGTAGAGCATGGTGAAGTCATGGGTATCGGAAGCCTCAAGTATCATGAGCCCGTCGGTGCCATACTCGGCACAGAGACGGCTGATCACATCGACCTCCTGAAGAGCGGCGCACGAAACCGCGCGACCGTCAGCGATGAGGAAATCGTTTCCTGCTCCCGTATAGTGATGAAGTACCATTAGCCTAAAAGTTCCTTGAGAGTGTTTCGCATGATGTCCTCCGTGCGCTGGGTAGCAGGCACGAGAGGAAGCCTGAGACTGTTCTCCATGAGTCCGAGCTGGGCCATGGCGGCCTTGGCTGGGATAGGGTTGCTCTCGATGAAGCAATCCCTGAACAGAGGAGAGAGACGATGGTGAAGTTCACGCGCCTTGACGAGGTCCCCGGCCTTCATGAGCCTGGTGAGCTCGACCATCAGCGCCGGAGCGATGTTCGAAGCGACGCTTATGACGCCCTGTGCGCCGGTAGCCATGAGCGAGAGGGTCTCATTGTCGTTTCCGCTGAGGACTGAGAAGCCCTCCGGACGATGACGGAGAATCTCGCTGATCTGCGAATAGCGCGAAGAAGCCTCCTTGATGGCGATGATGTTCTCCACCTCCTCTGCGAGTCGGAGAGTGGTCTCGGCGCAGATGTTGACGCCGGTACGACCTGGCACGTTGTAGAGGACTATGCCCTTGTCGGTAGTCTCAGCCACGGCCTTGAAGTACTCGAAGAGACCTTCCTGGGTAGGCTTGTTGTAGTAAGGTGCGACGATGAGATATGCGTCCGGAGAATATGGCTCCAGCTCGCGCATGTTCTTCACCGTACCCACGAGTGAGTTGGTGCCGCCGCCCACGACGATAGGACGACCGGCAGCATGCTGCTTGGTGATCGCGAGAAGACGAAGCTTCTCCTCCACGCTGAGGCATGGAGTCTCAGCGGTAGTGCCAAGAGGCACGAGTATGTCGATGCCCGCCTCGACCTGACGGTCTACGAGCGAGGCATAGCAGTCATAGTCAACTTCCGCTCCCTTGAACGGAGTGAGCAAGGCTGTACCACAGCCTTCGAGAAAGAGTTTTTTCATCGGAACAGGAGGTCTTTGAATTCTGCCGCACCCTGAAGTCCTTCAGTAAGGATGGCCGCAGCGACGGCACCCTCTGCGAAGCCCTCGCGAGAGTATGCCTCATGAGTGAAGGAAAGCTTGTCGCAAGCACCGGCGAACTCCACTGTGTGGATACCGGGAACCTCTCCGATACGCTCTGCCGAGATCTCCGGATTGACGCCGAGTCCCTCTGCCACGAGCGCTGCGAGGCTCTTTGCGGTTCCGCTTGGAGAGTCGAGCTTGTGGATGTGATGTACCTCATGGACATGAGGCTCGTAGCCATGGCCCTTGAGAAGCTCTGAAGCCCTCTGGACTGCGGCGAAGAGCACGTTCACGCCGATAGAGTAGTTCGATGAATATACCACAGGGGTGCCGCACTCAGCGAAGTAGCTGAGCACCTCGTCCTTGATGTCGTTCCAACCGGTGGTGCCGATCACGACAGCCTTGAACTTCCTGGCGATAGCCTTGTAGTTGGCCCTGAAGGCGTCAGGGGTGGTGAAGTCGATGCAGACGCTCTCTGCTGCGATGGCATCGTCGAAGTTCACGATGTCCTCGCTCGCTCCGGCGACCTCGATGCCGCGACGGATGAGCACAGCCTCGATCATGTGGCCCATACGGCCGTATCCGCTGATTACTACTTTCATGGCTATTTCTCGAAAAGATAGGTATGTATCTGGCGAACGGCATTGTGTACCTCAGGACGAGCTACGACAAAGCTGATGTTCACGTATGAATCATTCTGTGCGACGGTGACAAGTCGGCTGTTCTTAACAAGGAGCGACGCCTCCTTGAGGGCGAGCTTGAGCTCGGAGATGTTCTTTCCGATGACGGAAATCTGCGCCATCTCATCCTCAACCTCAACCTCGGAGAAGAGACTGAGCTTCACGACTGCCGAAGGAACGCGGTCGAGGGAACCGGTGGTAAAGGTGATGCCGTCAGGACCGACGCTGAGAAGGTCGACCTCCACCTTGCACTCCGAGAGCACCTCGAAGGTCTTGGTCAGAAGAGTCGAAGCGTCGTCGACGACTGCGAGGCCGACATGCACGAGGAGAATCTTCTCCTTGCTGGAAACCGACCTTACGCCGTCCTCGATATACTGACTAGGCACGATGGTGGTACCTGTGCCTTCCGGGTTCATGGAATTGAGCACGAGCACCGGAATGTTCTTGACGAGCGCCGGCTCGATGGTCTTAGGATGGAGCACCTTCGCGCCGTATGCAGCCATCTCCGCAGCCTCCTCGAAGGAGATCTTCGGGATGCAGAGGGTGTTGTCCACCTTGCGAGGGTCGGCGGAGCGTACGCCGTCCACGTCCGTCCATATCTCGATCTTCGATGCGTCCACAGCCATTCCCATGATTGATGCGCTGAAGTCCGAACCTCCACGTCCGAGCACTGTCTCCTCACCGTCCATGGTGATACCGACGAAGCCCTGGGTGATGATGGCCTCTGCCGCCGCAAAGGCAGCGTCGATGACCTTCGGAGCCCTGCGCACGATCTCATCATAGACCGGAGCACCCTGGAGATAGTCCGGCTCCGTGATCATATAGTCGCGGGCATTGACGTACGAGGTCTTTATGCCGAGGGAGTTCATCTTGCAATAGATCATGTTCGAAGAAAGGAACTCTCCCTTCGAGTTGATGACAGCCTTTTCCCTGTCACCTATCTCACCGACATTGTCGATGAATTCTCCCATCTTGTCACAGATGGAATTGATGCGGCAGAAGGCCTCCTCTCTCCAGAGATGGTCCTGCGGCATGAGTTCGGTCGCGGTGTCGAGATGCTTCTTCCTGAGCTGGGCAAGAGCCGCCTTGGCGCCCTCGCGGTCACCAGCCTCGAGGCTGTCGGAGATCGCGTAGAGCATGTCCGTAACCTTTGACATCGCGGACACGACTACGATAGGGCGCTCCTGAAGCCTGCCCTGCACGATTCCGATCGTTCTCTCGATCGCTTCCCTGCTGCCGACGGATGTACCGCCGAATTTCATGATAATCATAAGCGTTCGTATATATACTTGTACTGACGTACTGCAGTCTCGAGATCTGCCTTGAGGACATATTCGTCGTCCCTGTGTGCCACCAGGATAGTGCCTGCTCCGAGAATCATCTTCTCAGGGAAATTGCTCAGATGCGGAGCATCGCTTCCGAAGCTGGCAGGAGCACTCTCGAGTCCGTCTACCGTCATATATTTCTGTGGAATGTCGCCACCGAGAGCCTTGACCTCGATGCGCTGTGCCCAGCGGCTTCCCACGCCTGCAAACTTCACAGGCTCTGCCATATACTCCTTCACCATCGCGTCGGACACGAAGGTGGTGCGGAAGTAGAGACGGAAGCTCAGCTCAGGGCTGAGTATGTTCTGCGGATTGTCGCTGACGAGCCTGCCGACGTTCCATGTCGTAGGTCCGAGCAGCTCATCCTCGCCGAAATCGACCGCCTTGAGGTCCGTGTAGAACTCGTTGAAGAGGTCGATCGCACTGATGCCATGCTGAGGATAGCCCGAATGGAAGGCCTCGCCGCGGAAACGGACCTCGAAGCCCTTGGTACCCTTGCTCGCAGACACCATCCTATTGCCGGTAGGCTCGCCGACCACGAGGTACGGTGCCTTGAAAGGGGTCTTTGCGAAGGCCTTCGCACCAAACGAACCCGTCTCCTCACCGCTGAGGATGAGAAGGCCGAAGCCGCTCTTTCCCTCGGATGCAAGCTCCGCACACGCTGAGAGCATGGTGAACAGCTGACCCTTCGCGTCGTTGCTCCCTCGTCCCTCGAACCTGTCCTCCTTCTCAACCGGTGGAAGGTATGGGGGAACAGTGTCCATATGGGTACAGAACACGACCTTCGGCTCACCCCAGCACCAGAGAAGGTTCTCCGTGCCGTCGCCGACCTCACCCCTGGTGAGCACAGGCATATTGTCCGCACAGCGCTCGCTAAGGAAGGCCTCGACCCTGCCGGTGAGATACTCGGAAAAAGCCCTCTCACGACCTGAGGTCGAGTCAATCGAGAGTATGTCGTTGAAAAATCCGTAATCCATAACAAAAAAACGAGTCCGCTATTCCAGCAAACTCGCAAATTTAAGACAAAATCCCTAAATATCAATTCGTAAGAGGCCTATTTGAACGGTTTGATCTGCACCGTACCCGGAATCACGTCATCTTCCACCGGAGTAAGGTGTATGATGCGCTGGTTGGAGCTGCCTCTGAAATGAAGCTCGGGGTCCTTCAGTTCCATCACGAAAGGTCCGTCGACCAGGGTGTCGAGGTACGGCAACATCTGCGCGAGGTGAGGGTCCGCAAGTATCTGCTCATAGGTGAATCCGGTCCAGCACCAGATGGTCTTGTCCGTCTCCTCCTTGATCCTGCGGGCAAGTTCGGTGAAGGCGTCGACCTGATAGAAAGGGTCGCCCCCGGAGAAGCTGACGTTGCTGAACTCATCCTCCTTGATGATATCCAGGAGCGCCTGCACGTCCATCTCCTTGCCGCCTGCCATATCCCATGACTGAGGGTTGTGGCAGCCCGGACAATGATGCATGCATCCCGCACAATATATCGAAGTGCGAAGACCGGGGCCGTCGGCCATGGTCTCCTCAAGTATGTCAAGTACCCGTATCTTCATGATATTCTAATTATTGGAGTGGTATTCTATCAGACCCTCGATCGGGGATTTGATTATCCTGCCCATGCGCATGCGGTACTGGCTGGCGATCAGTTCTATCACGTCCCTGAAGCCGTATCCCACAGAGCCCACGCAGTTGAATTCGAACTGGGTGTAGTCCGGATAGCGGCTCACGACGTTCCAGAAGAAATCGTCGACGGCGCCGCGTACGAGGTCCCAGTAATATCCGTCCTCCTCGAAGTGGTCGGCCACCACCTTCGTGAACCCTGCGCACCAGCGGTTGGGTGCCGGCTTGCGGTAGACCTGCTCTATGATGCCCTGCATGTCCATTCCTATGGCCTCGGCAGCCACCTGCGCCACCTTCTCCGGCATGTTGCCGCGGAGATAATCGACTATGTATTTCTTGCCGATGTAGGCACCGCCGCCCTCGTCTCCGAGCATGAAGCCCAGCGCCGGCAGCTTGAACCCGATATCCTTTCCGTCATAGAGGCAGGTGTTCATGCCCGTGCCGAGTATCGCTGCAAAGCCAGGCTTGTCACCGAGCAGCGCACGACAGGCGCCGAGGGTGTCCGAGGTGGCGTGTATATTCTCGGGCAGAGTCTTGCAGAATACGCCGGCAAGCATCTTCCGGGCAGGTTCCTCCTGCACCGGCGTCACCCCTGCGCAGTAGAACCACACCTCGCTGACCTGCCCATAGGGAAAGCCTTCCGGGAAGGACGCGGCGATATCCTTCGCGATCTCCTCGAAAGACATGAAACTCGGGTTATAGCCCAAGGTCTCGAAGGTATCCACGGAAGTCCCGTCCAGTACTGCCCAGACCGTCTTTGTCGATCCGCTGTCTGCTATCAGTTTCATGTCACAAATATACACAAAAGGCGGCGCCACCCAAATGCCTGCCGCGCCTAAATGCACTAACACTGCTTTGGTCAGGCCGAAATCTGTGAATTATGTGCGAATCTGCACTTTTCACACATTTTATGGGTCGTCTGCCTCTTAAAATGTGTAAAACCGCTAATTCCACACATTACCCTTTACGCCGAACCAGTATCTCGTTCCGTAGCAGACATCGGTGCGGGAGGGAATAAAGGGACGGACAGAGCCGTCCCTGAAAACAATATTTTAGCGAACTATTCTATTGAGAAGCTCATTTGTTAGGAATGGAAATGCCATGAGCGTCAAATACAGACATCAACCAGTCCTCATCTGTTTCACGGCGTATAACTTGGAAATACTTTGGCCAGTAAATCGAGGCCTTCTTACTGGATATTATGATCATTTTCTTGTTAACAGAGTCGAAACGGGCTTCCATTTCATCATATGGGATAGACTCCTTACGTATACGAAAACAATCATAGTACTCGAATAACAAAGCATCTCCCGTGTCTTCCAACGAGCGAATTGAACTTCTATCTCTATCCCTTCTCACAATGTATGACATACATAGTATGCATATCACACTCACGTAATTAAAACCTAAGCAAAAGGTAAACAACAGAACATATCCTGGTATCTGAATAATATCAAGTATGCCATATCTCACCATCCTTTTCTTATCGAGTCGCTGGTTTTTCTTCATTGTTCCTAACCAAATTCACTCTAGTGCTATCTTTCTGTTCCGTTACACGATCAATATCTTCTACATAAGTTCGGTCGGAAGTTAATGCTCGTGACAAAAGTTCATATCCGGTAGACAATAATGTCTGAACACTACTTATGTTTGAAATGAATTGAAGCCCTTTTAGTGACTCTAGTCTAGGGGCTCTCATTCCCGCACCCCCTTCCACAAGATCTTGTTCGGTTTACCATCCGCCGTGCCAAAAGGGTCTATTAAAAATATCGGGTTATTATGGCAATATGCATACGACGTCAAAGGATAGTATTTCTCCGCGAGAGGATCCACCGAGGTGAAGCGCCCCAGGGCAGGATCGTACATCCTCGCCTTGAAGTCATAAAGGCCGAGACCGTTGTCCAGGTACAGCTCGTTACCGCTGAAGCAGGGTCCTGTCACCGCTCCTCAGCAAAGATAGCACATTTCCCATTACGTCGTACGAGTAGCTCGTCCCGTAGCCTGACACCGGAGTACCGTTCTCGCCTAAGCCAGTATCAAAGATACGTAAAAAACATCGCCATCGAACTGATAGTTGATGGCGATGTCCTAGTGTGTATAGGTTTTGTGTTCGGGTATGTCGCGATTATTTGTGGACGACGCGGTCGCGAAGCTCGGCGAGCTTTGCTGAGTTCCAGCGGTCGGTGGTACCTACGAGGTAGCCGGTGATACGCTGGAGCTTGTCAATCCTCTCGCTGCCGCAGTGAGGGCAGACGGTGAGACCTGCGTCCGCATTTTCGAAGCCGCAGTCAAGGCAGCGGTTGCGGTTGTGGTTGACAGAGCAGTAACCGATGTTGTACTTGTCCATGAGGTCCACGATTGCCATGATTGCATCCGGGTTGTGGGTCGCATCGCCGTCGATCTCGACATAGAAGATGTGGCCGCCGCGGGTAAGGTCATGGTAAGGTCCCTCGATCTCTGCCTTGTGCTTAGGAGAGCAGTGGTAGTATACAGGGACATGGTTCGAGTTGGTGTAGTACTCACGGTCGGTGATGCCCGGGATGATGCCGAACTTCTTCTTGTCCATCCTGGTGAAGCGGCCTGAAAGGCCCTCTGCAGGGGTGGCAAGGATACTGAAGTTGTGCTTGAACTTCTCCGAGTACTCATTAGCCTTGTCGCGCATGTAGGTGATGATGCGGAGGCCGAGCTCCTGTGAAGCTGGAGACTCGCCGTGATGCTTGCCGGTGAGGGCGACGAGACACTCTGCGAGACCGATGAAGCCGATACCGAGGGTACCCTGGTTGATAACTGACTCGATGGTGTCGTCATCCTTGAGGTTCTCCGAACCGATCCAGAGATTGCTCATGAGGAGAGGGAACTGCTTCTTGAGCGCAGTCTTCTGGAAGTTGAAGCGCTCGTTGAGCTGCTTTGCCGCAATGTCGAGCACGCCGTCAAGCTTGTTGAAGAATGCCTGTACCCTGTCCTCCTGATCCTCGATGCCCATGCACTCGATACCGAGGCGCACGAGGTTGAGGGTGGTGAAGCTGAGGTTACCGCGGCCTACGGAAGTCTTAGGTCCGAAGCGGTTCTCGAATACGCGGGTACGGCAACCCATGGTTGCGCACTCATGGTTGTACCTCTTAGGATCGTTGATGTCCCATGCCTCGTTCTGGTTGAACGTAGCGTCGAGGTTGATGAAGTTAGGGAAGAATCTTCTCGCGCTCACCTTGCACGCGAACTTATAGAGGTCGTAGTTCTTGTCTTCAGGGAGGTAGCTGATACCTTTCTTCTTCTTCCAGATCTGGATCGGGAAGATGGCGGTGCTTCCGTTACCCACACCCTCGTATGTGGTGTTGAGGATCTCACGGATGATGCATCGACCCTCGGCAGAGGTATCGGTACCATAGTTGATTGAGCTGAACACCACCTGGTTTCCACCGCGTGAGTGGATAGTGTTCATGTTGTGGACGAAGGCCTCCATAGACTGGTGTACCCTGTTCACGGTCTCGTTGATCGCATGCTGCACGATTCTCTCGTCGCCCATCACGCCTGAGAGAGGGCGCTTGATGTAGTCGTCGATGCGGACGTCGTGGAGACGGCTGTAGTCATCACCGTTGAGGTCGGCGATCTTGTCAATCTCCTCGATGAAGCTCTTCCTTACGAAAGGAGCGAGGTAGAAGTCGAACGCAGGGATTGCCTGACCACCGTGCATCTCGTTCTGACAGGTCTCCATCGAGATACATCCGAGGATGCTGGCAGTCTCGATCCTCTTTGCAGGACGGGACTCGCCGTGTCCGGCAGAAAGACCGCCCTCGAGAATCTTGTCGAGAGGGTGCTGGACGCAGGTAAGAGACTTGGTAGGATAGTAGTCCTTGTCATGGATATGGATGTAGCCGTTCTTGACCGCCTCCCTCACGTCCTCTGAGAGAAGGCACTCGTCGACGAAGCTCTTGGTAGACTCGGAAGCGAACTTCATCATCATGCCGGCCGGTGTGTCGGCATTCATGTTAGCGTTCTCACGGGTGATCTCGGTGGACTGAGCCTCGATGATCTCCTGGAAGATCTCACGTGACTTCGCCTTGCGGGCAAGGTTACGCTGGTTGCGGTATGCGATGTACTTCTTCGCAACTTCCTTGCGAGGGCTCTTCATGAGCTCCATCTCGACGAGGTCCTGAATCTCCTCCACGCTGAGGGACTCGCGCTCGTTCTTGGTCACGGACGCTGCGATCTCGGCTGCGAGGACTATATCCTCACCGCCTTCAGTGACTGCCATTGCCTTGAGTACGGCATCGATGATCTTTCTCTTGTCAAACTCTACGAGACGTCCGTCTCTCTTGACTACATTCTTTACCATGAGAACTCTGTTTAGGTGGTTAGTTCCGACTTTCAATTCAAACGGAAGACAAAGATAAATCATTTAGCACCAAAACAAGCGCCGGAAGCCGAAAAAAGTTTTCAACAATCACAACAAAAGCCTGTTAACTCGTTAGCTAACAGGCTTTTTATATGAATTTTAATTTAGAATTACTAAAAATTAGAGCAGATGTGATAACTTTCTTGTTAAATTCCTACTCCGCAATCCACACGAGGACATGGCGGTCGAAGATCATGTATCCGAGTTCGAATTCCTCCTCGTGGCCGTCCTTGTGGATGAAGGTCGCCTCAAGCTCACCCTCGCCCTTCGGGTTGAATCTCTCGAGCTCGATCTGCTCGGCGTAGTCGACGCGGTTGATGGACATCCTCTTGTAGATGGCCTCCTTCGCGCACCAGTAGATCGCGAGCTGCTCCTTCCTGTCCTCTGCATCGTCGTCGAGGTCGTCGATCTCGTCCTCGGAGAGTGCCCTCTTCTCGACTGCGGTGAAGTCCCTGTCAAGAGACTCGATGTCGATTCCGAGATCATCTTCGTCATGGGTGATGATGGCGACGTACTTGTCAGTATGGGTGATGCTGATGCTGGTGATGCAGTTCTCGAGGTATGGCTTGCCGTTGTCGTGGTGACTGAGGTACATCTTCTCCTCGAATACCTCGTTCAGGAGAGCGCGCACTGCAAGCCTCTGCTTCCTCTGCGCGTCGTTGCGGAAGAGCATGATCTCTTCCATCTCATCTGTAGGGACGGAGCTCAGGTCGATGAGTTCCTGCTCGGTCTCCGTTATCTGCCAGACCGCAATCTCCGCCTTGTTTTCAAGTTTCTTTCTAAGATATAGTGCCATATATACGTCTGTCGCGCTCCCCCTTACGAAAGAGGAGTGCAAATGATGTTTCCTATAGTTATGATATTATTTGCAGCGTCCGACAACGGGTCGTCAGAAGGCTGATCCGTCGGAATTGCACAGAGTGCTATTGCTGGACTGGGAGGTTGTTCCACTGCTGTAGTTATTCTTTGATTCGGCTGCAAATATAGTGTTTTTTTGGAATATGTTACCTATATTTGCATTGATTCGGGTCCTAGCCCCGAAAAACTATGAAATCACTAATCAATTAAATAACTATGAATTATTTAACTAACGAGAAACTCGTAATCGTCGGTGCCGGTGGAGCAATCGGTTCCAACATGGCACAGACAGCCCTCATGCTTGGCCTTACCCCTAACATCTGCCTCTATGATATCTTCGCACCTGGTTGCGAGGGCGTAGCAGAGGAAATGCGTCACTGCGGCTTCGAGGGTGCAAATGTAACCTGGACCGTAGATCCAAAGGAAGCTTTCACCGGTGCTAAGTACATCATCTCATCAGGTGGAGCACCTCGTAAGGACGGCATGACCCGTGAGGACCTCCTCAAGGGTAACTGCCAGATCGCCGCTCAGTTCGGTGACTATGTAAAGGAATATTGCCCAGACGTAAAGCACGTTGTCGTTATCTTCAACCCTGCTGACGTTACCGCTCTCACCGCTCTCATCCACTCAGGCCTCAAGCCAAGCCAGCTTACCTCACTCGCTGCTCTCGACTCAACTCGTCTCCAGAGTAACCTCGCTAAGGAGTTCGGCGTTCCTCAGAGCGCAGTTACCGGTGCACACACCTATGGTGGTCACGGCGAGCAGATGGCAGTATTCGCATCTAAGGTAAAGGTTGACGGCAAGCCTCTCTCTGAGATGGGTCTTTCAGCTGAGAAGATGGCTGAGATCAAGCACAACACCATCCAGGGTGGTTCTGCAATCATCAAGCTCCGCGGCCGTTCATCATTCCAGAGCCCTGCATACTGCTCAGTGAAGATGATCGAGGCTGCCATGGGCGGCGCTCCTTTCACCCTTCCTGCAGGTACCTATGTGAACTGCGACAAGTGCGGCTTCAAGAACGTGTTCATGGCTATGCCTACCACTATCGACGCCACCGGCGTACACTATGTACAGCCTACCGGTACTGAGGAGGAGCTCGCAGCTCTCAACTCTTCTTACGAGCACCTCTGCAAGATGCGTCAGGAGATCATCGATCTCGGCATCGTACCTCCAGTAGAGGAGTGGAAGAGCCTCAACGCCAATCTTTAATTGAATCGCCCTCGGGCGTTACGATAAAGAAAAATAAAGCAGCGGTCTGACAGGCCGCTGCTTTTCATTTACAACAAGATCTGCTTCAGGAAGCGATTCTCGCTAGGCTGATAAGGTTCGGCATAGAGATAGCCGCAGTCCAGGCACCATCCTCCTCCGAGAAGCACATACTCGAGGGACGCCGCGAAACGGTGGCCATGCTCGCATTCCCACAGGAACTGGGTACCCTTCTTCCATGCTCCTGACTCGTCCTGAGCCCAAGGAGAAGCCTCCCACGCATGCTCGAGAGCAGCGTCCGGCAGAGTAGAGATCGCTGACGACATTGCTGTGACAGGCAACGAAGTGAGATCAGGGATAAGAGACGGATCGAGAAGACCGAGGCAACGTCCTCCACGGAACTCAGCGGCAGCCCGGATCTCTTCCTTCGTGAGTACATATATGCTCTTGCTCTCGTCATATCCATGGTCGAGATTTTCGGCCTCGCCGGACTGGACGGCCTTCTCAAGGTTCTTCTCCATGTATCCGGGACGCATCTGCGCCCATGAATGTATACCTTCATAAGCCTCGCGCGAACCATAATACGCATTGAGGCGCTCAGGGTTGTTCTTCGCCCACGACTGTGTGCCCATGCCATCCTCGAAAGCAAATCTCTTCATGAACATCTTGATTGCCCAGGCAGGCGCGAGGGGCGCGAGCTTGTAATACCAGTCGAGCTGGCCCTTGAGCTGCGCGAAATACTCGTCGACAGGAAGGTTTGCGCGGAAATGGAGATACTTCTCGAGCTCATCCGCGTCCGTGTACCACATGCCGTGGAAATTTCTTGTCGCGAACCACTTCGCCTCGAACACCTTCTCCGGTCCGGGAAGACCGAGCCCATTGAGGAGACGTGTCTCGAACTCATAGTTGCTCATTCGGTACTGCTCACCGCTGGAGATATTGTAGAAACGGTTCCAGAACTCCTCCGGCACGTCATCCTCGATCACGTTGGCCATGAGCCTGGCGGAATCCTCGACCGTAGCCCATTCGAGCGCACCGCGCACTGGGACATGGAAGGCGGTCGGATTGACGACCTTGAGTATGCCCGCGTAGAGTATGCCGCTCTGGCGGAGGGATACCCAATGCTTCAGACCTGAATCCGCAAAGACCTTCTCGGCTGCGCACTTCGAAACCGAGTACATGTCGTACAGGCTCGCACGCTGAGGGTCACCGGTACGGCCCCAGAGGGTCTCGCCCATCCTGTTTCCATACTGGGCCACCGAACCTATATATACTACGCGGATGTCGTCTGCGTTCGGCTGCTCAAGTACGGCTTTCACCACATTCTGGGCAGCAGTGATGTTGACCTTGAGAGTCTTTTCGGGATAGTAGTCTGCTGCAGGGCTGACCATGCCCCCGACATGGAGGACATAGTCCGATCCCGCTACCGCCTTCCTCACGTCCTCGAGGACGCAGAGGTCACCCCAGACGATGGTGACGGCAGGATCATTCATATAAGGCGCAAGTGCCTTCTCGTTCTTCTTGCTCTTTCGCGCGAGCAGGCGTATGTCAAATCTGTCCTTCTTCTTCAGGATTTCCTGAAATCCATGCCACCCCATGTTGCCGGTGGCTCCGGACAGGAATACTGTCTTCTTCATTCTTTTCTTATGGTTTAGCGTTAGGTAAGTTTCAGGTTATTTCAGCCAGCTCTCCGGATTCTGGGCCTTCTGGCCCTGCCATACCTCGAAGTGGACCTGGGTCTCACCGTTGATGGTATCGACGATTCCGACCTGCTGACCGGTCTTCACCTTGTCTCCGGCCTTGACCGAAGTAGACTGCAGCTTGCAGTAGAGAGTGAAATAGTTGCCGTGCTGCACGAGCACGCACTGGTTGTATCCCGGAAGCACGACTATCTGCTTCACCACACCGTCGAACACGGCGCACACCTTTGCATTAGCCTGGGCTGCGATGTCGATTCCGTTGTTGAAAGGAAGCTTCACGTTGGTGAATACGGCATGGTAGTGCTGGCCGAACTTGCCGACCACCGGACCGTCCACCGGCCATGGAAGCCTACCCTTGTTCCTTGAGAACTCGGCTGCGAGGGCCTTGTCGACTTCCATCTTCTTGCCATCGCTCTTCACGTTCTTGTCCGTGCTCTTCGATGCAGCGCTCATGGCAGCAGCGATGATCCTCTGGATCTCCTTGTTCAGGGACTCGACCTGCTTCTTCTTCGAAGCAAGCTCGTTCTCATATTTGCGCCTGTTCTTCTGCAGGTCGTTCACGATCTTCTGATCGGCCGCCTGCTCCTGCTCAAGCTTCGCCTGCTCCTGCTTGCGTTCCACGCGCACGGCCTCGCTCTCGGCCTTGAGCTTCTCCAGTTCAAGCTTCTCGTACTCGAGTTCCTCCTTGGCCTCGCGCAGCTTGGTCGCCTGGTCCTTGAGGTTGCTCGAGAGGTTCTTGAAATAGCTGTATCGGCGGAAACCCTGGGTGAGGTTCTCACTGGCGATTATGTACATGTACCATATCCTCGTATCCCTGTTCCTGTAGGATGCGTTCACGAGGCGTGAGTAATATGTCGAAAGGGTGTCGACGCGACGCTGGAGCTCGCCTATCTGGCGCTGGTGGGCGTAGATGCTGTCGCTGTAGGTGCGGATCTTTCGGTCGCTCTCCGCGACCATCTCCCTCTGGAGACTGACCTTCTTGCGGGAGAGTTCGAGCTGGGAAAGGGCATTCTTGCTCTGCTTGCGGTTCTCGCTGAGCTGACGGTCGAGTATCGCCATCTCCTGCTCGAGCTTCTTTTTCTTTGCCTCCTGGGCACGGGTGTCCTGGGCCTGGAGAGAAAGGCTCGCAAGGCTCATCGCGAAGACGAGAGATATGACCCTGAACCACCTCATTTCTATTTTTCCTTTGCTGCAGCCTGGCTGCGATACATCTCGGCGAGATCCTTCTTGCCGGTCGCTTCGAGCACGTCCGCATAGTGGCGGAGCTCCTCCGCGTTATCCTTACCTCCGTAGATCATCACCCTCTTGAAAATCGCGAGAGCTTCGGTGTCCTTACCCATGAGGTGGAGTATCCAGCCGAAGGTGTCGAGATAGGTCGCATTATCAGGTTCGAGCTCAGTGCACTTGCGGCTCATCTGATAAGCCTTCTTGAGCTTCTTGCCTGTGGTGCAGAGATAATATGCATAGTTGTTGAGGGCCGGCGCATAGTCAGGATCGTCCTTGAGCGCGGCCTCATAGTACTTGTATGCCTTCTTGTTGTCGCCGAGGGAGTGGTAGCTGTCGCCTACATTGGCGTTTGCCACGGCGAGCTGTTTCTTGTCGCCAGCCTTCTTCGCCCTCTCGAGCTGTATGAGAGAAAGGTCGAGCACCTTCTCCAGGTTGCCGATCTGATATTCGGCATAGGTAGCTATCTCCAAGAAGGAATTGTCTTCAGGGAACGCAAGCATAGCCTTCTCCGCCGATTCTGCCACACCTTCATAGTCGTCATAACCCAGCTTCAGCGAAACGAGATAGCTTGTCGCCATCGGGTTATCCGGATGGGTATCGGCGCAGAGCTGGTAGAGGCGGTAGAGATCGTCGCGGTGGCCCTGGATGAGTCTCTGGTCAGCATGCTGGACTATCTGCTTGAGGTAGTCAATCTTCATCTCCACCGGAGACGAAGGGTCTGCCACGAATGGCTCCAAAGCCTCGATGAACTTCGCGTAGTCCCTCTTCATCCTGTGTACCTCGGCCTTGCCGACCACTGCCGGCGCATAGCCCGGTGCCATGGAGAGGGCCTCGTCGTAGAGAGCCACGGCTATGCTGTCCTTGTACATGGAGAGGTTGTAGTCTCCCAGTATGCTGAGAATCTGAGGCGAAGGATATTCGTCATAGACGGACTCGAGGAAGTCGTATGCTTCCTGCTGATGGTTCATCTGTCCGAGAAGCTGGAACCTGGCCATCGCGGTACCGTCGGAACGTCCCTGAAGGCCCTCGATCTTGTCAAGCACGTTCAGAGCATCCTCGTTCCTGCCGGTCGAAGAATAGAGTTCTATGAGGTTGTAGTAGACGTCGCTCTTCTTCGGGAAGTCACGGAGTATGGCCTCGTATTCCTTGATGGCCTGCTCATCTCTGCCGGTTGCAGAATAGAGCACGGCAGCCCTCTGACGATACCAGTAGTTGGTGCTGTCGAGCTTGACCGCCTTCGTGATATGGAGCTCGGCCTGCTCGAGATCGTTCATGCCGGCGGCGCACAGGCCGAGGTAGTAGTGGGCGGCGTCCATCGAGTCATCCTTGTTCAGGATAGCCTGGAGGGTTGCCGCAGCCTTCTTGTAATCACCAGAGTCATACTGCTGGACTGCCTGGAGATATGCGTTCTCCAGCACCTTGCGGTCAAAATCCTGTGCATGGAGAGCCATGCAAGGAAAGACGACCGTAAGGACCAAGAGTATATTTTTCCAAGTATTTGCCATAACTGTGTCAACATACAAAAATAGTACATTTTATTTATATTTGCTGACGTGGCACCTTCCCTCATGTTTGTTTTTGATGACGATGCAACGCGGAGCCACATTATTGCATCTATCAAGCGTATTACTACCAAACCCTCGTGACCGACGAACAGAAATTGGTCAATGACTGTCTCAAAGGAGACCGCATCGCGCAGAAGCAGCTTTTCGACAGGCTGGCTCCGCTGATGCTGTCCGTGTGCCTGCGCTATGTGGGTGACAGGGCGACGGCCGAGGACCTTCTGCAGGATGGTTTCGTGGCGCTGTTCTCCAAGCTTGAGACTTACAAGGGAGACGGTTCCTTCGAGGGATGGGCAAGGAAGATATTCGTGAACACGGCGCTGATGTTCCTCAGGAAGAAGGATGCGCTGAAGATGAGCGAGGATCTGGAGAGCGCCAGGGAACTGAGTTCCGAACTGTCGACCCAGATGCAGGACATCGGATACAAGGAGCTGATGAAACTGATCACAGAGCTCCCGCCGGGATTCAGGACAGTCTTCAACATGTACGTGATCGAGGGATATTCCCACAAGGAGATCGCAGATGAATTAGGAATTACGGAGACCACCTCCAGGACCCAGCTCAGCAGGGCAAGGATATGGCTCCAGAACAGAATAGCAGAACAGTGATGCAGGAATTTGATAAGCTCGTAAGATCCATGATGGAGAACGGAAGGGAGGAAGTCCCTGCCGGTCTCTGGGATGCCGTGCAGAGTCAGCTTCCGGCAGCCGCTCCTGCAAAGACCCAGCGCAAGGCGGTAGTTCTGACATGGACAAGGCGCGTCGGCATCGCCCTCGCAGCAGCCGCTGCCCTCACTTTCGGCATTGTATATTCAGGTCGCAGACCTTCGAGCGATCAGATCGAGATCGTCAGCGGTGCCAGGAATATGGTCGCTGACGTGGAGGAAGAGTCAATCTTCATCGATGAGATGGTGGCCGATTTCGTTCCGAATGAGGTTCCAGGCGAGCCCGTGAAGATACTCCGTCCAAGGCGTGTTGATTCGTCGAAGGCCACATCCACCAACAAGAACTCTCAGACTACAGATCTTGAGAAGGCCAACGACAAGACCACAAGCTCAGAAAAGGTAGAAGAGAAGACTGTAACTACCGAGAAGGTCACCGAGAAGACCTCCGACACCAAGGCTCTCGACAGGATGGAGTTCGAGGACTCCTTCAAGGCCAACGCAAAGAAGCGCAAGAGCTCCGTATATTTCTCAGGAAACGCAAGCAGCAATACCAACCCTGCATCGAAGGGCCCTAACGGCATCATGAGAGTTCCAGCTGCAGCTCCTTCTGCAACCGGAATCACCGAGACCGGAGAATCCACCTTCATGATCCCTGTCAGCTTCGGTACCGGTATCAAGTTCCCTCTCGGCGAGCGCTGGTCCATCGGACTCGGAGTCAATGCGACCTACCTCGGCAGGACATATGCCGGAACCTATAGGGAGTACGACGAGAGCGGCATGCTTCTCAAGAGCGAGACCTACTCGGACATCAGAAACAATCAGTTCTATGTCGGCATCCCTGTCAACGCATACTTCAGCATCGTGAGCAACAGGTTCGTGGACTTCTATGTATACGGCGGCGGCTCGGCAGAGAAGTGTGTCTATAACAACAACATCATGCAGTCACCTGGAGGAAACACATACTTCAAGGGTCAGAAGGGCGGCGTGATGTTCTCGGCCGGACTCGGACTCGGTTGCGAGTTCATGGTAGCCGACCATCTCGGAATCTACATCGACCCAAGCGCGAGATACTATTTCAAGGGTAAGAACATGCCCAAGAGCGTAAGGACTCAGCAGCCGTTCATGGCTGGCATCGAGCTCGGTCTCAGGGTCAAGCTTTAAGATAATTCCTAGGTTGCCGAAAGGCGCCAAAGAGTATACAACAACTACAAACTAACCAAGTGACGGCCACACCGTGAGGTGCAGCCGTCATTCTTTTATATATCTGCCGCCGGTTTCAGGGCACCGCTGTCCGCAGGTCTATCTGGCGTAGATTGCATAGAGGGACGATCCCGAACCGGACATCGATGCGTATACCGCTCCTTCGTCGTAGAGCTCCTGCTTTATCTGGGCGAGCCTTGGATATTTCGCAAAGACAGTGGTCTCGAAATCATTGACGAGAGCGTCCTTCCATGAAGATACAGGGCGGGAAAGTATCTCTTTCAGGCTGGTCTGAGGCACGACGGGAACTATGCCCCTGTATGCGTCGGCCGTAGATACCGCGATTCCCTGAGGGACCGTCACAACGAGCTTGTATGGACAATCCTCCGCGCCTTTCTGACCGTAATCAAGGCCTCCGAGGGCGAAATCCTCCAGCACCTCTCCCCTGCCCGAGCCGAACATCGGACGGTTGTACACGAAGAATGCGCAGTCGCTGCCCAGCCTTGCCGCGTAGCCTGCGAGGGTATCGTCGGAGAGGCCGAGCGAGAATAGTTCACTGATGCACCTCAACGCGAATGCGGCATCCGAAGAACCTCCGCCGAGACCAGCACCTACCGGCGACCTCTTCTCGAGGCGTATGCTCACGGCAGGGATATCGTAATCAGCCTTGAGGAGCTGGTATGCCCTGACGGTAAGGTCTGTCATCGGATCCCAGTCGACTCCGCCTTCCTTGACGATTTCGATCGAGAATTCCTCGGACGGTACGATCTCCAGCACATCGGAGATCCCATGATATGGCACGAAGAGGGTTTCCAGGTCGTGGTAACCGTCTTCTCTCTTGCGCAGGACGTTGAGTCCCACATTCACTTTGACGTTCGGGTAGACTATCATATATCCCAAATATCATAAAAAATCTCTACATTTGGGATAACAATCATAAACATACGGAAAAATGATAGCAAAAATCATCTACATCCTCGGCGTCCTCGCCGCTATCTGGTGCGTCCTTGACATCCTCAAGAAGAACTGTGGTCTCATCGAGAAGATCCTCCTCTGCGTCCTCGTGCTCGCTTGCAGCTGGATCGGTATCGCTATCTATTATTTCCTCCTCCGCAACCGCATCTAGGATGCTCGAAGCGGGAATCAAGGGTCGTCAGGAGACAGTCGTCACTGAGGACCAGCTTGCCGTGAACGTCGGTAGCGGCAAGGTTAGGGTATTTGCTACCCCGATGATGATAGCCCTGATCGAGAAGACCGCGTCACTTTCGGTGGAGTCTGAGCTCGCCGAAGGTCAGACCACCGTCGGCACTCTGCTCAACGTCTCACACTGCTCTGCGACGCCTCTCGGGATGAAGGTGTGGGCGGAAAGCGAGTTGGTGGAGATCGACCGCAGAAGGCTCGTGTTCAAGGTTGCAGCCTATGACGAGACCGGCCTCATCGGTGAAGGCACCCATGAGAGGTTCATCATCGACATGGAGAAGTTCCAGTCGAAGACCGATTCCAAGAAAGCTCAGTAAAGACTGACAGGGATACTGAATTCCTGCAGAAACAAGCTACACGGTCCTACGCAGCCTTTGCGCGGGACTGGTTTACTATTATCACGCCGCTGAATACGAGCACGGTTGCGAGCAGCTTCTGCCAGCTGAGGGTATCTATACCCACGCAGATGCTGATCACGGCAGCGATAATCGGCTGGGTGTAGGAATACATGCTGACCAGGGTCGGGCGTATGCGCTGCTGCCCGTATGGGATGAGGAAGTAAGCGAAGAAGGTCGCGAAAAGGATGAGGAATCCTATCTCCAGACCCACCTGCAGGGATATCTCCGAATAATGGGTGGTCACGAGTCCTTTCGCTGAGAAAGGGAGCGACATCGCAAGTGCGAAGAGGAACATCCATTTCATGAAGGTCACGACGCTGTACTTGTTGATCAGAGGGCGGAAGATACCCAGGTAGCATGCGAAGCTCGAGGTGTTGAGCACGAGAAGCAATATGCCCAGAGGAGTGGTCTGGTCCGCACCTCGGTTCACTGTCACTGAGTTCAGGATAAGGAATATCACGCCTCCGAAGCTAAGGAATACGCCGAAGGCCTTCTTCCAGGTAATAGGCTCCTTGAGGAAGATCGCGGCCACGAACATCGTGAAGATCGGAGTGATCGAGCCGATGATCGACGTATCTATCGCGGTGGTGACGGTGATGGCCTTCAGAAAGGTGAGCTGAGGTACGAAAAGGCCGAGGAAGGCCGCGACGGCTATGCTGAGTATATCCTTGGGATCCACCTTCTCCTTCGGAAGGAAGAAGGAGATGATCCAGAACAGGGACACGGTTCCGATGGCCCTCAGCGAGAAGAGGACGATCGGGCTCACGAGTCCCGAGTTCGCGATGTCCTTTGTCGTGACTATGTTTATTCCGAATATCGCATAAGCGGCCGCAGCCGCAAGATGCCCTGCTATCTGTCTCTTGTCCATCATACCAATTCCACCCTTTTACCCATAGCTGACACCATTCTGTAGAAAGTCGCAATAGTCGGTACGATGATACCCCGCTCAACCTTGGAGACATAACCTTTGGATGCTCCGATTCTCTGTGCAAGCTCTTCCTGAGTCATTTTCGCGGACAACCTGGTATCAAGCAATATCTTGGCATTGTATTCTTCCCATGCCCTCTCGTTTTCCTTGGCTCTTTTTTCAGAGCCTATCGGCCCCAACTCTCTTTCGAGTTCAGCACTGATATCATAGACCTCTGTCTCTTTCATAATACTCCCTTCTCAAACGCTTCGCCTTATCAATCTCAGTCTTCGGTGTCTTCTGCGTCTTTTTTATGAAACAATTAACGACGACTACAATCTCCACACCATCGTAAAAGAATAAAAGACGAGCCTCCTTATTCGTTATCGATATTCTTAATTCATATATCTTATCCCCTAGGAACTTGATGTAATGCGACGGAATACGGTCATCAGTTTCCATCAGAGACAGAACCCTCCTTATCTTCTTCCTATCCTCTTCAGTCTGTTCATTCATGAAGCTTAGATAGTATGACTTAAAGGCAATAATTCTCTTAGGCATTGCAAAGGTATGAAAGTTATAATATATTACAACCCATATTCTGAAATTTACATCATCGGACGGTCAAGGAAACGGTAGGAGGAAGCTTCGGAGAGGTGGTTGAGACGGATGTCGGGAGAGGCGGCGAGGTCAGCTATCGTACGGGCGATCTTCAGGATCCGGGTGCAGGCACGCGCGGAGAGGCCGAAGCGGGTCATCAGCTTCTCCAGATAGTCGCGGCACTCCTGGTCCAGAGCACAGTACTTGTTTATCATGGCATTGTCCATCTCCGAATTGGTGAATATCCCATCGTCCCTGAAACGCAGCCGCTGTATTTCCCTGGCAGCAAGCACCCTCTTGGCTATAGCTGCCGAATGCTCAGCCGTCGGCCGCTCCATCATCTGCTTCGGATCCACCTGGTGGACCCATAGATGGAGGTCGATTCGATCCATTATAGGTCCCGACAATTTGCTGAGGTACCCTTCCCTGCGCCCTGGTGTGCAGGTGCAGCGGTCCCCTTCACCATAGTACCCGCATGGGCAGGGATTGGATGCAGCGACCAGCATGAAGGATGCCGGATACTCCACTTTGGAGCGAAGCCTCGAGATCGTCACCTTCCTGTCCTCCATCGGTGCCCTCAACACCTCAATCAGTCTTTTCGGCGCCTCACAGAATTCGTCAATCATGAGCACGCCGTTATGTGCGAGGCTGATTTCGCCTGGCATGATGGCCTCGGATCCTCCACCGATCAGAGCCGGAACGGAAGCGCTGACATGAGGCGCCCTGAACGGCCGCTGTCTTATCAGTCCGCAGCCTTCCCTGCTCCTTCCGGCGACTGAGTATATCTTACTCGTCTGAAGGGCCTCCTCTGTGCTCATAGGGGGAAGTATCCCTGCGAGCGCCTTGGCCATGGAACTCTTCCCCGAGCCTGGAGGACCGATGAGAATCACGTTGTGCGAGCCGGCTGCAGCGATCTCCAGCCCTCTCTTCGCACCCTCCTGCCCGATGATTTCCGAAAAGTCCATCGACTCCGACGGGGATTCGCCCACGACCCGCGGCGTGTTTCTCACAAGAAGGTCATCCCGGCAGACCTCTCCGCCGACAATGTCGAGCACCTCATCCAGGGTCTCCACCCCGTATATCTTCATTTCCTCGAAGTCCGCAGCCTCCAGGGCGGACGTCTTGGGAAGGATGCAGCCATCGAAGCCCTCGATCCTGGCAAGCTCGCAGATCGGAAGAGCCCCAGGCACTGGCCTTATCGACCCGTCAAGTCCAAGCTCACCCATTATGACATAGCGCCCGAGCTGAGGCATCTCAACCTGTCCGGACCCGGCAAGTATTCCCAGGGCGATCGGAAGGTCATAGCCGCTTCCCTTCTTGTGCATGTCAGCCGGTGCCAGATTTATGACTATCTTCTTCCCGGGCACCCTGTAGCCGAGGCTGCTTATGGCAGTCGATGTCCTGAGAAGGCTCTCCTTCACTGCGGCGTCCGCCAGTCCTACCAGGTGGATGCCTATTCCGTTCGTCACCTCCACCTCGACGGTGACCTTCTGGGCTTCTATGCCTATGCACCTCGCCCCATAGATGTTGATCAGCATTGCGTGTATATCTAATGTTCAAGGCGAAGATGGACACTAAAAAAATGAATCCTCCCGCGAAAAATGCATATCTGCCACGAAAAAATGTTTGTTTTTTCAAAAACGGGGAAGCAGTCTTTTCTATACCTATTTTAGCGGAAAAAGACGATGATATGAGAAGATTATTCATGTTGGGTATGGCATTCCTACTGGCAGTAGGATGCGAGTTGGTGGACATAATCCGCGGAGCAAAGGAAGAGGAGGAGCCTGAGGAGGTCGTAAGGACAGAGGTATTCGAGAGCCTGCTGATGAGCGCATTGTCCTATCCTGAAGGCTACGACTGGAGACAGGACGCACACTATGGAGAGGTCCCCTGCAGCCTCATGCTGATGACCGAGGACAGCGTGCTTCTGACGCGGCCTGTCGGCGACCTTTACTGCACAGCTTCGGACATCGACATGCACCGCATAGTGGGAGGCAGGCTGTACGAGGACTGGGCCACCGACGAGGAGACCGTCATACGGTGCAATGGGGAGATTGCCTACAGCATGTACGGGCGCGAGATGGTGGTTTCCATGATGGAGCAGGGCGGAGCGATGTACTCGCTCGGCTATCCGAAGAGCAAGGGGGGATATGTGCTCAGAAAGGACGGTAAGATCATTTCCCAGAGCACGGAGGTCCTTCCCGCGACTCCGCTGCTGATGGACCGTGGTGTGCTCAGCTTCACAGGGGTCAGCCGCGACGGGAAGGGCGACACCCAGTGGTGCATCGTGGAGAACGGCAAGATCCTGCCGGTGAACCATCCTTCCGAAAGCGCCAGGATAGTCAGTATGCTCCGCGCCGGCGGCAAGAGGCACAGGGCCATCATGTCGAAACAGTCCCTTTTCCTGGCGATAGATGACGAGGTCTTCTTCATCGGTCTGAACCCGATGGACACGTACGACCCGGGTGATTTCCTATATGACGGGTACCGGGGGGAATGCTACTTCGATGCGGTCAAGACTGACAGTGACGGCAGCCAGGAGTATATGGTATGGAAGGATGGCGAGCTGGCATACAGCTACCCCGGCGAGTTCAGGAAGGCTGCATGGTGCGTCGCGGACGGAAATCTGTGCATACTCGGGCTGGATGTCGTGAAGGGGAAGTGGATCATCATGCAGAACGAGATGGTATGCGAGCTGGAGGAGGGGTTGAAACCGCTGGGGTCGGCCGCGATGCTCGCCTATGACGGCACCCTCTGCATCGCGCTGGTCGACATGAACGACGATGCCGTCCTCTGGAAGGACGGCATCGTGAAGAGTTTCGGTATCCATGGATTCATCGACCACCTTGCGATCGGTGAGGTTACCAGACGAGTGTACGGGACTGGTCGGGATTGACCTTGATGGTGACCTTGATGGTTTCCTCGGGAAGGAGTTCCTCAACGTTCTCCGGCCATTCCATCAGACAGAGGCATCCGCTGTCGAGGTAATCGTAAAGGCCTATGTCCATAGCCTCCGAGGGCTTCGTGATGCGGTAGAAGTCGAAGTGGAAGATGGACTCGCCGTCGGCGGCGACATACTCGTTGATGATGGTGAAGGTGGGAGAGCACACGGCATCGCCCACTCCGAGGACGCGGCAGAGCGCGGTCGTGAAGGTGGTCTTGCCTGAGCCCATAGGCGCATAGAAGGCAATGAGCTTGCTATCTCCTATCTTGGAGAGGAATTCCTCGGCGGCCCTGTCTATGTCCGCAAGGTTCTTTATGATGACTTCGTTCATGTGCGCTTAGAGTATGGATCTGATCGCGTCCTCTATCTCTGCAGCGAGAGACTCGCGAAGCTCCTCATCCTCGATGCCCTGGAGAGCCGGATGGACAAAGGAAATCATCTGGAGGGTACGTGCCTCCTTGAGGGTGATGCCTCGGCTGCGCATATAGAACTGCTCCTCCTCGTTGAGGCGGCCTACGGTCGCTCCGTGAGAGCACTTGACGTCGTCCGCATATATCTCGAGCTGAGGACGGGTATCTACGCGTGCATCGTCGCTAAGGAGGATATTGTGGTTCGACTGATATGCCTCGGTCTTCTGAGCATCCTGAGCGACGATTATCCTACCGTCGAATCCGACATGGGACTTGCCGCCGGCAATGCCCTTGAAGAGCTGGTTGCTGTTGCAATGGCCGACCTTGTGGTTGAGATTCACGCTGATGTTCACCTTCTCCTCGGCACCGCATACATATACTCCATAGAGATTGGCCTGGGCACCTTCCCCGACGAGTTCGACGGAGAGTGGCAGCTCGCAGCTTACCCCCGGCATGACGACTATGGTCATGTCGAGAGTCTCACCGGCTCCGAGAGTGAAGCTGGCAGGAATCTGGGGCAGCTCTGTGCCTGGCTTTATGACGTAAAGCTTGTGCATGGTCTACTCGGTAATGCTGTCGTAACCCTTTTCCTCGATCTGATCAACGAGCTCGCGGCCTGCTGTCTTGATGATGCGTCCGTCCTTGAGGACGTGAACGACGTCTGGCACGATATAGTCGAGAAGCCTCTGGTAGTGGGTGATGACGATGGCTGCCTTCTCCGGAGTATGGAGAGAGTTCACGCCGCTCGCCACGATACGGAGAGCGTCCACGTCGAGTCCGCTGTCGGTCTCGTCGAGAATGCTGAGGGTCGGATCGAGCATTGCCATCTGGAAGATCTCGTTGCGCTTCTTCTCGCCGCCTGAAAAGCCGACGTTGACCTCACGCTTAGAGAACTCGCCCTTCATCTGCACGAAGGCCATCTTCTCCTTCATGAGCTTGAGGAACTCGCCCGCCTTCATCGGCTCGAGGCCCTGAGCCTCCCTGCGGCAATTCACCGCTGTCTTCATGAAGTTTGTGATGCTTACGCCGGGTATCTCTACGGGATACTGGAAGGAAAGGAAGATACCTGCCCAGGCCCTCTGCTCGGGGGTCATGGCAAGAAGGTCCTGGCCCATGAAGGTAATGGAACCTTCGGTCACCACGAACTGAGGCTTGCCGGCAAGTACGGCGCTGAGCGTACTCTTTCCTGCGCCGTTGGGGCCCATGACTGCATGGATCTCACCCTTTCTGATGGTAAGGTCCACGCCCTTGAGTATTTCCTTGTCCTCCACTCTTGCATGGAGGTTTCTGATTTCGAGAAGTATATCGTTCATATCAGGCTTTTTTTCTGTAAAGCTTCATCCATCCCACGAGGGATACGATGCCGTTGATAAGGTAGAGTGCACATACGATAGGCATGAATACATGTCCTACGCTGATGTGGAGTATGAGCTGGGTGATGTTCACGAGCAGCCAGGCGATCCAGCAATCCCACTTCTTCAGTGCGCTGAGGAACTGTGCGACGAGTATGAGCACGGTCACGCATGAGTCAAGGTAAGGATGCGGATCCAGAGGGAAGAGAGTGTCGAGAGTCCATCCCCAGAGACCGGCGATGAGGAACACCGAGCCGATCGCGAATGCCCTGCCTGCCCATGAGAGCATGGAAACCTTCAGGGCGCTGGCGTCTGCGCTGCTCTCCTCTTCCTTCTTCGGATGTGTCCAGCGATAGTGGCCCATGATGTTGATCGCGAGCGAAATCGGCTGGAGCAGGAGGCTTGCGTAGAGGTTCTTGTTCCAGAACATCAGGAACAGCGCTGCGGTATAGAAGTATCCCACCCAGAAATTGTATTTGCTGTTGCGGCCTGCGAGGAAAACGCAGGTGAGACCGAGCACCGATGTGATGATGTCGATCAGCAGCACCGGATAGTCTCCGGCAAAGGTGAATACAGTGTAATTGATCCAGTCCATGACAGTTTATCCAATAGATCCTTCGAGTGAGACGGAAAGGAGCTTGCGCGCCTCGACTGCGAACTCCATAGGGAGCTTCGCGAGGACTTCCTGCGCATATCCATTTACGATGAGGCCTACAGCCTCCTCTGGGCCAATTCCGCGCTGGTTGCAGTAGAAGAGCTGGTCTTCGCTGATCTTCGAGGTGGTTGCCTCGTGCTCCACGGTGGCCGTACGGTTAGAATTTTCGATTACAGGGAATGTATGTGCTCCGCACTTGTCTCCGATGAGGAGGCTGTCGCACTGCGAGAAGTTGCGGGCATTGTCAGCACCCGGAAGCATCTTCACGAGGCCTCGGTAGCTGTTCTGGCTATGTCCAGCCGATATACCCTTGCTGACGATGCGGCTGCGGGTATTCCTTCCGGCATGGATCATCTTCGTTCCGGTGTCCGCCTGCTGGTAGTTGTTGGTGACGGCCACGGAATAGAATTCGGACGACGAATTGTCACCCTTGAGTATGGTTGAAGGATATTTCCATGTGATTGCGGATCCGGTCTCGACCTGCGTCCAGCTCAGATGGCTGCCGCTTCCCTTGCAGATGCCGCGCTTGGTCACGAAGTTGAAGATTCCGCCCCTTCCCTGTGCATCTCCCGGATACCAGTTCTGGACGGTGGAGTACTTCACGTCGGCATCCTTCTCCACAACGATCTCGACGACCGCAGCGTGGAGCTGGTTCTCGTCACGCATAGGCGCGGTACATCCTTCCATGTAGCTCACATATGAGCCCTCGTCTGCGACAATGAGGGTGCGCTCGAACTGGCCTGTGCCCTTCGCATTGATGCGGAAGTAGGACGAAAGCTCCATAGGACAGCGCACGCCCTTGGGGATGTAGCAGCATGAGCCGTCGCTGAACACGGCGCTGTTCAGGGCTGAGTAGTAGTTGTCTCCGGCAGGAACGACGGTAGCGAGATACTTGCGGACAAGGTCCGGATGCTCCTGCACCGCCTCAGAGAACGAGCAGAAAATGATGCCTTTCTCCGAGAGAGCCTTGCGGAAGGTAGTCTTTACGGACACAGAATCAAACACTGCGTCCACGGCTACGTTCGAGGAGCTCTGAGTCTCTTCTGCGGCCTTGACGCCTGCAAGCACTTCCCTCTCTGAGAGAGGAATTCCGAGCTTGTCGAAGGTCTTCATGAGCTCTGGATCGATCTCCTTCGGACGGTCGCTCTCCTTCTTTGGAGCAGCATAGTAGATGATATCCTGGAAATCTATCTCCGGGATATCGAGGTGGGCCCACTTCGGTACAGGCATGGTCTGCCACTTGCGGAACGCCTTAAGGCGGAACTCAAGCAGCCACTCCGGCTCGTTCTTCTTGGCCGAGATCAGGCGGACGATGTCCTCGTTCAGACCTTTCGGAATGAACTCCTGCTCAACCTCCGTGACGAATCCGTGCTCGTACTCCTGGGTCGTTATGTCTTCAATGATATTTTCCATCTTAAAATGCGTTGGCAAAGGTAAGAAAAATGTTATTTTTGTACTCTATAATTGGAACTATAAACTGATAACATGAGAGTAATCATCGAACCTAGCTACGCCGAACTTTCAAAGTGGGCAGCTAATTATGTTGCAAATAAGATCAACGAGGCCAATCCGACCCCAGAAAAGCCTTTCAAACTCGGATGTCCTACCGGTTCTTCTCCTCTCGGTCTCTACAAGGAGCTCATCGCCCTCAACAAGGCCGGAAAGGTTTCTTTCCAGAACGTGGTAACCTTCAACATGGACGAGTATGTGAACCTCCCGGAGGAGCATCCTGAGTCTTACCACAGCTTCATGTGGACCAATTTCTTCAGCCACATCGACATCAAGAAGGAGAACGTACACATCCTCAACGGTAACG